>JBDIBD010000018.1:0-23910 GCA_039812725.1 Vicinamibacteria bacterium | reverse complement strand
CACCTCCGCCACGCAGGGTGTCACGGCCCCTTCCCTCGTCCCCATCACGGCCTCCTCGCCGGCTCGGGGGGGGGTCAGATTTACTGTCGTTTGGGGGTCAGTTTTGCTGTCGCCCTACAGCAGCGCCGGCCCCGCCCGTGGCCGCATCGGCCGCGCCAGTACCGGCCGCAGTCCCGGTGGCGGCCACGGTCACCATTACGTACGCAGTCCAGCGAGGAGACTCGCCCTGGCGAATCGCAGCGGCGCTGCTGGGCGACGGCCGCCGCTGGCCGGAGATCCAGTTCCGCGGCCGGCTCGTCCCAGGCCAGCGCATCGACGTGACGCTGCCCTCGGGCCGTCTCCCGGCCCCCGCTGCTGGAGCAGGCTGAGGACGTGCTCGAGCGCAGCCTGTCCCACCTCGTCGGCCGGGCCTGTTGCTGGGGGCGCCGGAGGGTGGGCGGTGGAGCTTGAGGTTGGCGAGGTCGGAGGATGCCTCTCGCTGCCGAAGCCGTCGCGTTTGTTACATGATGGGGCCTTCGAAGCGCTTGCCCACTCAACGGTTTCCGGGTATCACTGCCCCCAGGCGTGTCGGTACCGGCGGACCTGGCTCCGTAGGGAGTCGCAGCGTCGGCTGAGAAGACAGGCCGCCTGATCAGTCTCAAGTGGAGTCAGACATCATGCCGAGCGTGATGGACCCGGTACCGCGAACGCTGAGCGAGTTGGGATTGGACGAAGCCTGGCTCGAGCAGTGGCTGCAGGCTGACCCCAAGAGGCTGGGGTTGGGTTCCGACGTGCGCATCGTCCGCGCTCAGCTCACCCGCCCAGCCGGCTCTGCCGGGGGACGCCTCGACCTCCAGGCGGTGGACGAAGCCATCGAGGACCGTGTGTACGACATCGAGCTCATGCGCGGCGAGCTCGACGCCGACCATGGCTTCCGGGCGCTCGACTATTGGGCTCGTGAGCAGGCAGCGGACGAGCAGGATCGGGAGCACTACCCGGTCATCGTCGCCGAGCGCATCAAGGGAAGTCGTTACTGGCTCCTGCTTCAGACCCTTGCGCGCAGCCTGGCCCTGGTGGCGCTGGAGGTGAGGTGCCTGGAAGTCGATGGCAAGCCGGCCGTCTGGCTGGAGGCAGTGGTGTTGCCCGAGGACCTCCAGCAGGCTCCGGGCGGCGCTCTCAAGCCCGCCCCGTCAAATCTGATCGAGGCCGATTGGAAGGCCAAGACCACGACGGAGTTCTGGTCATTCCTGGAGAAGTTCCGTGCGGCCCTCACCGCGCAGGGTCTGAAGCACACCACGGTGTGGTCAGCCAAGAGCTACGTCGGGCTATGGAAGAGCTCACGGTGCTGGTGTCCGATCTGGCCCAGAAAGGACGCCTCCGGGCGAATCTACCTGCCTGTCCCGGCGGCCTGGGGCGATGTCAGCGAGAACGAACCCTCTGCCGCCTTCGAGGAGACCAAGGCCGCTCTGGCTGCGGTCGGCATCAAGCTCGCCTGGGCCTGGAAGTACAACGGCGGCTTCAATCCGCTTGCCCTGACGCTGGAGGCCGAGGACCTCGGCCGAGAGTGCGTGAGACAGTTGCTCGAGCAGACATGGAACGCGCTTCCGTAGGTCCACGGGGTCTGTCGGAGACCGCCGCGTGATGGCGACCAGCACTCTGCCGACGCACGCGCCGGGGGCCCAGGCGGCCATCGCGCCAGCAGTCGCCCGCTTCCGAACCGGGCTCGAAAGCTGCGGCTTGGCGACCGACGACATGGCCGCGCTTCTCGCCCGGCTGGCAGGAGGCGCGACGCCATCAGACCTGGCGCGTGAGCTCGACTCCGGCACACTCCTGCGTCTCAGGTCCGCGTCTCGCCGGAAGCACGTGCTGGCAGCGCTGAGGCGACGCTGCCTGGAAGCCCAGGCGCCCCTGGTGTCGTCGAGCCTGCTGGCTCACTTCATGGCCAAGGCCGCACGACCCGTCGCGCGCAGCCAGGTGCTCTTGCCCTACTTGTTGGGCAGCGACCGGGCCGCCTACGATCTCGCCAGCGAGTTTGTTCTGCCGCGCCTGCACCCCGGCGGGGCGCTCCTCAAGGCCGACGCCATCGCGGCGCTGGACGCTCTCTTCGCCCGGTACGGCCGGAAGCCGTGGAGCCCGCACCTGCAACGAACATGGATCGAGGGGTTCCTGTCGGCCCTGCGGGATGTCGGCGTCCTGGGTCTGGGCGCGAGGCGCGAGGTCGTGCTGGTGTACGCGATCCGACCCGAGGTGTTCGCGTTCCACCTGTGGGGCCTTTGGGACAGCGGCCTGCGTGGAAGAGTGTTGATCGAGCACCCGTTCTGGACCCTCCTCCTCCTCAGGCCTGTCGAAGTGCGCCCGCTTCTGGACCTCGCCGTGCAGCACGGCTGGTGGCGGGTGAGCCTGGTGGGTGACGTCATCGAAGTGCAGCCGGCGTTCGGGTCGCTTGCGGAGTGGATCGAGCATGGCCTGGGATGAAGGGCGGTTCGACCGTTTCGTCGAGGCGACTGCCAAGATGGCCCGGCAGGAGATGCCGGGCTACGGGTTCCCCCATGTCATTCTGCCCTACCCCCCGAAGGAGGAACTGACCGCCATCAACGCTGTCCGGCGCCTGCCGGCCCGCCTGACAAGCCGCGGCATCGACTCGCAGCTCGTGCCACTGGCGCCCCTTGTGGCCCAGGTCCTCCAGCGGTACGCAAACCGATTGCTGCGCAGCCGTGACGAGTACTACCGCCTCCAGGGCGATCTCTCAGACCCCAGGAGCGGTGTGGTGGGCGAGCTGGTTCGCCTGTGCGTCGAGAAGCATCAACAAGCCTCCGACCTCGGGCGGGTGCTGATCCTCTGTCGGCTGGGCCCGCTCTATCCCTTCGCCCACGTCTCTGGGGTGCTCGAAGGCCTGTACTCGAAGGGCATCCGCACCACTCTGGCTGTCGCCTACCCGGGCAAGGCCGATGGCACGTCCTTGAGCTTCCTGGGTCGCCTCGATCCCACGGGCGCCTATCGCGGCCACATCGTCACCTGAGCAGGGAACCATGATTGTCAAGCAGCTCTTCGCTCCAGAACGCGACCCCTCCCGGCCACTCAACGAGGTCGTCAACACCGAAGAAGACATCGACATCCGCTCGGAGATCGACGAGTACGTCTTCACCAACACGACGCGCGAGTATTTTCGGACGCTGGTCGACGGGCTCCTCGACACCTCGCAGGGCAACAGCCCCGACTGCCTGCGGGGCTGGATCTCTGGGTTCTTTGGCTCTGGCAAGTCGCACTTTCTCAAGCTGGCCGGCGCCCTGCTGGAGAACCGGCGCCTCCGGCTTCCGGACGGCAAGGAGGCCGATGCCCTCCAGTACGCCGTGGAGAAGCACGACCTGAAAGTCGCCTGGCAGCGGCTGGCGCGGGAGTTCAAGGTCCGCAGTGTCACGGTCAACCTGGCGATGGCTCACGGCGGCGGCAAGCACGCGCAGGACCGGCCCCTGCTGTACCGCCTGGCCGGGGAGCTGAACCGGGCTGCCGGCTACTCGGCCGTCCCGCACATCGCCCAGCTCGAGCGGGAGATCCACAAGAAGCGCAAGTGGGAGTCTTTCCTGAAGACCGTGGTCGACGAGAACCGCAAGTCCGGGAACGTCGACACGGACGGTCGGCCCCTGGCCTGGACCGATCCGGGCATTCGCGATCGCGCGTACGAGGCCCACGTGGTGCTCGAAGCCGTGCTGCCCTCCGTGCTCCCCCACGTCGGCAACCCGCGGGCCTACCTGGATGACCGCGAGAAGGTCGCGCCGGATCCGGATACCGTCGTCGACCTGGCCGTCGACCTGGCGAAGACTCAGCATCCGGACCTTGGCCGGGTGCTGCTGTGCGTGGACGAGGTCGCGCTGTACCTCAAGGGCAGCGGGGGCTTCGACGGCAACCGCATCCGCGAGATCCAGGGCCTGGCAGAGCGCGTCAAGGACAAGGGCAAGGGCAAGGTCTTCCTGTTCGCCACGGCCCAGCTCAAGGTCGACACGATCGACACGAACTTCGCGGGTCTGTCCGAGTACGTGGTCTTCCTGCGAGATCGCTTCCCAAAGGGCGGCCGTCTCGAGCTGGAGGAGCGCGACATCGACACCGTCGTCCGCGAACGCTGGCTCAAGAAGGACCCCTCGTCCAAGGGCCATGCGGCTCTCGAAGGCCTCATCAAGGACCACGGCGGCCTGCTGGCCAGCGCGACCAAGCTGCGTGACGAGAGCCTGATTCGCGACACGGCCTCGCTGACCGACGCCAAGGCCGTGGCCGACTACTACCCTTGCCTCCCGTACCACATCAGGCTGCTTCAGGCGATCCTGCAGGCCCTGAGGGGCGACCAGCAGATCGACCAGACGGCGGCTCAGAGCCGCGCGCTCCTCAGCGCCATCCGGTCACTCTTCGTGCGCGGTAACGGAGCCGACCTGGCCTCGGCCGAGGTGGGGGCGCTCGTGACGTTCGACAAGGCCTACGACGTGATCCGCGACGTGGTCTGCAAGACTGACTCCGTCACCGACCAGCGCATCAACGAAGTGATCGAGAGCCTTGGCGCTTGCGGCTCGGTCAGGCTCTCCGCGGTGGCGAAGACCATCTTCCTCCTCCAGCACCTCAACCCGAAGGGCACCCGCCGCATCCGTGTCAGCGCCGAGAACGTGGCCTCGCTGCTCTACCCGCGGCTGGGCGCCGCCTGGGAGCCACACCTCAAGGATGTCCGTGAGGCCTGCACCCGGCTGGTGGCGGAGCACTTCATCGGGGAGGAGGCCGAGACGGGCTTCCGCTTCTATCGCGAAGAGGAGGTCAGCTTTCAAAAGCTGGTCGACTCGCAGGTGGTCGACGAGAGTCGCATGAGAGCCCGGCTCGAGGAGGCTCTCGGCAACCAAGCGGCGAAGCTCGAGCTTGAGACACTCGAGGTCAAGCGGGGTCACAAACTGCACGTCGGCACCCACGTCCATTTCGGCACGGGCTCCCTGCCCGACCCGCAGGCCACGGCGAAGGGGCTCGAGCTGCACTTCGTCTGGCCCAAGGCCGGGGGGCAGCTTCCGAACGTGAAGCTGCTGGCCGCGCAGTTCGCAGAGGCGCCCCACGCCGCTCTGTGGGTCCTGAGCGGCGTTGGAGACGCGGAGGACGTTGCGCGCCGCCTGATCAAGCTCGAGGCGGCCATCACCGAGCACGCCAACCGGCACGGGCATCAGGGCGCGGCGCTCCTCAAGGGAGAGCAGGCGAAGGCTGACACGCTTCGGGATGAGACGCTGCCCCAGCTGGCCCGTGCCGCGATCGAGGGCGGCACCGTGATCCATCGAGGCGTCGACACGGTGCTTGCCGGTGGTGGCAAGAAGGCCGCTGACGTCTTCGACGAGACCATGCGCGAGGCCCTCGACCAGGTCTTCCCCCACCTCGAGGACGGCTCGGCCTCGCTGGATGACGCGTCTCTGCGCAAGGTGTTCACGTGGAAGCCGCCGCAAGCCCAACCCGACTTCATGTCCGGGCTCAAGCTCTTCGACGCGGGGGGCGCTGCCCTGGTCGACCGCCCGTTCCTCAAGGAGATCGAGCTGGCGCTCAAGTTGTTCGCCCAGGAGAACCAACGTACGGGCAAGGCCCTCGTGGAGCACTTCGCGCGGCCTCCGTACGGGTGGCCCGAACGGGTCGTCAAGGCCGGGCTGGGCGCGCTTCTTCGAGCTCGGCGCGTGATCGTCAAGCTCTCCGATGGGGGCATCCTCCGGTCAGAGACCGACGCCAAGGCGGAGACCTGGCTGACGGGCTCGCAGCAGTTCAACAAGGCCGTGGTCGAGCCCAGCCAGGTCACGTTGACCATGGAGGAGCGCCTGCTGCTGACGCGGCTGTGCACCGAGGTGCTCGGTAACCCGGGCCTCGACAGCGTCGAGAAGCTCGAGCGCGAGGTGCCAACGCTGGTCAAGGAGCACCTGGCGGCCGCCCGCGAGGCGCTCGCCGACCTGCAGGGGCGCCAACTGCCTGGGACCGCGGCGGCGCAGGTGCTGGTGTCCTGGCTGCAGCCAGCCACGGAGCCCGACCTCGTGGCCGGAAAGCTGAAGCAGCTCGCCGTCGGGGCGCGAGCTGTTGCCGGCGGCCAGGACGCCGCCGCGACCCTGAGGCCCCACCAGGCCGTCGTGGACGCCGTCACGCTTCTGCGCAAGCAGAGCCAGCTCGCGCCGCTGGCCGGCGTGGCGCAACGCGCCCGCGCCCTGTACCCGGGCTGGCGACAGGCGGGGCATGGCCACGAAGTCGCCGCCGACCTGGAAGCGCTGGGTGCCCAGTCTGAAGGTGTCGAGCTGCTGACCAACCCGCAGAGGGCCTTCGACCGTGACGCCCGCTGCTTCGGGGCCTACGCGACGGACTACGCCCAGCGCCACCGCGAACGGCAAGATCACATCGCTCAGGCCCAGGCCCGGCTGCACGTTCACCCCGCGTGGGCCAAGGCCAGCGAGGCCGAGCGCGAGCACTGGCTCGCCGACCTCGGCGCGCTGGGCTGCAATGCTGATGGCGTCCTCTCGCTCGAGGAGCAGCCTGACGGACAGTGCCCCGACTGCCGCGCCAGCCTGCCGGACCTGCTGCGGAGCCTGGAGCAGCTCGAAGCCCGCGAGGGGAGGGCGCTGCGGAGCCTCGACGCGCTTGCGGCCCCCCCGGCGCCGCCGAAGCCGCCTCAGCGCACCGCGAAGCGCCTCGAGTTCTCGGTCCGGGGCGACGAGGACCGCCGCAAGGCCCTCGAAGCCATCGAGTCGACCCTGGTCGCTGCGCCCGGACGCGCCTGGAAGCTGACCGTCGAGGTCGACGAGCTGGGGGACTGAGCATGGAGAAAAAGCGGCGCGAGGTCCTCGGCCCGGTCGTCAAGGACGTGCGCGAGCGGATCGTGGACAGCCTGGGTAAGCAACTCGTGGCCCAGGGTCTGTTCCGCGACGCTCCGCCCCTCGACGAGCAGCAGCTCACCCTGACCGCCGAGCAGCGCCGCATCCGGCCGCAGCTTCTCGAGGCGATCACCCGCCAGGGCCGCGCCGTCGGCAAAGAGGGCATTACCCCCGAGGCTGTCAGCCGCTTCGTTCGCGAAGCCGGCGGTACCTGGGTCAACCGCCTGGCGGCCCTGCGCGCTCTCGAGGTGCGCGGCTTCTTGGATCCACCGGCGGCGCTCTGCTCGGAGGAGTACGGGGACAACTCTCCGAGGGGCCAGCTTCTGCGCGAGAGGGCGGCCGGCGAAGGCAAGAGCCTCAACCGCGACCAGTCTCTCCGGGCCGGCATCGAGGATGCCTGTCGCGAGCTGTCCAAGGACGTCCGTGTCCTCTTCGACCTGAACGACGAGCACAGCCTGGTGTGGCCCGACGCCGGCACTCTCAGGCAAGTCCTGGGCCAGTTCTCCACCACGGTGACCCACGAGGACTGGTCGCAACCCGACGTGCTCGGCTGGGTCTACCAGTACTACAACACCGACCTGAACGCCGCGCTAAAGAAGAAGAAGAACACCACGACCGGCTTCAAGTACACGGCCGACGACATTCCTGTCGCCAACCAGTTCTACACGCCGCACTGGGTCGTGCGAGTCTTGGCCGACAACACCCTGGGACGGCTTTGGCTGGAGTCCGAGGAGCGGCTGCCGCGCCTCGAGCAGGACCCCTGGCGGCTGGCGGAGCAGCGGCAAGGCATTCCCCACGCGGCCGGCGATCCAGGCGGATTCGAGGCCTGGTTTCGCGAAGAGCCCGATCCCTTGAAGGACGGCACCGTCGACCGACTGTGTCGCTTTCTGGTGCCTTTGCCGTCGCGTGCCATCCTCAGGCCCCGCAAGAGCCCGCGTGAGATTCGCGTCCTCGACCCCGCCTGCGGCTCAGGCCACTTCCTGCTCTACGCCTTCGACATCCTCTTCGTCATGTACCGGGAAGCCGAGCCCCACCTCGACCCGCGGGAGATCCCGGCCCTCATCTTGAGGGACAACCTCTTCGGCATCGACATCGACCTGCGCGCGGCCCAGCTTGCCGCCTTCAACCTCTACCTCAAGGCGCGCACGGTGCTGGCCACCCTCGACCCCACGGCCCGGTTCGAGGTCCAGGGGCTCAACATCGTGGTGGCCGACGCCCACGTCGGCGACGACCCCCGCAAGGCCGGCTTCCTGGCCCGCTTCAAGGACGACCCGGAGATCCGGGCGCTCTACGAGAAGGTCCTCTCGAGCCTGGACCATACCAACTCCCTGGGGAGCCTGCTCAAGGTCCGGACCGAGTTCGAGGGTTTGTTCGGGAAGCTGGCCGCCAAGAAGTCCGCTGCGAGCGGCGAGCCCAGTGGCTTCGGGAAGCGACAGCAGGTGCTCCTGGACGTAAAGCGACAGCGGGAGTTGGGCGAGGTCTTCACGAGCCATTCGGGAGCGGTCTGGACGATCGAGTCCCTTCTGGCCCAGCTTGAGCTCTTCGAGCGCGAGGCGGCGCCGGGGCAGGACATCGGTGCGCGCCTGTTTTACACCGACCTCGAGCGTAGCGTGGGGCTTCTGGCGCTCCTGTCGCGCCAGTACGACGTCGTCTTGATGAACCCGCCCTATGGGGACATGCCTCCCGAGGCCAAGGACTACCTCAAAGGGAACGCCAAGAAGAAGGTCGAGGGCCGGTACCCGCGGACGCACAGCGACCTCTACGCCGCGTTTCTCGAGCAAGGCCTCGATCTCGCTGTCCCGAACGGCTTCCTCGGTGCGCTGGTTCCGTGGACCTACATGTTCCTGTCGAGCCTGGAGGATGTGCGAACCCAGATCCTCTGCGGCGAGGCTCGGCCCGAACTGCTCCAAGTGTACGGGTATGGTGTCCTCGATGGTGCGACTGTCGGGACCGTGGGGACCGTTGCGCGAAAGCTGACCGCACACGAGCACCGGGACGTCCCCACCCACCATGGTGCCTTTGAGCGCCTCTCAGATCGCAAGAAGGACTGGGAGAAGCAGGCGCGGTTCGTCGAGACCTTCCCGCGCTTCGCAGCACGGGGGCCTGACCCTGAGGACGACTGGTTTGTCGCGCGGTTGGGCAGCTTCCAGGACGTCCCAGGGATGCCGTACGCCTACTGGGCGAGCGACAGTCTGCGCAGCCTCTTCAAGAAGTTCCCACCATTGGACAGGGATCAGAAGGGCGTCCTCATTCCTGGACGCCCAGACCTGAAGATCGCCGACGTGAAACAAGGGCTCGCCACAGCGGATGACGGGCGATTCGTCCGGCACCGGTGGGAGATCCCTCCCCAGAAGATGGGCCAGGGCAAGCGCTGGGTGCCGTTCGTGAAGGGAGGCCGAGAGGTCCGCTTCTATGCCCGGACCGACCTCGTCGTGAACTGGGAGGACGACGGGCGGGAGGTCAAGGAGTTTCCCAAAGCCGTCATTCGTAACCCGCAGTTCTACTTCAGGCCAGGAGTCACGTGGCCTCGGGCGAGTTGGAGACTGCGGAAGTTCGGCAGCTATCCCGGTGGCTGTGTCTTTGCTGACAAGGGGTCGTCGGTGTTTGGCAAGAAGTGGTCCGCTGAAGCTATCGCCGGCTTGCTGAACTCTTCGGTAGGCGTTGCTGGAATGCTCATGCAAACGCCCGAGCGGATGTGGGAGATCGGTCTGGTGAGCACCCTCCCGATGCCTCTTCAGGGCCCAGGCGCGACCTTCGAGAACCACGTGGCGTCGATCAGGACCCTGCACCTCGACGGGCACAAGGGCGATGAGACGTGTCGCGACTTCGCGACACCTGATCTCAGGGAGGCCTTCAACGGGATGCGACGAACGGGGCAGAAGGCGATGTCCCTGTCAGGTCTCCTCGAGACAGTTCGCAAGGCCGACGAGGAACGGCAAGCCCAGATCGCGGCCAGGATCCGCGACCTGGACGTCGCCACGTATGAGCTCTATGGCCTGTCCCACGCCGACCGTGAACTGATCGAGAGGGAGGTCGCCCGACGCGCCGAGTCGGAGTCCGGCCGAAGCAACGGCGCTGACGAAGAAGACGACGAGGAGCTTGGCGAGGAAAGCGAGGAGGAGGCGGCCACCGAGATCGCCGCCAGCGACGAGGACCTCGTGTCGCGCTGGTTGTCCCACTACGCCAAGCACGTCCTCGAAGCAGACGAAGACGGCATCATCCCGGTCGCCGCGACACGGCTCGAGCCTGGGCTGGTCGTGAGGGTGAAAGACGCGATCGAGCACGACCTGGGCAAGGACGCAGCGTCGGCGCTCCTCAGCCAGGCGCCGGCCTACCTCGGTGTGGACACGGTCGACGAGTGGCTGGCCACCAAGTTCTTCCCCTGGCACGTCGATCTCCATCGCAAGAGGCCGCTCTTCTGGTTGATCAGCTCGGAGAGCTTCGGTGGCTCTCCCGGCGGTGGCTTCCGGGCCTACGTCCACTACCTCAAGCTCACCCCCGATACTCTTCCCCGGCTCGTGTCCCACTACCTAGAGCCAGCGATGGACGCGGCCCAGTCGCAACTGGCCGATGCCCGGCTGAAAGCGAACCAAGCAGAGGGGCGCGCCAAGAAGGCGGCTACCGATGACCTGGAGCGCTGGCTGGCGGAGACGGACGCCCTGCGGAAGTTGAAGGATGCCATCGAGGCGGTCGTTCGCGGGCCAGCCAAGAAGGCCAAGGTCGCCGCCAACGCCAAGTGGGTGGCCCGGACCATCGCCGACGTGCGCGGCGGACAGGATGCCGGACACGGCTACCGTCCCGATGTGGACTACGGCGTGAAGGTCAACATCACTCCCCTGGCGGAGGCGCGCCTCCTGCCCAAGTCCACGCTCAAGAAGCTCGGAGGCTGAGGCCATGCTGACCCGCCTGCAACTCAAGAACTTCAAGGGCTGGGAGGAAACACCGGGCATTCGGCTCGCGCCCCTGACGGTCTTCTTTGGCTCGAACAGCTCGGGGAAGACCAGCCTGTTGCAGTCCATCCTGCTCCTCAAGCAGACGGCCGAGTCCTCCGACCGCTCCCGCGTGCTGCACACGGGGGACCGGCGTGCGCTGGTCGACCTCGGCACCGGCTCGGACATCGTCTTCGGGCACGACCCGAGCCGGAAGATCGGCATCGACATCACGTGGCGGCTCCCCAGTCCGCTCGAGCTGCCTAGGTCCCGACCCACGGAGCTCCGCTTCCTTCTCGACGTCGGGCTGGGTGGGGAGGGGCAGCCCTACGTCCACCTCGCTCGATACATGACCGACGAGGTGCGAGTCGACCTCGAGTTGCGGGAAGACGCTCAGGGCTACGACCTCAAGAGCGAGCCGCCCCTCAAGCGGCAGAAGGGCCGGCCTTGGCCGCTACCTGCACCAGTTCGGTTTTATGGATTCCCCGACGAGGTCTGGAACTACTTCCAGAAGGCCAGTTGGCTGGCAGATCTGGCTCTGGCCCTCGAGCACCAGTTGGCGCGCGTCCAGTACCTTGGACCACTGCGGCTGAAGCCGGAGCGATCCTATGTCTGGTCCGGCGAGCGCCCCAGCAGCGTTGGCACGTCCGGGGAGGATGCGGTGGCGGCGCTCCTCGCCGCGGAGGCTGAGGGCCGCAAGGTGGCGCGCGGTGTCGGCAAGGGCCGGCGCTACGAGCCGCTCAGCGCCACTGTCGCGCGCTCGCTCAAGGAGATGGGTGTGATCGACTCCTTCCGGGTCGAGCGCATCAACAAGAACCGCAAGGAGTTCGAGGTGCGGGTGCAGCGCACGCCGCGCTCGGCCGAGGTACTGATCACCGACGTGGGCGTGGGCGTGTCCCAGATGCTGCCGGTGCTGGTCCAGTGCTACTACGCGCGACGGGGCGCGACGGTGATCTTCGAGCAACCGGAGATCCATCTCCATCCCAGGGTCCAGGCTGACCTGGCCGACGTCTTTGTCGATGCCTCCCTCAACGGAACCGTGCAGTTCATCATCGAGAGCCACAGCGAGCACTTCCTGCGCCGCTTGCAGCGGCGCGTGGCTGAGGAGCAGATCGGCAAGGACCATGTGGCCTTCTACGTCTGCGACGCGTCGGAGGGCAGCTCCCGGATCACCGAGCTGCAGGTCGATGAGGTGGGCGCGATCTCGAACTGGCCCAAGGACTTCTTTGGGGATGAGATGGGCGACCTGACGGCCATGACCCAAGCCGCCATGCGGAGGCGGAAGCGCAAGTGAGCCCGGTGGTCGTCGTAGACACGAATGTACCGATCACCGCCAACGGGGCCGAGGATGTGGACGCCGACTGCGTCCTGGCGTGTCAGAGGGCCGTCCAGGAGGTTCTCGAGGACCGCCGGGCGCTCGTAATTGATGACGACTTCGAGATCATCGCCGAGTACCAGCGCAACCTCTTGGCGAACGGCAGCCCGCGCGTCGGCGACACGTTTCTGAAGTGGGTCTTGACCAACTGGACCAACCCGGCGCGCTGCCAGCAAGTGGCGATCACGCCTGTGCCTCCTGAGGAAGGTGGCTTCGCCGAGTTCCCCAATGCCAAGGGCCTCGAGACCTTTGACCCTTCCGACCGCAAGTTCGTGGCCGTGGCCAACGCTCACCCCGAAAGGCCGCCGATCCTGCAGGCGCTCGATTCCAAGTGGTGGGGCTGGCGGCAGGCTCTTGCCAGCGTGGGCGTGACGGTGGAGTTCCTGTGCCGGGAGCAGATTCAGGCGACCTACGAGAGGAAGTTCGGCACCCCAGCGAAGCCTCGACGCAGGAAGCGCCGTGGCTGAGGGCTTCTTCAAGTTCCCGCGGACGCCACACCTGCTCGTGGCGCACGGGGCGAATGTGCGTGGGGACAAGGTGCTCGAGCGGAAGGAGGCCGACGCGCTCTTGCGCAGGCTGGTCTCTGTGGAGGAAAAGGTCGACGGGGCGAACCTCGGGCTCTCGCTCGGTCCCGATGGTCGCCTGCGGGCGCAGAGCCGCGGCCACTACCTCGAGCACGGTACGGGGGGACAGTTCCAGCCCCTCTGGCGCTGGCTGGCCGCGCGCGAGTCCGCGCTCAGGGCGGGCCTGCGGCCGAAGCTAATCGCTTTCGGGGAGTGGTGCTACGCGCGGCACAGCGTGTCGTACGACCAGTTGCCCGACTGGTTTCTGCTCTTCGACGTCTACGACCAGGCAGCCGAGCGGTTCTGGTCGCGTGTACGCCGTGAGGCCTGGGCCGCGAGGGTGGGGCTCGCGCAGGTGCCGCTGATCGGCCAGGGGACCTACACGCGAACGTCAGTCGAGAAACTCCTGGGTCCGTCACGCGTGGGCTCCACCGCGGCCGAGGGCGTCTACCTGCGATGGGACGAGGACGAGTGGCTGGCGGCGCGTGCCAAGGTGGTGCGCCCGGGCTGGGTGGCGGCTGACGACGAGCACTGGTCTCGAAGGCCACTGCAGACCAACCGCCTGCTCGAGGCTGAAATGGCGAGGAAGGCATGACCGACCTCCTGAGGCGACACCTCCGGCACAAGCTCGAGCAGCTCTTCGACAGCCACCGCGTGGTCGTCTGGGAGGATGACTCCGGAGCGCTGGAGAAAGCCCTGCGCGAGGTGTTGCCGGCTGGCGTCGAGATGCCCGAGTTCAAGGGCAATCCGCTGTCCATCCGGGCGGCCATGGATCTCGGCGACGCCTGGCTCGAGAAGCGGTGGTTGCTGTACGTGCCGCCGCTTCCTGAAGGCGTCGATGCCGAGTGGCTGACCGACTGCATTCAGGCCTTCCAACACGCCCCGAAGGCGAACCTCGCTTGGGCCCTGGAGGAGTTCTTCGGATTGCCGGCCTCGCAACACCTCCGCAACAGCCTGAGAGGCCCGGCGGCTGTCAAGTTGGTGGACGAGTTCAGCCGGCATTTCGGCGATTCTGTCGAGCGCCTTCGCGAGGAGGCGGTGGCATTGGCGCTCCTGCGAATCGCCCTGGGGACCACCACGCCGGACCCGGGCCCGATCGTGGTTCGTTATCTGACCTCCGAAGGCGACCGCGCGAGGCTGCAGGATGCTGGTCTGCTTCCACTGTTGACCGTCGTCATCAAGGACAAGGAGGGGCTGGCCTTGCGCCGGCACCTGAGCGATGGCCAGGCGCCAGATCGGGCGGTGCTGGCGCGCTGCCTGGCGGCTGCCAGCCTCGTCGAGGCCAAGGCCGCGGAGGCCAAGGCCCTCAGCAACCACCTCCCCGACCCTGCGGCGCGAGCCCGTTGGGTCCAGGTGCTCGAGCAGGGCCTGGCCGACTCGGGTACGCGCTCGCGTCTCAACAAGGCCATCGAGGGCGAGCTGACGGGGAGTGGGATGTTCGACGAGATCATGGACCTCGCCGCGCTGGCCCACGTCCCCGCTCTTCGGGTCTTCGACGAAGTGCTGGCCAGGCGTCTCCTCGCCGAGAAGCCGAGCCAGGAGGCTGGGGACCCGGCGTGGTGGCGGCGGCTGGCCGAGATCGCTGTTGCGCGGCAGTGCCAGGCGGGACTGGATGCCGAAACTCGGCGTGGCTGGGCACAGGTGGCAGCCGCGGCGAGGCTGCTCGAGCTGGTCAACCAGCGGGGGCAGGCCCTGGCCACCTACCCGCAGGAGTGCTTCGACCGCCTGGCACAGGAGTACGCGGAAGCCGCGGGAGGAGACTGGCAGATCGAGGCGTTGTTCCGCCAGGTGGCTCAGGATGACGGGCTCGCGTGGCTGGACCTTCGAGAGAGCCTGCTCGAGCCAGCCCGTCGTGCCTACCATCGCTGGGTGGGCGAGGTCGCGCGGCGCTTCGTGCAGGCGCTCGAGGCAAAGGGGCGCTACGCGGCCGAGGGGATGCGGTCTCAGTTGCGCTTCTGGGCCGACTGGGTCGATGTCCCGGGCCGTGTCGCCGTTCTGATCGTGGACGCCCTCCGGGCCGACCTGTCCTACGCGCTCGCCGAGAGGGCGCGGGCGGCTGGCCACGCCACGGAGGCACAGGCCGTTCTCGGTGTGCTCCCGGCTCGCACCGAGGTCGGGATGGCCGCTCTGCTGCCCCGCGCCCAGGACTCCTTCAGCTTGGCCGTCGAACAGGGGCGACTGGTGCCCTCGATCGGAGACTCCCGGCTGCCGGGTGTCACGGAACGGACCCGCTTCCTCGAGCGCGTTGCCCGGGAACAGGGCCGCGTCGTCGAGCGCCGGCCGGTCGAGGAGTTCCTGGCCAGCCGTTCGGCTGCGCTCAAGCAGGCCTACAGGGATCGGAAGGTCCCCGTGGCGCACACGACCGATGTCGATGACGGCGGCGAGATTGCCGCCAAGGTCTCCTTCGAGCTGTTCGACAAGATCCTCGACACGTGCGCACGCTTCGTGGACGCCGCTCTCGAAGCGGGCTTCACCGAGGTGGTGGTCGCCGGGGATCACGGATTCATCGTGCGCGATCCGGAGGCTGCCTCGGGGGGCGTGCCGGGCACCGAGAGCGCCGGAGGCGGATGGGCGAGGGGACTGCGTTACGGGGCCGGGAAGCCCCCCGCGGGCGTCGAACTGGCCCAGCTCCACGCGAGCTCGCTGGGCTGGACGGGGTGCGACGTGTTCGTGCCGAGAGGCCCGCAGTGTCTTGCCATGCCGGGCGGGGCCGGCCTCTTCGTGCACGGTGGCCTGTCGCCACAGGAGAGCGTGCTCGTCTTCCTGAGGATCCGGCCGGCTACCCCCACGGCGGAGATGCCGGACGTCAGCCTGGAGGCGGCCCAGGGCGTCAGCGGGCTCACTTTCAAGATCGCTGTGCTCGCGGCCTCGGTCAGCCGGCCCATGCTGGCGGCCGGACGCGTGATCCGCGTGACACTAGAGGACGCCGCGGGCAAGGCCGTCTGGGAAGCCAGCCTCGACGTGAAGCCCGCCCCCGCGGCCCAACGATTCGCGTTGACGGTCACGGCCAGGCGCGGTGGACTCCATTCCCTGAGCTTGTACGATGCGGGCGAACCGAGCCCGTTCCTGAAGCAGCCCGTCAAGATCGAGGTCCTCGGCGATGACTTCGGATTCTGAACCTGTCGTGCCCGCGCCCGCCCGGCCTCCGGAGGACCCGCTCGACCGCAAGCTCGCCGAGCAGTTCCCGGGCAAGGTCGTGCGCAAGGACCTGGTCTTGCCTCTCAAAGGCGAATATCAGGTCCCGAACTACGTCCTAGAGTTCCTGCTGGGCCGGTACTGTGCCTCGAACGATGAGGACGTCATCGCCAGCGGCCTCAAGGAGGTGCAGCGCATCCTCACCGAGCACTTCGTGCGCTCGGAGCAGGCCCCGCACATCCAGTCGCTCGTGCGCCAGCAGGGCAAGTACAAGCTGATCGACAAGGTCAAGGCACGGCTGTCGCCCCGGGAAGACCGCTACTGGGCAGAGCTGGTCCAGCTGAGGGTCTCCGACGCCTCGATCCCCGACGACCTCGTGACACGCTATCCGCGCCTCCTGCTGGGGGGCTGCTGGGCACAGGTGGAAGTGGCGTACGTGCCCGAGAACGTCATCCGAGGGAACCTCTACCCATTCGTCATCGACCGACTCTCCCCGATCCAGGTCGACGCTGGTGGCCTAGAAGAGGTCCGAGAGAAGCGGCGAGCCTTCACCACCCACGAATGGCGGCACGCCCTCATTCGCAGCCTGGGCCTCGAGCCGTCGCTCTTCAGCGAGCGGCAGATCGACCTCTGGCTGCTGCGCCTGGTGCCCTACGTCGAAGACAACTTCAACCTGGTGGAGTTCGGACCGCGAGGGACCGGGAAGAGCTACGGCTACCGCGAGTTCTCGCCGTACGCGATTCTGATCTCGGGGGGTGAGACCTCCATCGCCAACCTGTTCGGGTCGAACGTGGGCCGGGCCCTGCGCACCGGGCTGGTGAGCCAATGGGACCTGGTGGCCTTCGACGAGGTCGCGGGCCTGGCGAAGGTGGCCGACCCGCAGCAGGTGCAGATCTTCAAGGACTACATGGAGTCAGGGACGTACTCCCGCGGCAAGGACCCGATCTCGGCCAACGCCTCATTCGTGTTCGAGGGCAACCTTGACGTCGACGTGGATGTCGCCCTTCGCACGTCCCACCTCTTCTGCCCCTTTCCACTCAACGTCCGCAACGACCGGGCCTTCCTCGACCGCGTACACGCCTACCTGCCCGGCTGGGAGATGCCGAGAATGCGGACCGAGATGCTCACGGCCCACTACGGCTTCATTGTCGACTACGTCTCCGACCTCTGGCGGCTCCTACGGGGCGTGTCTTTCGCCAACTCGATCGACAGGTACTTCACGCTTGGACCGGCCCTCGACCGTCGCGACGACAAGGCCGTGCGCCGAACGGCGTCAGGTCTGCTGAAGCTCGTCCACCCGGACGGCGAGTTCGAGGAGAGTGACGTCCGTTGGGCGGTCGAACTGGCCTTCGAGATGCGCCGTCGTGTCAAGGAGCAGCTCAAGCGGATGGGCGGCCTGGAGTACTGGCAGACCCAGTTCACCTACACGTCTAAGGCTGGGGTGGAGAAGGAGGTCGTTCTCAGGGAGGCTCCCACGGGTGGCCTGCTGTCGCCTACGCCGCTGCCACCCGGCCGTCTGTTCGCGATTGGACGCGACCGTGTGGACCGGCGGCCGGCGGTCTTCCGCATCGAGGTCGAGCTGGTCCCCGGGGCGGGCAAGGCGACGCTGTCCCGAATCAGGGCCCAGTCCGCCGCGAGCGCGCTCCACACAGCCTACGATCACGCGCGCAACCATCTGACGGACTTCGGGATCCTGGCCGCAGCGACCGTCCGCGACCTGCACGTCCAGGTCATCAACCCAATGGAGGCCGAGGACCCCATCGGGCTGAGCCTGGGGATGTTCCTGGCGATCGTCTCTGCCCTTCGGGGTGAGAGCGTGCGGCAGGGTCTGGTCGTGGTGGGCGACATGAGCGTCCAGGGCGCGATCCTGCCGCCGGACTCGGTGGGGGAGATGGTGCTCCTGGCGCGCGAGAACGGCGCGACAGCGATGGTCCTCCCGGCGGAGACCCGGGGAGATGTGGAGGCGCTCCCGGCTGGCTTGCGCGAGGGCATGGCCTTCGACTACTTCTCGACGCCAGCAGACGTGGTGTCGTTAGGGCTTCGAGGCGGGGCGTAGTCGGCGAGAGACCGAGTGTCGCGGTTGACTCTAATAGGTGGCCCCAACGGCGGCAGCAAGGCGAGCCTCCTCTGCGCTCATCGTAGCCGCCGTTTCCGGTCGGACACGGAGAGGTCCAGGCTGGACGTCAAGGTGATAGGAAGCGGCAGGCGCGGAGCAACTGTGAGGACCTTGTGAGCCTCAGGCCTCGGCAGCCTGTGCACGACGCCCTCCGGACGAGTGGTCGTGGCTAGGAAGAGCGCCCGTGGTGACGCTTCGGCCGTGGTCACGGACTGGGTGGCTTCGCCGCTGGCGATCAAGGGCCAGGACCATCTGGGCACCATGGCGCCGGCAACGGCGCTCTATAGCCAGCTCCTTCCTGGCATTACGAACGTCACTCAAAGAGCGCGCGCCTACTCCTTCTACCCATGGCTCCTCTGGGCAATCGAGACCGGTGGCCTTCCGCGTGACCCCGCAAGCGTCCTCAAATGGGTGCGTCGTGCGGAGTGCCTGTGGTGCCTGATTGGCATGCACCATGGCGCCGAGCTCGAGGAGCCCGAACACGGGTCAGGCATCACAGGGCGAGACCGCCTCGGCGGCGCTTGGACCCGGATCAGTGAAGGTGAGAGGGTCCGCCTGTCCACCTACGCAGGGCTGGAGCCCGGTGAGCACCGGTACTTCAAGAGCCCGGCGGGCGGCTTCGGCCAGTACTACCTGCCGACGCTTCGCGAACTGCGGATAGCGTCCGGCGATCCCGTGGAGGGCCTCGTGTTCGACGAGACCCGCGGGACCGCCTTGGCCAAGGCTCTCGACGGCGCCGTCGACCGCAAGCTCTTCCTGAAGGCCGTGCAGGAAGACGTGGTGTCGCGACGGACCCTGGAGGCACTGAAGCCGTGCTGCCCGTGCGCTCTGGCCCGTAACAGGCCGGAGCGGGACCTCCTACTAGACCTGTTTTTCAACCGGCCCGGTTCATTCTTCAGTGAGTTCGATTCGCCACGGCCCTTGACACTGGGGCTCATGCTCGACCTCGCTGGCCAGCTCGAGGGCCACCCGAAGATCGCGGAACTCGGCCTCGACTCATGGACGTTTCGAGCCTGCGTCTACACGGGCGCCCTTGGCCCGGGGAGAGCCTGGCAACCTAGGGCGCCGCTGGAGGCGCAGCGTCGTCTCTGGGGAGTCTTCCAGCGCGCCGATCTGCTCTCCCTAGCTACCCAAGGCATCTTCTGGGTCACCCTCAGAATGATGGAAAGGGCACCGGTCCGATTTCCGGACGCCCAGACGGCGGCCAACTGGGTAGCCCAGGAGGCAAAGCTCAAGGACCTCAGTGGGCCGAGGCCTTTCGACGCCCTGTTGAAGCAGGTGCGATTGCCGGCCCTCGAGGACTGGTCCCACGAAGACCACGAGATGGAGCTGGCGGCACACGTTAGAGAGGCCAAGGAAGGTGACGGCGAGGAGGAGGATCGTCAGGTGCTCGCGCGGTCACTCCGCATCCTCCTGGCGCTCTGCAGGAGGAGGTGGGACGAGAATCCATACGACGGCTTCGCGATCGATCCCGAATACGCTAGCCGCCATCCCATCAACCTGAGGTCGCTCGCAGACCTGAGTGGCGGGGCATGGACAGACCTCTCCGCGAGAGACTGGACGGCCTGGCTGGCCGCGCACTGGGGAGTCGACACGCACCTTCGGGTAGGCCTGCGCAAGCTCCGCCATGAGAGGCGGGACACGTTTCGCGTGAAACCGGGAGAGCGTGGTCTCGAGGTGGTCGAACCCGTCAGGCCGGCGTTCACGAACCCGCGACTCTCTCGCGCCAGGCGAATCCTTCTGGATCTTTCACTACTCCGCCGTGCCAAGGACGGACGCTGCCTACTTCACGCAGACGGGGTCAGGCTCCTGCAGGACCTCTGGCCATGAAGAAGGGCATTGCGCTCCTGGACGGTCTCGATCGGGAAGGTAGCGAACTCTGCCTGATCGCAACCTACAACCTCCACCTTCCATTCTTCGAAGCGGTTGTCCTGCCAAAGCTAGAGGCTGCCGGGTGCCGCTACGTTGCCGTCCTTGCTGACGCCCGGCAGTGCGCAGCCGGGTTGAGCGCAGACTCCACCAGGCCCCGTCGCGCGGGCCATGACTACGCCTTGTTTCCGATTCAGATGCCGGGAGGCGGCGCGGCGTTTCATCCGAAGGTCATGCTCTTGGCGGGGGCCAGGCAGGGCCGGCTGCTTGTTGGGAGCCATAACCTCACGGTCTCGGGCATGACCTCCAATCGGGAGATCACGAACCTCTTCGAGGTCGATCCGAGGGATCGGGGCAGCCTTGGCGTGCAGTCAGCCCAGGCGGCCTGGAGAGGGCTGCGGGCCTGGTGTGGCGGCCTCCCGGCCGAGGCGCGACACTACCTCGACGAGATGCTGCGGGTTGCGCCGTGGCTGGAGGGCCCGACGCCTCTTGCCGAGCCCGAGGCGACCGTGCTTGTGAGCCAGCCCACGGGCCCGAGTCTCTGGAGTTCCGTTCGGTCGAAGGTGGCCGGGCGCGTCCGGCGAGTCTTCGTGCTGGGCGCGTTCTTCGATGAAGAGCTCGAGTTCGTAAAGGTTCTGGCCAAGGACCTGCGCCCTCGCGAGATCGTTGTCGGTCTGGATGCCAGGACTGTAGCGATCAATGGAGCGGCCGCGCAGAAGCTGCCCGGAGTGCGGTTCGTAGACGCGCATGCCGTCGGGGGAGCGCGCGGCTACCTTCATGCCAAGCTCATCGCACTCGAGCTGGAAGGCGGCCGCGAACTGGTGGTGACTGGTAGCGCCAATCCCAGCGCTCCGGCCTGGGTGACCGAATCCCGCCGGCGGAACGCTGAGGCCATCGTGCTGAGGCAGGGACCGAGGGGGGCGCTTCTCGAACGCCTGGGTCTGGGTGGCCTGGCCGGGTGCAGAGTGCTGTCACGTGATGACTGGGCCGAGCTGGCGAGGCGTCGGAAAGCCGAGAAGGCCGGGGAAGCCCAGGGGCCTGAGCACACCGTGGTGCTCGCCTTGGATGACGGGGAGAGCCTCTGGATCGACGCCGCGTGCCTACCCAAGTCGAGTGTCATTCTGGCCAGGGTGCGGACCGCTGGCGGCGTGCTCGAGAAGAGCGGACCATTCGCCGCCGAGGATGAGGGCCTCCGCGTTCCCTATGGAACCAAGACGGGCCCCGTCCAGCTACTGACGCTGAGGCACCGATCCGGCGAGGTGAGCCTGGCTGTGCCGTACCGGCCCGCGGCCCTGGCGGAACGGTCCCAGACGGGGGTTCAGCGTGAACTGCGGCAAGCAATGGTGGCTCTAGAGGGCGGGGAGCCCCACCTTGCGGACCTCTTCAAGCTGGTCGAGCGAGCCATCTTCACACCGTCCGACGCGGCCGGCACCAGAGAGGGTGCAGGCCATGGAAGGGCAGTTCCTGTTGCGAAGGACGACCAGGCAGCCGGTAGCGGAAGCGCCGCGACGGACTCGACGTCACTAGCCAGAGACCTGGAGCTCGAACCACAGAGAGGAAAGCGTCGGAAGCTGACGTCGCTGCCGCAAGACCTAGTCCTCCTGCTGGATATTCTGATCCGGCGTCTTGGGGCGGACCTCGTGGAGAGCTTGGCGGTCGAGCCTGGCGAAGAGGAGGGGGACGAAGAGGACGGGACCGAGGGACCGGACGGTCCTCCGGGAGCCCCAGCAAAGCCCGTGATCAGGGCGGACGGTCTCGAGGTGGCCCGGCACTGTCGCAAGAAGATCGATCTGCTCCTGACGCGGCGGCTCCTCCCACGTATCGAGCAGGTCTTCGAGCGAACAGAGTGGGAGGCCTTGCACGCGGCTGCGCAGGCGGCAGCCGTTCTGAAGCTCGTTGAGGCAGTGGCGCTTCGCGAGCTTCGTCCGCCTGCACCGATACCTTACGGTGCGACGCTCGTTGACCGCGCGTCCATGGAGAACTTCCTCTGGCGTGGCGCTCGGTATCTGTGTCATCCCAGCAGGGGTGTGCTAGGTCGGGCCCTTCAGGAGGGAGCCGTCGGCGAGTTGGACGAGGTCTCGGCTGCGAGGGGCATGCTCATTTGGTTCGCCTGGGCGGCAGGGATCGACGTGCGATGGGCAAGGCAGGGAGAGAACCGGGAGGCGGTCTGTGAGAAGGAGATGGCGCTCGCGGATCTGCTTCTCGTGCTTCTCGACTCCATTGGCGACAGTGGGGCGATACGGCACGCACGTGAGGCGCTCGCCCGTACTTGCGACACCCGAGCGCTTCGCCAAGCGTACGCGTGGCTAGACCGTCACCTGGCCTGGGGTGAGGCCATCTGGCGCGCCACGAGACCAGGCCGCGTGATCCGCCTTGGGAGCAAGCCTCGCCCCGGGGACATGGTGGTTGTTCGGGGGCAGCCGCGCAATGCGCGCCTGGTCGTGGATGTCTACCCAGGTGTGGTTGTTGTTGCGGACCCGGATGATGACGGTGGTGTTGTCAAGCTGAGCGAGGGGTTCGTCGAGGTCGTCGAGGTCACACGGGCCGCTGCTTCGATCGCCTAGGAGATCGTCGGACCATGCCGACCTTCCGCCGCTACGTCGGGATCGACTACTCCGGGGCCAAGACGCCGTCCGACAGCCTCCCCGGCATGCGCGTCTTCACGGCCGAGGGCAAGGTCGAGGCCGTCGAGGTCGCTCCGCCGCCCAGCCCCCGCAAGTACTGGACGCGGCGCGAGGTCGCCGAGTGGCTGGTCGCGCGACTGGCCGAGCCGGCGCCCACGCTCGTCGGCATCGACCACGGCTTCTCGTTCCCGCTCGCGTACTTCAAGAAGCACCGGCTGCCGCACGACTGGCCGGCCTTCCTGGACGACTTCCAGGCGCACTGGCCCACCGACGGCGACAACATGTACGTCGACTTCGTTCGCGACGGCCGGTGGGGCGCCGCGGCCAGTCGTGCCGGGAGCCCCCGCTGGAAGCGCGTCACCGAAGAGCGCGCCAGGGGGGCGAAATCGGTCTTCCTCTTCGACATCCAGGGCTCCGTCGCCAAGTCGACCCACTCGGGCCTGCCCTGGCTGCGCTTCATCCGCCAGCGACTCGGCTCGCGCGTCCACTTCTGGCCCTTCGACGGCTGGACGCCGCCGCCGGGCCGCTCGGTCGTCGCGGAGGTCTACCCGTCGCTGTGGCGGAAGGGCTTCGCCAGGGGCCAGAGGACCGACGACCAGCACGACGCGTACGTGGTGGCCGAGCGGCTGAGGCAGGCGGACGAGGCCGGCGAGCTGTCGGCGTGGTTCGCCGCCCCGACGGAGCCGGAGGTCAAGGCGGCCGCGGACATCGAGGGCTGGATCCTGGGGGTGCCGACCGAGGGGGATTCGAAGGCGCACCAGAGGCCGCGCGCACGGAGCACGTCTCCACGCGGCGAGAACGCCGAGCGCGGGCCGGCCGAGCAGGCCGACCGCAGCGCCAGGTTCCTGGAGGGCCTGCCGCCGGACCAGGTCGTCATCGGCGAGATCCTCTTGCGGTTCCATCGCGAGGTCTTCATGCCGGACTTCGAGCGCTTGCTGGAGGAGAAGCTCAGCCTGGCCGCCCTGAGGCTCGACGCGCGCTTCGCCGAGCTGCACCGGCGCTTCGACCGACTCGACGCCCTGGCGGCGGAGACCAGGGCGAGGCTCCGGGGGATCGAGGGGCGCCGCACCGGGTGACGAGCAGAGGTCGACCTGGTGGGGCCTCGGTCGACCGGGGCAGGCGTGGCGGAGAGGCCGGGCGGTCGGGCGCCCGGCGCGTGTGTGGCATCATTCGATCGAGGCATTCATGCAGGCAGCTCTCCAGGCCAAGCGCGGCGAGATCGAGCAGCTGTGTCGGCGGTTCCACGTGGTGCGGCTCGACGTCTTCGGCTCGGCCGCGAGCGGCGCATTCGACCCTGCCCATTCAGACATCGACCTGCTCGTGGAGTTCGAGGCGCTGCCCCCTCGCGACTACGCCGCGGCGTATTTCGGGCTGCGCGAGGCGCTCGAGGGGCTGCTGGGATTCCCCGTAGACCTCGTGACGGCCGCGGCCGTCCAGAACCCGTTCTTCCGCGAGAGCCTGCA
>JBDIBD010000017.1:0-23969 GCA_039812725.1 Vicinamibacteria bacterium | reverse complement strand
CCCGTCCCGGCCGGAGCGCGGCCGGTGCCGCGGGCCGAGCTGCTGGCGGCCATGCAGGCCGAGCGCGGCTACGACCTGCGCGCCACCACCAACCAGTCGCGCCTGCAGTCGCGGGTCATGCTGCGGCTGGCGCGGGCGGCCCAGGCCGCGGGCGCGGGGCTGCTGTTCGTCGACCACGAGGACTGGTTCCAGGCCTACCTGCAGGCCGCCGGCCTGGCCGTGGCCCAGGCCCCGCTGTCGGTCGGCCTGAGCCGCCTGCACCAGTACGACATCGCCATCGACGCGCGCCCGGGCGTCGTGGTGGCGCGGGTCGAGGGCGGCCCGCCACCCACGCTGGCGCTCAACGTGCTGTGGCGCTCGCGCCTCGGCACCCCGCGCTACTCCTACCGCGACACTCTCTCGCGGCCGGAGCTCGAGGTCTCGTTCGAGGGCCGGGTCTCCTACCGCCTGCTGGAGTGGGACGGACTGGTGGCCCTCGACGAGATCGAGGGCGTCGCGGGGCGGCCGGCCACCGGGCCGCTGAGCCTGCTGTTCCGGCTGATCGGCCAGGCCCGGGCGGACTGGACGCGCTCGCTGGTGGCGCCCGACGGCTGGCAGGTGCTGGTCGGCCGCGGGCACAAGGGCCCCTTCTCGCGCACGGCCACGGTCACGGTGCGGCCCGACGGCGAGGTCGAGGAGGGGCTGCCGCCGGGGCGCGCCGACCTGGCCGAGCTGGAGCGGCGCCTGCGCCGGCTCCCCGAGGTCGCGTACCGGCCCTGGGACCGGAGGTAGCCGCGTCCAGGCTGCTGGACGGACGGGCCGTTTTCGCGACGAAGACCGCAACCCTGCGGGGCCCGCCGTCGTCCCACCTGCATGCCGAAGCCCACCCGCGCCGCGCTGCTCGCCCTCTTGGCCGGCACGCTCCTGGCTCCTGCGGCCCACGCGGCCCAGGAGGAGCGCTCCGCCAACGTGCCGTCCTACGTGGCCGTGCGCACGTCCACCCCGCCCCGCGTCGACGGGCGCGCCGACGACGCGGCCTGGCAGGCGGCGCCGGCCTTCGGGGCCTTCCGCCAGCGCGACCCCGACGAGGGCCAGCCGGCCAGCGAGGCCACCGAGGTGCGCGTGGCCTACGACGACTCGGCGCTCTACGTGCTGCTGGTCATGCACGACCGCGAGCCCGGCAAGATCGTGACGCGCCTGGCGCGCCGCGACGCCGAGGCCGACGCCGACCTGGTGCGGGTCTACCTGGACCCGGCCCACGACCACAAGACCGGCGTGTACTTCGAGGTCAGCGCGGCCGGCGTCCAGGGCGACGCGATCCTGTACAACGACTCCTGGGACGACCGCTCCTGGGACGGCGTGTGGGACTCGGCCGTCTCGCGCGACGAGCAGGGCTGGACCGCCGAGCTGCGCCTGCCGCTCTCGGAGCTGCGCTTCCCGGCCGCCCCCGAGCACGTCTTCGGCCTCAACGTCATGCGCCGCCTGCAGCGTCGCAACGAGCAGAGCTGGCTCGAGCTGGTGCCCAAGAAGGAGGACGGCCTGGCCTCGCGCATGGCGCACCTGACGGGCCTCGACGGCCTGCGGCCGCGCCGCCACCTGGCGCTCCTGCCGTACGTGGTGGGCCGCGACGACCAGGTGAACCCGGCCGGCCCGCGCGATCCCTTCAACGACGGCTCGCGCCAGTCGCTGCAGCTCGGCCTCGACGTCAAGTACGGCCTGACCAGCAGCCTGACCCTCGACGCCACCCTCAACCCCGACTTCGGCCAGGTCGAGGTCGACCCGGCCGTGGTCAACCTGAGCGACTCCGAGACCTACTTCGACGAGAAGCGCCCCTTCTTCATCGAGGGCTCCGACCTGCTGGGAAGCTTCGCGCGCAGCGGCTCGAACAACTTCTGGGGCTTCAACCGCGCCGACCCGCAGCTGTACTACTCGCGCCGCATCGGCCGCAACCCGCAGGGCTCGGCCGACGGCGAGTACGTCGACACGCCCGCCGGCACCACCATCCTGGGCGCGGCCAAGCTCAGCGGCCGCACCGCCGACGGCTGGAGCCTGGGGCTGCTGGACGCGCTGACGGGCCAGGAGAACGCGCGCGTCTCGAGCGGCGGGCCGGTGGAGCGGGTGGCGGTGGAGCCGCTCAGCAACTACGTGGCGGCGCGCGCCGAGCGCGGGCTCTCCCGCGGCGGCGTGGGCGCGATCTTCACCGCGGTCAACCGGCGCCTCGACGGGCTGGCCCTGGACGACCTCCTGGTGGGCCAGGCCTACGTGCTGGGGCTCGACGGGCACTGGTTCCTGGACGCGAAGAAGGACTGGGTGCTGGTGGGCGGCCTGGCCGGCTCGCACGTGGCCGGCTCGAGCGCGGCCCTCGACGAGCTGCAGCGCGCTTCGCAGCACTACTTCCAGCGCCCCGACGCCGGCCACGTCTCGTACGACCCCGCCCGCCAGTCGCTGTCGGGCCTCACCGGCAACCTGAACCTCAACCGCCAGAGCGGGCGCTTGCGCGTCAACGCGGCCCTGTGGGGCAACAGCCCGGGCTTCGAGTCCAACGACCTGGGCTTCAACTGGAAGAGCGACCGCTGGGGCGGCCACGTGGTGGGCGAGTGGCGCAAGACCGACCCCGGCCGGCACGTGCGCAACGCCTTCGTGGCCGTGGCCAAGTGGTACAGCCTCAACTTCGCGGGCGACCGCCAGGGCGACGGGCTCAACGTCTTCGCCAACGCCCAGCTGCGCAACTACTGGCGCGTGGGCGGCAGCGCCTTCACGCGCTGGGCCACCTGGGACGACAGCCGCACCCGCGGCGGCCCGACCATGCGCAAGCCGGGCGCCCTCGGCAGCGAGCTGTGGTTCGAGAGCGACAGCCGCCGCTCGGCCAAGCTGCGCGGCGACGTCTTCGTGGGCGACTACCAGGCGGCCGGCGACGAGCTCTTCGCCACCCTGACCCTCGAGCTGCGGCCCAGCTCGGGTCTCAGCTTCACGGCCGGCCCGCAGTGGAGCCGGGTGCGCTCGGGGGCGCAGTGGGTGGACGGCTTCGACGATCCGCTGGCCGCGGCCACCTACGCCCGGCGCTACGTCTTCGCCGACCTGCGCCAGGACGAGCTGGCCATGACCCTGCGCGCCAACTGGATCGTCTCGCCGCGCCTGTCGCTGCAGGTCTACGCCCAGCCTCTGGTCTCGGTGGGCGAGTACACGGGCTACAAGGAGCTGGCGCGTCCGCGCAGCTTCGACTTCACGCGCTACGGGTCCGACGCGGGCACGATCGCCTACGACCCGGCCGCGGGCGCCTACACCGTCGACCCCGACGGGGCCGGTCCGGCCGCGGCCTTCTCCTTCGACCAGCCCGACTTCAACTTCAAGTCGCTGCGCGTCAACGCCGTGCTGCGCTGGGAGTGGAAGCCGGGCTCGACGCTCTACGTGGCCTGGACCCAGGCGCGCCAGAACGAGGCCAACCCGGGCCAGCTCGAGCTCGGCCGGGACGTGGCAGACCTGCTCCACGCCCCGGCCGACGACATCTTCCTGGTCAAGTTCGCCTGGCGGCTGGGACGCTAGCCCTCAGCGCGGGCCGGCCAGGATCCAGTCCGTGCGGTTCGTGGCGTTGCCGTCCGGGTCCGTGGTCGGCCCGTCCGGCGTGGTGAAGGCGCCGGCCAGGCGCGTGCTGGCGTTGTCCATCTGCCAGACCACGGCCCGCCCGCTGGTGGCGTTGCGCCAGACGATGTCGTTGGTGCAGCTGGCCGCTCCGGGCCCGCCGGCCGGCGTGAAGTCGCCGCCCGCCAGCACCTTCCAGTTGGCGTCGCCGGCGTTGGCGGGGTTGGTGAACTGGCCGGCCGTGCGCTGCACGCTGGCGTTCATGGTCCAGGTCACGATCTTGCCCGAGGACCAGTTGTACCAGAGGAAGTCGCGCACGCCGTCGCCGTTGTAGTCGAGCGTCGCCACCACCTCCCAGTTCGGGTCGGCGGCCTGGTCCGGGGACGGCACGATCTCACCCAGCTTGCTCGTGCCGTTCATGGTCCAGATCAGCAGCTTCTGGGTGGAGGAGTTGCGCCAGACCAGGTCGGGCTTGCCGTCGCCGTTGAAGTCGCCCGAGGAGGCGATCTTCCAGGGCGGGGCCAGGGCGCCGCTCAGGTTGATCGCGCTGCCGACGCGCGCGTTGTGGTTCATCAGCCAGAACTGCGCGGCGCCCGTGCTCGGGTTGGCCAGCAGCAGGTCGGAGCGGTTGTCGGCGTTGAAGTCGTCGGAGGCCACCACCTGGAAGCCGGCCGGCGGGTCGGGCGTGACCCACTGGGCCGCGGCCAGGCTGCTGCCGTTCATGGTCCAGATCATGTGGCGGTTGGTGAGCGTGTTGCGCCAGATCAGGTCGGGCCGCCCGTCCTGGCTCAGGTCGCCCTTGACGCGCGCTGGGCAGCTGGTGCCGCCCGCCGCGGGGGCCACGAACACGCCCTGGGTGGCCGTGCTGTAGGGGCTCACGCCCGCGAAGGCCTGTACCAGCCCATACAGGTAGCTGCTGGTGGCGATGCCGCTCATGGGCTGGAACGAGATCAGCGGGAACTGGATCTCGAGGAACGTCCCCTGGGCCAGAGGCCACGGGCCGCCGCCCCAGCCGGGCGAGGGGCGCGAGTCGAAGTTGTAGCCGCCGAAAGGCCCGATCGTCAGGCTGGCCGCCGTCGGGCACGAGCCGTCGGTGATCTGCGAGGTCTGCCCCTGGGCGTTGGTGTAGAAGCAGTAGATCGGGTAACTCGCCGAGTTGACCACGTCGCTGGCCGGCGGCGGCGCGATCTCGACGTGGACGTAGGGGCCGGCGCACGGATTGCCCAGCCCGCCCACGACGATGTGTCCGTAGTAGACGTCGTTCACGCGGGGGAAGGTCACGTTGGTGTCGCCGTAGTAGCCGACGTAGTGGCCCGTCAACGCCTCGACGGCGCCCGTGATGCACTCGTTGTGCCAGTTGTAGGCGATGGTGCCGTCGAGCCACTGCAGCACCTCGGGCTGGCGTCCCTCCAGCGCCGGCGGGACCGGGCTGGCCGGCCTCGCGACCTCCGCCTGGCCGGCCTGTCCCGCGGCCGGCAGCCCCGTCAGCAGCACGAAGGCGGCCGACAGCCGCCACGCCACGCGCGCCCCGTCCAGGAACCAGCTCTTCGAGCCCATCGTCGTCCACCCCCGGGGGCCGAGAGCGGCCCCTGTGAGCAGACGCGGAAGGCGTGGCCGGAACGGCTCAGCCGGCGGCCAGAGGTGTGACCGGGCTCACGGAGCCGGCCGGGCGGTCAGGCCACGGCGGCGAAGGCCTCCCCCGCCGCCGCCACGGTCTCGTCGATGTCCTTCTCGCTGTGGGCCAGGGAGACGAAGGCGGCCTCGAACTGGGCCGGCGGCAGGTACACGCCGCGCTTCAACATCTCGTGGAAGAAGCGCCCGAAGCGGGCCGTGTCGGAGGTCTTGGCCGAGGCGTAGTCGGTCACCGGGCCGCGGCAGAAGAAAGGCGTGATCATCGAGCCCACGCGGTTGAGCGTCACGGTGGCGCCGGCCTTCTCGGCCGCGCGCGAGAGCCCCACCTGCAGGCGCGTGGTGAGGGCCTCGAGGCGCTCGTGCACGCCGCCGCGCGAGAGGTGGTCGAGGGCCACGATGCCGGCCGCCATGGCCAGCGGGTTGCCCGAGAGCGTGCCGGCCTGGTAGACCGGGCCCACCGGCGCGACCTTGTCCATGATCTCGGCCCGGCCGCCGTAGGCCCCCACCGGCAGGCCGCCGCCGATGATCTTGCCCAGGCAGGTCAGGTCGGGGCGGATGCCGTAGAGCTGCTGGGCGCCGCCCGGGGCCAGCCGGAAGCCGGTCATGACCTCGTCGAAGATCAGCACGGCCCCGCAGCTGCGGGTGATCTCGCGCAGGCCCAGCAGGTAGCCCTGGTGCGGGGCCACGCAGCCCATGTTGCCGCACACGGGCTCGACGATCACCGCCGCCAGGTCGTCGCCGTGCTTCTCGACCACGGCCTGGACGGCCTCGAGCGAGTTGAAGGGCGCGGTCAGCGTGTCGGCCGCGGTCCCCTCGGTCACGCCCGGCGTGCCCGGGATGCCCAGGGTGGCGACGCCCGAGCCGGCTGCGACCAGCAGGCCGTCGGCGTGGCCGTGGTAGCAGCCCTCGAACTTGAGGATCTTGCTCCGGCCGGTGAAGCCGCGCGCCAGCCGCAAGGCGCTCATGGTGGCCTCGGTCCCCGACGAGACGAAGCGCACCTTCTCGATCGAGGGCACCAGCGCCACCACGCGCTCGGCCAGCTCGACCTCGGCCGCGCAGGGGGCGCCGTAGGAGGTCCCGCGCAGGGCGGCCTCGCGCACCGCCTCGACGATCGGGCCGTAGGCGTGGCCCAGGATCATCGGCCCCCACGAGCCGACGTAGTCGACGTAGCCCTTGCCGTCGGCGTCCCAGAAGCGCGAGCCCTCGGCCCGGCGCACGAACAGGGGCGAGCCGCCCACCGCGCGAAAGGCCCGCACGGGCGAGTTGACGCCGCCGGGGATGACCTTCTGCGCGCGCTCGAACAGGGTCTGCGACTGGTTCATGGCGTCCTCAGCGCGTGAAGCGCGCGAAGTCCTTGGCGTGGTAGGTCAGGATGACGTCGGCGCCGGCGCGGCGGATGGACAGCAGCGTCTCCTTGACGATGCGTTCCTCGTCGATCCAGCCTCTCTGCGCGGCGGCCTTGACCATGGCGTACTCGCCCGAGACGTTGTAGGCCGCCACGGGCCGGTCGACCGCCTCGCGCACCGCCCGGATCACGTCGAGGTAGGGCAGGGCCGGCTTGACCATGATCATGTCGGCGCCCTCCTCGACGTCGAGCCGCACCTCGCGCAGGGCCTCGCGCACGTTGGCCGGGTCCATCTGGTAGCCGCGCCGGTCGCCGAACTGCGGGGCCGAGTCGGCCGCCTCGCGGAAGGGGCCGTAGAAGGCCGAGGCGTACTTGGCCGCGTACGAGAGGATCGGGACCTCCTGGTAGCCGGCCTGGTCGAGAGCCTTGCGGATGCGGCCCACGCGCCCGTCCATCATGTCCGAGGGGGCCACCACGTGGGCCCCGGCCTTGGCGTGGCTCAGGGCCATGCTGGCCAGCAGGTCGAGGGTCGGGTCGTTCTTGACCTCGCCGCCCTCGATCACGCCGCAGTGGCCGTGCGAGGTGTACTCGCACAGGCACACGTCGGTCATCACCAGCAGCTCCTTGCACTCGGCCCGGATGCGGCGCACGGCCTCCTGCACCACGCCGTCGTCGGCGTAGCCCTCCGAGCCCTGCGGGTCCTTGCCGCGCGGCAGGCCGAACAGGATCACCCCGGCGATGCCCAACGACTCGACCTCGCGGGCCTCCTTGGCGGCCTCGTCGGGCGTCAGGTGGAAGCAGCCGGGCAGGGACGAGATCTCCTTGCGGCCGCCCTGGCCGGGCATCACGAAGAGCGGGTAGATCAGGTTGGCGGGCGAGACGCTGGTCTCGCGCACCATCGAGCGCAGGCGCTCGCTGCGGCGCAGGCGGCGGGGACGTTCGGCGGGAAAGCTCACGGGCGTGCTCCTCCGGGGGCCTAGCGTATCGGAGGCGGGCGGCGGGGTAAACGCCGCGCCCAGGGAGTAGACTCAGCGCACCGCGATTCGATCCGGGGGGGCGTGGGGAGCATGGGCTTGGGGCGCTGGCTCGGCCGACGCGTGGAGTCTCGCTGGAAAGCCCTGGCGGCGCTTGCCGTCGTGCCGCTGGCGCTGGACGCCGGCTGGCACCTCGCGACACGGACGCGGCCCTCGCGCCACGACCTGCTCCACCTGGCCGTGGGCCTGGCGGCCTTCGCCGGCGTGGGCCTGTTGGCCGTCGCCAGGCGACGGCAGGCCCAGGAGAGCTACGAGAGCCTCCTCGACGTGCTCCAGGAGGGCGTCTGGGCGGTCGACGCGCAGGGCCGGACCACCTTCGTGAACGCCAAGCTGACCGAGATGCTGGGCTACTCCGCGGAGGAGATGCAGGGCCGTCCGGTCTTCGAGTTCCTCGACCCGCCCGACCGCCTGCGCGTGGAGCAGCAGCTGCAGCGGCGGCGGGAGGGCCTGCGCGACGAGTACCAGATCGACTACCTGCGCCGCGACGGCGGGCGCCTCACCGCGCTGGTGCGCTCGGCTCCGCTGCTCGAGAACGGCGTCTACCGGGGCGCCCTGGCCGCCGTCTCCGACGTCACCCGCCAGCGCGCGGCGGTGCTGGAGGAGGCCGCTGCGCGCCAGCGGCTCGAGGCCACCCTCGACGCCCTGCCCGACCTGATGTTCGAGCTCGACGCGCAGGGCGTCATCCTCGACTACCGCGCTCCGCACGTCGAGCAGCTCTACCGCTCCCCGCGCGAGTTCCTGGGGCGCAGGATGGCGGAGGTGCTGCCCGAGCCGGCGGCCGCGCGCATCGAGGCCGGCCTGGCCCGCGCCCTGGAGCGCGGGCACGAGTACGGCATCGTCTACCCGCTCGACATGCCGGGCGGGGTCAAGTGGTTCGAGCTCTCCGTGGCCCGCCGCGACGGGCCGACCGGCGTGCGCCTGGTGGCCCTGGTGCGGGAGATCACCAGCCTGGTGCGCGCCAACGAGGAGCTGCGCGACTCGCAGCGCGTGGCCGGCGTGGGCACCTACGACCTGGACCTGGCCACGGGGCGCTGGAGCTGCTCGCCGGTGCTGGAGGAGATCTTCGGTATCCCGCCGGACTACGACAAGACCGTCGAGGGCTGGCAGCGCCTGGTGCACCCCGACCACCGCGAGACGATGTCGGCCTACTTCCGCGACGAGGTGCTGGGCCGCCGGCGGCCCTTCGAGCGGGAGTACAAGATCCTGCGCGCCGACGGGGCCATGCGCTGGGTCGACGGCCGCGGGGTGCTGAGCCTCGGGCCCGACGGCACGCCCACCCGCATGCGCGGCGCCATCCGCGACATCACCGACGGCAAGCTCAAGGAAGAGCGCATCCGCGAGTACGCCGACCGGCAGCGCCTGATCTTCGAGCGCACGCTGCGCAGCTGGGTGCGGGCCCTGGCGGCCCACGAGCGCGAGACGGCCGGCCACAGCGAGCGCGTGCTGGCCACCAGCCGGCGCCTGGCGGCGGCCTTCGGCATCGAGGGGCCGGAGCTGGAGACCTTGCAGCACGGGGCCCTGCTGCACGACATCGGCAAGATCGGCATCCCCGAGGCCGTGCTCACCAAGCCCGGCCCCCTCACGGAAGAGGAGTGGGTGCTGATCCGCAGCCACCCCGGCCGCGGGCGGGCCTTCCTGGAGTCCATCCCGGGCCTGGAGGCGGCGGCCGAGATCGTCTACGCCCACCACGAGCGCTGGGACGGGACCGGCTACCCGCGCGGCCTGGCTGGGGACGACATCCCCTTCGGGGCCCAGCTGTTCTCCGTGGCCGACGTCTGGGACGCCCTGACCTCGCCGCGCCCTTACCGCCCGCGGGTCTACACGCGCGCCGAGGCCCTGGCCCTGATCGAGCAGGAGAGCGGGCGCATCCACGCCCCACGCGTGGTCAAGGTCTTCGCTGACCTGGTCGAGCGCGGGGTGGTGTAGGCCGGACCGCAGCGATCATGCTCGACGCGCCCACGGCCACCGCTGCGCTGGACGTGCGCGGGCTCGAACTCGAAAGGAAATCGTGAGCATGCCCAAGGGACTTGGCGTGTCCGTGACGGTGCTTCTCGCTTCACTCGGCTCGCTGGCCGCGGGGGTGGCCGGGGGCGAAGTCACGGCTCGGCCGCAGATCACGGCACAGGAGATCGTCAGTGGCGTGATGGCCGCAGCCGAACAGGACTGGCTGGACGACGCGGCGCGCGGCACGGTGGTGAGCAGGCTCCAGGAGGCCGCCAGCCGCAAGGCCTACGACGCCATCGTCGATCCGGAGGCGCTGTGCGCCCGCATCACCACCGACGTTCGAGCCTGGTCGCACGATCCGCACTTCACGGTCTTCTATAGCCCCACCCCGGTCCGTCAGCACGATCGCGACCAGGCCACGCCCGCCGAGCAGGCCGAGGAGCAGAGGCGCGCTGCGGGCGACAACTACGGCTTTGCCCGCGTGGAACGCCTGGAGGGCAACGTGGGCTACCTCGACCTGCGCTATTTCGCGGACAGCGACGGAACGGCGACCGCCTCCGCGGCCATGGCGCTGCTCGGCCACACCGATGCCCTCATCGTCGACTTGCGGCAGAACGGTGGTGGGGGCGATTCCGGCGTGGCCGCCGTCCTGTTGAGCCACCTGCTCCCCGGCCCGCCCACCCGACTGGCGGACCTGCACTGGAAACCCGATGGCAGCGTCCGCCCGTTCTGGACCCTGCCGTCGGTTCCCGGCGGAAAGTACCTCGGTCCGGTCTATGTCCTCATCGGCCAGGAGACCTTTTCGGCAGCCGAGGGCTTCTCCTACACGCTGCAAACGCGGAAACGCGCGGTTCTCGTGGGCGAGAAGACCCCCGGCGCGGTTCACCCGGTCAAGTACCGGCCGCTCGGTACCCACGTGGGCGTGCTCGTTCCTGCCGGCCGCTATGTGGATGCCTTGACGGGCGCCGATTGGACCGGCGGCGTCAAGCCCGATGTCGCGGTCCCCGCGACGCAGGCCCTGACCCGTGCGCACGTGCTGGCGCTGGAGAAGCTCATTGCCGAGGAGCCGGCGACGCCCCTCACGGATGAGAGAAAGGACACCCTGCGCAAGTTGCAGGCGGCCCGGCCATGAATCGTCCGCGCTAGGTACCGGGCGCCGTCCCCGGCACGGGGGAGGCGTGCCCCCGCCGCCGCTGCCGGCCCGAGGCCAGCCGCAGCACCACCACGGAGCGCCCGACCACGTCGTAGCGCACGCGGCCCGTGAACGGGCGCGTGTCGTCGGGGTCGGCCGTGTCGAGCAGCCGGTCCCAGTGGGTGCCGGGCGTCTCGGGCAGCCGGAAGTGGACCGTGCCCGCGTCGGCGTTGAACAGCGCCAGCAGCGTGTCGGCCGGCAGGCTCCGGCCGCGCTCGTCGGGCTCGTCGAAGGCCTCGCCCGGCAGCAGCATGCCCAGGGCCCTGGCCTGCGGGTGGTGCCAGTCGGCGGTGGTCATCTCGCGCCCGGCCGGGGCCAGCCAGACCACGTCGTGGACCGGGCCGCCGCCGCGCAGGAAGCGCCGCCGGCGCAGCACGGGGTGCTCCCGGCGCAGCTGCGCCAGCCGGCGCACGAAGTCGAGGAAGGCCTGGCCCTCGGCGTCCAGCTCCCACGACAGCCAGGAGACCTGGTTGTCCTGGCAGTAGGCGTTGTTGTTGCCCTGCTGGCTGTGGCCCAGCTCGTCCCCGTAGCGCAGCATCGGCACGCCCTGGGACAGCAGCAGCGTGGCCAGCAGGTTGCGGCGCTGGCGCGCGCGCAGCTCGCGCACGGCCGGGTCGTCGCTCCACCCCTCGACGCCGTGGTTGGAGGAGAGGTTGTGGTCGTCCCCGTCGGCGCCGTTCTCGCCGTTGGCCTGGTTGCGCTTCTTCTCGTAGCTGACCAGGTCGAGGAGCGTGAAGCCGTCGTGGCTGGTGACGAAGTTGACGCCGGCCTGCGGGCGCCGGCCGCGGTGGGCGTAGAGGTCGCTGCTGCCGGCCAGGCGCGTGGCCAGCTCCGAGACGGTGCCGGCCTCGCCGCGCCAGAAGCGCCGGGCGGCCTCGCGGTACTTGCCGTTCCACTCGCCGAAGGGCGGCGGGAAGCCGCCCACCTGGTAGCCGCCGGGGCCCAGGTCCCAGGGCTCGGCCACCAGCTTGACCTGCGACAGCACGGGATCCTGGCGCACGGCGTCGAAGAAGGCCGCGCCGGGGTCGAAGGCCTCGACCTCGCGCCCCAGCACCGGCGCGAGGTCGAAGCGGAAGCCGTCCACGTGCATCTCCGTGACCCAGTGGCGCAGGCTGTCGAGCACCAGCTGCAGCGTGCGCGGGTGCGAGAGGTCGAGGGTGTTGCCGCAGCCGGTGAAGTCCACGTAGCGGCGCCGGTCGGCGGCCTTCAGGCGGTAGTAGGCGGCGTTGTCGAGCCCGCGCAGGCAGAGCGTGGGGCCCAGGTGATCGCCCTCGGGGGTGTGGTTGTAGACCACGTCCAGCAGCACCTCGAGGCCGGCCGCGTGCAGCGTGCGCACCATCGACTTGAACTCGCGCACGGCGGCCTCGCCCGGGCCGGCGGAGGAGTAGCGCGCGTCGGGGGCGAAGAAGGCCAGGGTGTTGTAGCCCCAGTGGTTGGGCAGGCCGCGCGCCGCCAGGTGGCGGTCGAGGGCGTGGTGCTGCACGGGCAGCAGCTCCACCGCCGTCACGCCCAGCGCCAGGAGGTGCTCGACGGCCGCCTCCGAGGCCAGGCCGGCGAAGGTGCCGCGCAGGGGCTCGGGGACTCCCGGGTGCAGGCGCGTGAAGCTCTTCACGTGCAGCTCGTAGACCAGCGTGTCGGCCCAGGGCCGGCGCGGCGGGCGGTCGTCGCCCCAGGTGAAGGCCGGGTCGACCACCACGCCCAGCGGCGCCAGGTCGGCCGAGTCGCGCTCGTCGCGGCGCTCCTCGTCGCCGGGGGCGAAGGCCAGCAGCCGCCCGTCGTCCCAGCGCGGCTCGCGCCCCACGGCGCGCGCGTACGGGTCCAGCAGCACCTTGGCGGGGTTGAAGCGCAGGCCTGCGGCCGGCTCCCAGGGGCCGTGGGCGCGATAGCCGTAGAGCTGCCCCGGCCTCAGCCCCGGCAGGTAGCCGTGCCAGACGCCGTCGCTGCGCTCCGCGAGCGGCAGGCGCGCGCTCTCGCGCCCGGCCTGGGGGCCGTCGAACAGGCACAGCTCCACGGCCGTGGCGCGCTCGGAGAAGGCCGCGAAGTTGACCCCCTGGCCATCCCAGGTGGCGCCCAGGGGGTGCGGCGCGCCCGGCCAGGGGCGGGCGGACGGCGTTGGATCGTCGGCCATGGCGGCTATCGTAACCCCCGCCGGCGGGGCCCCCGGGCCGGCCCGAAGGTTGCGCGGGCCGGGCGTCCCGTCTAAGCTCCGCGGAACTTAGCCCTCGACGTCCCCCTTTTCCTTCGGAGATACGTGCATGCGAGCTGGAAGTGTGTTGGTGCTGGCTGTGGCCTGCCTGTCGGGAGCCTGGGCCGTCGCGGCGGAGCAGCCCGCCGCCGGAGCGCTGGGGCCGTTCAACAGCACGGGCATCGGTCCCCTGGTCTGGAACGGCGACCTGCGCGACCTGCCCCAGTCGGACCAGGAGCGGCGCGAGACCGAGGAGGCCGAGCCGTTCCGGCTGACCCCGATGGAAGTCAAGGTCCTGGCCGAGGCCCGCGCGGCCGGACGCCGGGCGGAGGCCCCCTTCGTCCCGGGTCCCGTCTCGGCGCCCATGCCGTCGCCCATCGCCAACTTCCCGGCGCTCAACTTCGCCTCGAACGGCGGGGGCTGGCCGCCCGACACCAACGGCGACGTGGGGCCCAACCACTACATCCAGACGGTCAACACCTCGATCGGCATCTACAACAAGGCCACGGGCGCGCTGATGAGCTCGAACACCCTCAACACCTTCTTCCAGGGCCCCGCGGGGACGCCCTGCGACACCAGCAACGACGGCGACCCGGTGGTGCTCTACGACGCCAGCGTCGACCGCTGGATCGTGACCGACTTCGCCTGGATCAACTCCACCACCGGCCCGTTCTTCGAGTGCATCGCGGTCTCGCAGAGCGGCGACCCGGTCTCGGGCGGCTGGTACTACTACGCCATGCAGGCCGACACGGGCGCCTTCGGGGGCTACTTGAACGACTACCCCAAGCTGGGCGTGTGGCCCGACGGCTACTACATGGCCACCAACATGTTCCAGGGCTCCGGCAGCGGCTTCGGCGTGCGCCTGTGGGCCATCAACAAGACCCCGCTGCTGACCGGCGGCGCCCTGCAGGAGGTGCACTTCGACCTCTGCACGGACGGGAGCTGCGGCAGCTTCCTGCCCAGCAACCAGCGCGGCACGGCGCCGCCCGCGGGCGCGCCCAACTACTTCATGCAGGTCTCCGGCCCGGGCAGCAACACGGCCGACCTCTACCGCTTCCACGCCGACTTCGCCACGCCGGCCAACTCCACCCTGACGGGCCCGATCCAGATCCCGGTGGCCCCCAGCGAGATGGTGGCCTTCGGCGTGCCCCAGTCGGGCACCGCCAACACGCTCGACTCGCTGAGCTTCCGCCTGATGGCCCAGCTCCAGTACCGCAACTACGGCGCCTACCAGGCGCTCTACGCCACCCACACGATCGACGACGGCGGCATCGCCTCGGCGCGCTGGTACGAGTTCCGCGACCCGTCCGGCACGCCCACGCTCCACCAGCAGGGTACGCACAAGCTGGCCGACGGCAGCCACCGCTGGATGGGCAGCGTGGCGGCCGACAAGGACGGCAACGTCGCGCTGGGCTACAGCGTCTCGAGCGGCAGCACGTTCCCGTCGATCCGCTACGCCGGCCGCCGCGCCGGCGAGGCGCTCGGGACGCTGCCCCAGACCGAGACCGTGCTGTTCGCCGGCACCGGCTCGCAGACCACCTACAGCCGCTGGGGCGACTACAGCGCGCTCTCCGTCGACCCCACCGACGGCTGCACCTTCTGGTACACCCAGGAGTACCTGGCGGCCACCGGGACCAACTGGCAGACCCGCGTGGGCTCGTTCAAGTTCCCGGCGTGCGGCCAGGCCCTGGGGACGCTGAGCGGCCAGGTGCGCGACTCGGTCACGAACGCCGGCATCCCCGGTGCGCCGGTGACGGTGAGCGGGACCGAGACGCTGAACGGCGTCTCGGACGCCGGCGGCAACTACAGCCTGCCGGTCCTGCCCGGCACCTACTCCGTCACGGCCGGGCCCCTGCCCCCGGGCTACCCTGCCTCGAACACGATCGCGGGCAACACCGTCGTGGCGGCGGCCACCACCACCGTGAACGTGCCGCTGACGGCCGCGCCGAACCTGGTCTACACGGCCAACGTCGTGGCCGACCCCGGCCCGCTCGGCAACAACAACGGCTACGCCGAGCCCGGCGAGACCGTGCAGCTCACGATCAGCCTGAACAACAACGGGGCCGCCACCAGCACGGGCGTCAGCGCCGTGCTGAGCACCTCGACCGCCAACGTGACGGTCTCGCAGAACTCCTCGGCCTACCCGAGCATCGCCGCCGGCGGCTCGGCCACCAACGCCACGGCCTACCAGGTGGTGCTGGCGCCCGGCCTCACCTGCGGCACGATCGTGCAGTTCCAGCTGGCCGTGACCACCGCGCAGGGCCCGTACACGCTCAACTTCTCGCTGCAGGCCAGCATCCCGCAGCCGCTCACCAGCGCCTACTCGGACAACTTCGAGAGCGGCGCCAACGGCTGGACCACGGGCGGCACGTCCAACGCGTGGGCCCAGACCACCAGCCAGTCCCAGAGCCCGACCCACTCCTGGACCGACAGCCCGGCGGGGAGCTACCCGAACAACATGAACTCCTGGGTGCAGAGCCCGGTCGTCAACCTCTCGGGCAAGACCGGCGTGGTGGTCTCGTCCTGGGTGCGTTACGACCTCGAGCCGGGCTACGACTACGCCTACCTGGAGTACTCGACCAACGGCGGCACCAGCTGGAACGCCAGCTACCTGGCCCGCTGGAACGGCGCCAACGCCACCTGGACGCAGTCCAGCCTGGCCGCGCCGGCGCTCGACAACCAGGCCAGCGTGCGGCTGCGCTACCGCGTGACCAGCGACGCCGGCGTGGTGGCCGACGGCCTGTACGTGGACACCTTCGACGTCAGTTACCGCCCGATCGTCTGCCAGCCCGTGCCGGTCGAGCTGCAGTCGTTCTCGGTCGAGTAGGCGCCTGAAGGCGGGGGCGGCGCGGCCGTGGCCGCGTCGCCCCGCGAGATCCTTCGCCGCCGGTTCGGACGGCGGCGGCTCAGGATGACGACCACGTTTCTGGGCTCGCCGACCGCGCCGTTGCGGCCCGGACTCAGGCTGACGGGTCGCCGGCATCGGGCGCGGCCGGCCCCACCAGCACCAGCGCCCCCAGCGGCGGGACGGTCAGCTCCAGGCACTGCGCGAAGCCGTGCGAGGGCTCCGGGCGCGACTCCACCGAGCCGTAGTTGCCGAAGCCCGCGCCGCCGTACTCGGCCGCGTCGCTGTTGAGCGCCTCGCGCCACGTGCCCGCGGCGGGCACCCCGACGCGGTAGCGCTCGCGCGGCAGGGGCGTGAAGTTGAGCAGCACCAGCAGCGGCAGATCGGCCTCGTCGCCCCGGCGCAGCAGGCTGAAGACGCTGTTGTCCACGTCGTGGCAGTCGACCCACTGGAAGCCGGCCGGCTCGGTGTCGCGGCGCCAGAGGGCGGGCTGCTCGCGGTACAGCCGGTTCAGGTCGGCCACGTAGCGCAGCAGCCCGGCGTGGCCCGGGTCGTCCGCCAGCTGCCAGTCGAGCCCGCGGTCGTGGTCCCACTCGGCCGGCTGGCCCAGCTCCGCGCCCATGAACAGCAGCTTCTTGCCGGGCAGCGCCCACATGTAGGAGTACAGCAGCCGCAGCTGGGCCAGCTTGCGCCAGTGGTCGCCCGGCATCTTCCCGTACAGCGAGCCCTTGCCGTGCACCACCTCGTCGTGGGACAGCGACAGCACGAAGTTCTCGCTGTAGGCGTACGTCATGCGGAAGGTCAGCCGGTGGTGGTGGAACTTGCGGTAGACGGGGTCCTGCTGCAGGTAGTCCAGGGTGTCGTGCATGAAGCCCATGTCCCACTTGAAGCCGAAGCCCAGCCCGCCCAGGTAGAGCGGCCGCGAGACCATCGGCCACGAGGTCGACTCCTCGGCGATGGTCTGCGCGTCGGGGTGGTCGCGGTAGACGGCCTGGTTCAGGTCGCGCAGGAAGGCCACGGCCTCCAGGTTCTCGCGCCCGCCGTGAACGTTCGGCACCCACTCGCCGGCCTGGCGCGAGTAGTCGAGGTAGAGCATCGAGGCCACGGCGTCCACGCGCAGCGCGTCGGCGTGGTACTGCTCCAGCCAGAAGAGGGCGCTGCTGAGCAGGAAGCTGCGCACCTCGTGCCGGCCGTAGTTGAAGATCCAGCTCTTCCAGTCGGGGTGGAAGCCCTGGCGCTTGTCGGCGTGCTCGTACAGGTGCGTGCCGTCGAAGTAGACCAGGCCGTGCTCGTCGTCGGGGAAGTGCGAGGGCACCCAGTCGAGGATCACCCCGATGCCGCGGCGGTGCAGCACGTCGACCAGGTGCATGAGGTCCTGGGGCGTGCCGTAGCGGCTGCTGGGGGCGAAGTAGCCGGTGACCTGGTAGCCCCACGAGCCGTGGAAGGGATGCTCCATGACCGGCATCAGCTCGACGTGGGTGAAGCCCAGGCGCTCGACGTGGTCGGCCAGCGGCTCGGCCAGCTCGCGGTAGCCGAGCAGCCGCGCGGGATCCCCGGCGGCGCGGCGCCACGAGCCCAGGTGCAGCTCGTAGACGGAGATCGGCGCGCGCAGCGACTGCCGCTCGCCGCGCGACCGCATCCAGTCGGCGTCGCCCCACTCGTAGTCGAGGCTCCAGACCTGCGAGCCGCGCGAGGGGGGCGGCTCGTGGCGGAAGCCGTAGGGGTCGGCCTTGTCGACCACGTGCGAGCCGTCGGCCGAGACCACCCGGTACTTGTAGTAGCTCCCGTGGCCCACGCCCGGGACGAAGCCCTCCCAGATGCCGCTGCCCTCGCGCCGGGCCAGCGGCTGGGCCGCGGGGTCCCAGCCGTTCCAGTCGCCCATCACCGCCACGCGGAGGGCGTTGGGGGCCCAGACGGCGAAGTGGCAGCCGGCCAGGCCGTCGGCGGTCTTCAGGGGGTGGGCCCCCAGGCAGCGCCAGGCGTGCGAGTGGGTCCCCTCGGAGAGGAAGTGCAGGTCCTGCTCGCCCAGCAGCGTCACGTCGCCGCGCACTCCCGGCATGCCGCCACCTCCTCCCGCAGTAGACCCCGAAGGCGGGCCCGAGTCCACCGGAGCATCCGCCCTCCATGGGCCCGGTCGGCCACCGATCCTGGTCCGGGAATTGCTGCCGCCCTGGACCAGTTGGAGTCCCGGCTCTTCTTCGAGCAGACCCTGCGCCGTCGGTAGCCCAGGTGCCACCGTCGGCGCAATCTATGCAGGGCGCTACCGTTGAGATCATCTTCACCTATCCGCCCGGGCCGCCCTTCGAGAGCACAGTTCCGCGTTTCGGACTCCCGTACCGACTCGGCCCCGGCCCAGGCCTGCGGGCCACTGTGGAGGAATTCCCCATGCGCTTCATCCGTCCCGTCGTAGGGCTGGCGGGGCTGCTGCTCCTGTTCGGAGGCCCCCGCGCCTTCGGCCAGGCGCCGCCGCCGACGCCGGCCACGTGGACCGCCTCGGACTGCCAGACCTGCCACGACAAGGCCGTCGGGCCGGCCTTCGCCGCCAGCAAGCACGCCAAGCTCGAGCAGAGCTGCGGCAACTGCCATGCGAACGTGGCCGACCACTTCCAGAACCAGTCGAGCGGCGACGGCAAGGGCCCGGTGCCCACGCTGAAGAAGCTCAGCGCCAACGAGATCAGCAACGTCTGCCTCAAGTGCCACGAGAAGGCCGGGCAGGCCAACTACAGCATGAGCATGCACGCGCGCCGCAACGTGGCCTGCACCGAGTGCCACGGCGTCCACGACTACAAGTCGGTCCGCGCCCAGCTCAAGACCACCAGCGACACCGAGACCTGCTTCGAGTGCCACAAGCCGGAGCGCGCCAAGTCCATGCGCACCTCGCACCACCCGGTGCGCGAGGGCAAGATGGGCTGCGCCAGCTGCCACAACCCGCACGACGGCGCGCGGCCCAAGATGATCAAGGCCGAGTCGGTCAACGAGCTGTGCTACACCTGCCACGCCGAGAAGCGCGGCCCGTTCCTGTTCGAGCACGCGCCCGTGCGCGAGGACTGCGTCTCGTGCCACGAGCCGCACGGCACGAACCACAAGCGCCTGCTGGTCCAGAAGCTGCCCAACCTGTGCTGGAACTGCCACCTGACCGGCTCCGGCCACTTCGGCTCGGGCGACAACTACTCCACCGAGCTGGGCGCGCGCGTGGCCCCCTCCCCGTCGCCGAGCGGCTATCCCACGGCCAACTCGCGCTTCGTGGAGAAGGCCTGCAAGAACTGCCACGTGAACCTGCACGGCTCCAACTCGCCCTCGGGCGCGTACTTCGTGAGGTAAGCCATGAAGAGAGCATCGATCCTCACCACGCTCCTCGCCATGGCCTCCTTCGTGGCGATCCCCGCGACGGCGCAGGAGGCCCTGGCGGGCTCCAGCGTCAAGAACCCCTGCACGGTCAGCAGCACCGGCAGCGCCGGCGGGCAGGTCACCGTCGGCGTGCTGGGCGCCGACGACGTCGGCTCCTCGAAGTTCGAGGAGTACCGCGACGTGCCCGAGGGCGTCTCGGTCCCCTGCTTCAGCCTGTTCTCCAGGACCGACAAGGTCGACTTCAGCCTGTGGGGCCAGAACGTCAGCCGTGACGACCAGCGCTACACCGGCTGGTTCAACACCTCGGCCTTCGACCTGTCCTTCGACTACAACGAGATCCCCCACAACATGGGCAACAACGCCCACGTGATCCTGGCCGAGACCGCCCCGGGCGTGTGGCGCATGAGCGACACCCTGCAGCGCGCGATCGGCACCACCGTGGACGCCACCTCCACGGCGGGCCGCACCGTGCCCTTCTACGACGCGCTCTTGGCCTCGACCTTCGACTCGGCCGGCCTGGTGGACATCTCGAGCGCCCGCAAGCGCGGCTCGGCCAAGCTCGACCTGGGCAAGAAGCTGCCCTTCGACCTGTCCCTCACCTACATGCGCGAGCTGAAGTCGGGCTACCGCGGCGAGGACGGCGGCGGCGTGTACAGCGCCGTCAGCAGCGTGGTCGAGGTTCCCGGGCCGCTCGACGAGGTCACCCAGGACATCGGCATCCAGGCCGCCTACCGCTTCGACAAGGGCAACGTGCACGCCTCGTTCGCGCGCAACCTCTACGACAACAGGGCCGAGACCCTCACGGTCGACAACCCCTTCCAGTGGTTCGACCGGCCCTACGTCTCGACCCCGGCCCCGGCCGTGGGCGGCGGCGCCAGCGCCCGCTGGATCAACGCGCCCGACAACGAGGCCAACACCACCAACCTGGGCTTCCTGCTCAAGTTCGCCAAGCAGACCCGCATCGGCGGCGACCTGACGCTGGGCAAGTGGACGCAGGACGCGCCCTTCTATCCCTACACGATCAACACCGCCGTCCTGACGCCCGGTGGCGCCCGGGCCGACGCCCTGTCGACGCTGCAGCAGCCTTCCTTCGACGGCAAGATCGACACCACCACGATCAACTTCACGTTCTCCTCGCGGCCGACGCAGAACCTGAGCCTGCGGGCCCAGTTCCGCAGCTACGACCTCAGCAACAAGACCGACCGGTACGTCATCACCGGCGACGTGGCGGGCTCGCCCGACCGCAGCTGGTCCGTGGTCACGCCGACGGCTGCCGACCCCTACGGCCACGCCACGGCCAACGTCTACGACAACAAGACCACGCGCTTCACCGCGTCCGCCAGCTACGACATCGGCGCGCTCACCCTGGAGGGCCAGTTCCGCACGGCCAGCCTCGAGCGCACCAGCCGCGAGGCCACCAAGGGCAGCGACGACGGCTTCGCCGTGAACGCGGTCTACCACGCCAAGGACTGGCTGGGCCTGCGCGCCACCTACGACCAGGCCAAGCGCAAGGTCGACGAGGGCGAGACGCTCTACGGCTTCCAGTCCGACGAGGCCGAGCGCGAGACCAAGCGCACCACCCTCGACCTCGAGCTGAACCCGGTCGACAGCCTGTCGCTCACGTTCGCCTACTCGCGCCGGGACGTCCAGTACCCGAACCGTCCCGACCGCATCGCCGTGACGTCCGGCGCGCCGTCGCCGGGCGCCCAGCCGATCCCCAACACGCCCAGCGGCCTGCTGGAGGCCAAGTACGACAGCTTCACCGCCGAGGTCGGCTGGACGCCCAACCCGCGCGTCGAGCTGAACGCCTTCTACACCTGGGAGCAGGACGACACCGTCAACCAGTGGTCCACCACGACCGGCGTCACCCTGAACAACCTGCTCAACTACGCCGGCACCGACCAGACCGACACCTTCGGTCTCGACGCGAGCTTCCATCTCAAGCCGGACGTCTGGAAGCTGGGCGTGCACGCCACCCAGCAGAAGGTGGACGGCCTGATGGACATCACGGCCCGCGAGGCCGGCTCGTTCTACACCCCCGGCCGCACCACGCTGATCCCCGCCGGACAGGGCGGCGCCGCGGACATCGACGACTGGGACGACACCACGCTGACCACCTTCGCGGCCCAGCTCGACTACGCCGTGGCCAAGGCCTGGACCCTGACGGCCGGCTACGTCTACGAGAAGTACGAGTTCAAGGACGCCTACACGGCCGGCAACCTGCTGATGCCCCAGACCGTCCTGATCTTCATGAAGTCGAACCGGGGCGACTACGACGCCAACGTGCTCTACGCCCGCCTGAGCTACCAGTTCTAGCTCGCCGGAATCGCCTGCCGTCTCCGGCTCGCCGGGCCCATGGGCCCGGCGAGCCGTTCGCATTTTCAGCGGCCGCCTGGCGGGCGCCTCTTGACGGGCGCCTCTTGACATGATTTTTCGTCGGGCTGCGAGCTGGCCGCAGGTTTTTCGCGTAAACGGCCGTAAGTCGTTGTTCCACCGACGGGAACGGCTCTTGCTTCCGTTCCGCGCGGAAAGGTCCCACCGTTGGGCAGTACCGAAACGTGGGTCCGGCTGGGCGCCAGGAAGATGTCCTGCAAGGTTCGAGTTCATAGCCAACGGCCCAGAAGTGAAAGCAGACAGCTAAGGAGCAAGCCATGGATTTGCTGAGGAAGACCTTGGCGCTGGGAGGGCTCGCCGCAGCTCTGGCGATCGGATGGACCGCCGCGCCCGGCACGCTCGCCGCGGCGCCTCCCGGCCCGGACGAGGCCAAGGCGCCGCCGGTGCAGGCCGCCCCCCACGGCGCGTACGCCGGGACCGAGACCTGCCTGACCTGCCACGAGGAGCGCGGAGCCGCGATCCACGAGGGCCCCCACGCGCGCGCCTTCCGGGCGGGCGGGCCGATGTCGCCCTCCGGCTGCCAGGCCTGCCACTCCGAGACCAAGGCCGCGCTGGGCTGCGAGGCCTGCCACGGCCCCGGCAAGGAGCACGCGGACGCCGGCGGCGACAAGGCCAAGATCCGCCGCTTCGCGTCGCTCTCCGCGCCCGACGCCAGCGCCGTCTGCGCGAGCTGCCACTTCCGCTCGCAGCACGCGCTCTGGGCCGGCAGCCAGCACGACCAGCGCAGCGTGGGCTGCACCTCCTGCCACAGCATCCACGCCGCCAAGGGCGAGAAGCAGCTGAAGGCCGCCGAGGAGAAGGAGCTGTGCTCCTCCTGCCACCGCGCCATCGCCAACAAGCAGCTGCGCTTCAACCACATGCCCGTGCGCGAGGGCAAGCTCTCCTGCTCCTCGTGCCACAACGTGCACGGCACCTCCAACGTCAAGCTGCTGCGCGCCGGCGGCAGCGTCACCGAGTCGTGCGTCACCTGCCACGCCGAGAAGCGCGGCCCGTTCCTGTGGGAGCACGCGCCGGTGACCGAGAACTGCACCACCTGCCACGACCCGCACGGCTCGAACAACGACCGCATGCTCGTGGCCAAGCAGCCCTTCCTGTGCCAGCGCTGCCACGTCACGTCCCGCCACCCCCCGACGGTCTACGAGGGCTACCTGGAGAACAACTCGACCAACGGCAACAAGATCTACGGACGCTCGTGCGTGGTCTGCCACCAGCAGGTCCACGGGTCCAACGCCCCGTCGGGCAAAGCGTTCTTGCGCTAGGTGAGGAGGACTGCAATGCGCAACAGACTGATGATCGGCGCTGCGGCGCTCCTGCTCGCCTCCGCCACGGCGGCGTGGGCGCAGGAGAAGCCGCAGGGGAGTTCCTCGCAGGGCACGATCGACATCGGCGGCCGCTTCACGACCACCGACGGCGACGAGGCGCGCTACGAGCGCTACCGCGACCTGCGTGACGGCGTGAACGCCAACGTGCTCTACAACCGCGAGACCGAGAACTGGACCTTCGAGCTGAAGGCCAAGAACATCGGCTACCACGACCAGAGCTACCTGGCCAGCTTCAACAGCAAGCGGGTCAAGGGCTGGCTGGTCTTCGACCAGACCCCGCTCAACTACGCCTACTACACCGCCACCCCGTTCAACTGCACGGCCGGCGACTGCACGCTCGACCCGGCCCTGCGCACGCGGGTGCAGTCCGGGACGGCCATCGGCGTGCCGCAGAACGTGGCCCAGCTGGGCCCCGGCTCGGTCTACAACTCGATCGAGAAGCAGTTCGACCTGCAGTCGCGCCGCGACACGATCAAGGGCGAGGCCCGCATCTCCGCCACCGACAACCTCGACTTCCTGGTGGGCGTCAACAGCTACAAGCGCTCCGGCAACATGCCCTGGGGCGCCGCCTTCGCCTTCAACAACGCCGCCGAGCTGCCGCTGGTGCTCGACAACCGCGAGACCGAGCTGTCGGCCGGCATCGAGTGGGCCAGCCACCAGGGCATGTTCAAGGCCAACTACGAGCACGCCAAGTTCAGCCAGGAGATCCCCTCGCTGCGCTGGGACAACCCGCAGCGGGCCACGGACTTCTGCCGCTCCGGCATCGCCGGCCAGGCGCCCGGCACCTGCTACGACCCGAGCGGCTACACCAACGGCAACGGCCCGGCCTACGGCCGCATGGCCATGCCGCCCAGCAACACGCTCGACACCTTCAGCACGCTGGGCATGGTCAAGCTGCCCGGCCGCACCACGGCCAACGCCAGCTTCTCCATGGGCGCCAACCGGCAGGACGCCGAGCTGATCGCCTGGACCACCAACCCGGTGGTGGCCAACGCCAACACCTACAAGGTCTTCCCCGAGCTGGCCGAGCTGCCGCGCGACACCGCCCAGATGCGCGTCAACTACGCCACGGCCACGGCCAACGTCAGCTCGCGCGCCATCAAGAACCTGACCCTGAGCGGCCGCTACCGCTTCAACAGCCGCAACGACTTCACGCGCGAGTTCGAGGCC
>JBDIBD010000016.1:0-25078 GCA_039812725.1 Vicinamibacteria bacterium | reverse complement strand
GCTCGCGGCGCGGCGGGCCCACCTGGCCGCGGCGGTGAACCGCCGCTACGCGCGCTTCGACGCGCCGCTGCGGGAGGGCGACGAGCTGGCCTTCGTGCCGCCGGTCAGCGGGGGCTAGGCCGGCCGGGGCGGAAGGCGCGCCGGCTCCAGTCCCAGCGCGCGCCCTCCTGGGCCAGCACCAGGTTGCGCAGGCCGCGCCCGAAGCGCCGGAACGAGGCCCGCAGGGCCGCGTCGTCGAAGGCCGGCCCGTGGTGGCCGGCCAGCACCAGGGTCCCCGGGAAGCTGCGCGCCACGCGGGCCGCGTGCTCCTGGGAGCCGTGGCCGTGGCGGTGGCTCTGCAGGTCGGGGAAGTGCGCGTCGTAGACCACGAGGTGGGCGCCTCCGACGATGGCGGCCTCGGTCGCCCAGGTGCCGGGCGTGGGCTCGTGGTCGGAGACGTAGGCCACCGCCGGCCCGCCGGGCAGCTCGAGACGGAAGCCCAGCGTGTCGAGGTCGCGGCGCGTCTCGGCCCCGCCGCTGTAGTGGTTGAGCGCCCAGGTGCGCAGCCGGCCGCCCGCCAGGCCCAGCTGCTGGCCGGCCGAGAGCGTTTCCCAGCCCAGGCTCTTGACCGTCCCCTGGGCCAGCAGCTCGAGCGGCACGTACGCGGGCGGTTCGAAGCCGCGCCGGATGGTCCCGAGCGCCTCGGCGGTGCCGTAGAGCACGACCTCCAGGCCGTTCCCGAAGCGCCAGAACCACTCCACGTCCTTGAGGCCCTCCCAGTGGTCCATGTGGGCGTGGGTCACGAGCACGTGGATGCGCTCGACCCCGCGCAGCCCGGGCTGGGTGCGCAGGGCGTGGCCCAGGGCGGCCAGGCCGCGGCCGGCGTCGAAGACCACGAGCTCGCGGCCGGCGCGCAGGGAGTAGCACGAGGTGCGGTTGGCCAGCCGCGAGACGGCCGGGACCAGGTTGCGCGAGCCGCGGCAGCCCCACACGTCGAAGCGCGGGCGGCTCGAGGCGGCGACTCGGGCAGGCATGGGCTTCGGGGGATCCTACCAGAAGGCGCCCCGCGCCGGCAGGCCGGGACGGCCGGTCGTCAGGGATCCAGGCGCCAGCCCGCTCCGCGCACCGTGACCAGGTGGCGCGGGGCGCGCGGGTCGTCCTGCAGGTAGCGCCGCAGGCGCACGATGAAGTTGTCCACCGCGCGGGTCTCGGTGTCGGGGTGCAGGTTCCAGACCCTCTCCAGGATCTCGCCGCGGCCCACCACCCGGCCGGCCTGCTCCCACAGCAGCTTGAGCAGGGCCGCTTCCAGCAGCGTCAGCCGCTGGGTCTGGCCGGCGACGCGCACTTCGAAGGCGGCGAAGTCGACCACGGCCGCGCCGATGCGCACCGGCGTGGCCGTGGCCGGGCCGCCGCTGGCCCACTCGCGGCGCCGCAGCAGGCTGCGCACGCGCGCCAGGAAGACGGTCAGGTCGAAGGGCTTGGGCAGGTAGTCGTCGGCGCCGGCCTCGAGCCCCTGCACCACGTCCTCGGGCAGGCCGCGGGCGGTCAGCATGAGGATCGGGGTGCGGTCGCCGCGCTCGCGCAGGCTCCGGGCCACCGAGAAGCCGTCCAGCCCCGGCAGCATGACGTCCAGGATCAGCAGGTCGGGGGCCGCCGTGCCGGGCGCCGCCAGGCGCTCGAGGGCCCGGGCGCCGTCGGCCTCGACCGCCACCTCGAAGCCCTCCAGCTCGAGGTTGAAGCGGATGCCGCGCGACAGGCTCTCCTCGTCCTCGACCACCAGCACGCGCAGGCTAGGCGGCATGGGCGCTCCCCGGCAGCAGCGGCAGGCTCAGGGTGAAGGTCGAGCCGCGGTCGGGGCCGGCGCTCTCGGCCGTCACGCTGCCGCGGTGACCGCGCGCCACCGAGCGCACGATGTAGAGCCCCAGGCCGGTGCCGGTGTGGCTGCGGCGCACCTCCGAGCCGATGCGGTAGAAGCGGTTGAAGACGAAGGCCTGGTGCGCCCGGCTCATGCCCACCCCCTGGTCGCGCACCCGCAACCGGGCCTGGCCCTGGCTGGTCGCGTCGAGCTCGACCTCCACGTGCACGCGCTCGCGGGAGTACTTGACCGCGTTGTCGAGCAGGTTGAGCACGGCCGTCTCGAGGCCGCCGGCGTCGCCGCGCAGGGTCAGCGTCTCCGGACCGGCGAAGCGCACGGCCTCCACGTCCAGCTGGTGGCGCGTGCGGGTCAGCTCGACCGCCCGGCGCACCAGCCGCGCGAAGTCGAGCGGCTGCGGGTCGAGCACGGGCCGGTCGGTGTACATGGCGGCGTGCAGCACGTTGTTGATGGTGGTGTTGAGCCGGTCCAGGTCCTGGCGCATGGTGCGGTAGAACTCGGCCCGGCGCTCCTCGGGCAGCGCGCGCATCTCGAGCGTGTCGAGGTACAGGCGCAGCGAGGCCACCGGGGTCTTGAGCTCGTGCGTCACGGCGCTGACGAAGTTGGACTGGCGCTCGTTGAGCCGCACCTCGCGCAGCAGCAGCACGAAGATCAGCACCAGGCCGCCGGTCAGGGCCAGGGCCAGCAGGCTGCCGGTCACGTGCAGCACGAAGCGCGCACCCTCGCGCAGGCCGGGCGAGCCCAGGTACTGCCAGCCCACCGCCAGGGCCAGCGAGAGCAGGATCAGCGTCAGCCCGATGGTCACGTACAGCCACTTGCTGCGCTGGGCCGGAGAGAGCTGGGCGGACCCCACGGGCGGCCTCAGAACAGCCGATCGGCCGCCAGCAGCACGTCCAGCAGCGAGGCCCGCCGCAGGAAGCGGCGCTGGGCCACCAGGCGCAGCTGCGCGGCCAGCTTGCGCGCCAGCCGCCGCTCGTGCACGGCCAGCAGGGCCAGGCGCAGGGTGCGCGCGAAGTCGGCGCCGTAGGGGAACCACCACAGCCGCCAGGACCGGCCCCAGTCCTCGGCCACGTGCTTGGCGGCCACCATCTCGCGCAGCCCGAGCGGGCCGTGGGTGCGGCCCAGGCCGCTGTTCTTGACGCCTCCCCAGGCCGCGCTCGGCTCGGCGAAGGAGGAGACGCAGTCGTTGACCGTCACCACGCCGGCCTGCAGCTCGCGGCACAGGCGCTCGGCCAGGCCCTGGTCGCGGGTCCAGACGCTGGCGGTCAGGCCGTACTCGCTGTCGTTCGCCAGCCGCAGGGCCTCGTCGGCCGTGGCCACGCGCATGATCGGCAGCACGGGGCCGAAGGTCTCCTCGCGCATGACCCGCATCGAATGGTCGACGCCCGCGAGCACGGTGGGCGGGTAGTAGAAGCCCGGCCCGGCCGGGCGCTGACCGCCGGCGAGCAGGCGCGCGCCGCGCGCGAGCGCATCCCCGACGTGCTCCTCCACCAGCCGGCGCTGGCGCTCCAGGGTCATGGGGCCCAGGTCGACCTCGTCCTGCAGCGGGTCGCCCTGGCGCAGGAGCCGGGTGGCCTCGAGCACCTTGCGCTCGAAGGCCTCGGCCACCGGCTCCTCGACGTACACGCGCTCGACCGAGGCGCAGGTCTGGCCCGCGTTGAAGAAGGCGCCCCACACCAGGCCGGCCGCGGCCCGGTCGAGGTCGGCGTCGCGGCAGACGATGGCCGGGTCCTTGCCCCCCAGCTCGAGCACCACGCCGGCCAGGTGGCTGGCGGCGGCGGCCATGACCTTGCGCCCGGTCGGCACGCTGCCGGTGAAGACCACCTTGGCCACGCGCGGGTCCTCGACCAGCGGCGTGGCCAGGGCGTCGTCCAGGGCCAGCACGCTCACCACGCCCTCGGGGAAGCCGGCCTGGCGGCACAGGGCGCCGACCTTGAGGCCGACCAGGGTGGTGGCCGGAGCGGGCTTGAGCACCACGGCGTTGCCGGCAGCCAGGGCCTGGGCCACGCTGATCAGCGTGATCGAGAAGGGGTAGTTCCAGGGGGTGATGGCCAGCACCACCCCGAGCGGCTCGTAGACGCGCCGGCAGTGCTGGTGCGCCAGCAGCACCAGTTGGGGCTCGAGGGGCTCGTCGCGCAGCAGGTCCTCGGCGTGGCGGGCCAGGTGCTTGAGGGCCTCGAGGGCCGGGAAGACCTCCACCACCAGGGCCTCGGCGCGCGGCTTGCCCTGCTCGCGGGCCACCAGCTCGGCGATCTCGTCGGCCTGCTCGAGGATGGCCTGCCGCAGGGCCAGCAGGCGCTGCCCGCGCTCGCGGAAGGAGGCGCGGGCCCAGCCCGGGAAGGCCTGGCGGGCGGCCTCGAGGGCCTGGCCCATCTGCTCCGCGTCGAGCAGGCTGACCTCGGCCAGGGGCTGCTCGTCGCGCGGGCTGATCGCCAGCCGCCGCCCGGCCCGGCCCTCGACCTGGCGTGAACCGACCCAGGAGTGGTGCAGCGGCAGGGCGGCAGGCACGGTCGCGTGGGCGCCGGGAACCGTGGACGTGGTGGCCATGCCCCGATCATCGCGCCCACGCCGCGCGGAAGCAACGCGGGCGCCCCGGTGGGGGCCGGGCTGGGCTGGACAAGTCGATGCAGCGTGGGGACTAAAGCGGTCATTCCCTTGCCTGCCCCGGGGGGCTGTGGTAGCCTCTCGCACGTTGTCGGACGGAAGTTCGCAGCCAGAAAAGCCGGGGTCCGGGGACTGGACACGCGCGCTGCGCGAGGCGGGCCCCTATCTCGGCCTCGGGACGACCTTGGCGGGGACGGTGCTGGGGGGCCTCGGGCTGGGCTACTGGATCGACCGGCAGTTCGGCACCCGGCCCGTGTTCTTCCTGGTGGGAGCCGTCCTGGGAGTCGCCTCGGCCATGCTGCAGTTCTTCCGGACCGTCGACAGGCGGCCGTGACGCCCGCGCGCTTCGCGCTGGTGGTGCTGGGGCTCCTGGCCCTGACGCTGCCGGCGGCGCTCGTGGCGTGCCGCAGCCTCGGCGGGGCGGTCCAGGGCGCGATCGCCCTGGGGGCCGGCCTGGCGGTGCTCAACACGGTCGTGGCGTACGGCCTGGCGCGGGCGGCCGAGCAGCGCCCGCCCAAGGCCTTCGTGGCGATGGTCCTGGGAGGCATGCTGGCGCGCATGGCCTGCCTCCTGGTCGCGGTGGTCGTGGCCATCCGCGGCCTGGGAGTGCCGCAGGTGCCGCTGGTGCTGGCGCTCCTCGGGTATTACGTGCCGCTGTTGGTGTTCGAGCTGACGGTGCTGCAACGGCGGCCCGCCGGCACGGAGACGCGATGACGCAGCTACTTCAGTTGCTGGCCCTGGCCGCGGTCGAGGAGGCCCACGCCCCCGCGGCCGCCGAGGCCGGCCACCAGGCCGCCGAGCACGCGGCCGAGCACGGCCCGGCCCAGGTGCTGATGCACCACGTGCTCGACCGGCCCTTCTGGGGCCTCGAGTACCCCACCCGGCACCTGGTCTTCTTCCTGATCGTGGCCGTGCTGGTGGTCCTGATCGTGCGCCTGGCCCTGCGCCAGTACGACAGCCGGCGCGTGCCGCGCGGGCTCGGGGCCGCGGTCGAGTCGCTGGTGGTCTTCATCCGCGACGACATCGCCGAGAAGAACATCGGCCACGACGGGCACAGGTTCGTGTCGCTCTTGTGCAGCTTCTTCTTCTTCATCCTGACCGCGGCCCTGTTCGGCCTGCTGCCCTACTCGGCCACCTCGACCGGCAACCTGTCGGTGACCCTGGCCCTGGCCACGATCTCGTTCCTGGCCCAGCAGTGGGGCGGCATCTCGAAGAACGGCGTGGTCGGGCACTTCGGCCACCTGGTGCCCGCCGGCATGCCGGTCTTCCTGCTGCCGATCATGATCCCGGTCGAGATCCTGAGCATGTTCACCAAGCCCTTCGCGCTGATGGTGCGCCTGTTCGCGAACATGCTGGCCGGCCACATGGTCATCACGGCCCTGCTGATGCTGATCCCGCTCATGGCCCAGATCCACGTGGCGGCCGGGCTGGCCATCGCCCCGGTCTCGCTGCTGCTGGCGCTGTTCATCATGATGCTGGAGCTGCTGGTGGCCTTCATCCAGGCCTACATCTTCACGCTGCTGACCGCCATCTTCATCGGGATGTACGTGCATCCCGCCCACTGATCTCCAGGCAGAAGGCTCTTTTCGGAGGAACTCGACCCCTATGGATCCCAAGGCTCTCGCGTACTTCGCGGCCGGCATCGGCGCCGGCCTCAGCATCATCGGCGGCGCCGCCGGCATCGGCCGCCTGGCCGCCTCGGCCATGGAGGGCATCGCCCGCCAGCCCAACGCCGCCGGCGACATCCGCGGCGCCATGATCGTGGCCGCCGGCCTGATCGAGGGCGTGACGTTCTTCGCCCTGATCGTCACGATCCTGCTGGCGATCAAGTAGCCGCGCCATGCCGCAGGCAGGCTTTCCGGCCCTGGTGCTGGCCGGCGGACTGACCGACATCGACCAGACCCTGGCGGTGTCGGTCCTGATCCTGTTCGCGATCTTCGCCTTCGTGCTGGGGCGCTTCGGCTGGAAGCCCCTGCTGCACGTGATCGAGGAGCGCGAGAAGGGCATCCGCGAGGCGGTCGAGGGGGCCGACCAGGCCAACGCCGAGGCCCAGCGGCTGCTGGCCCAGCACCACGAGCTGGTGCGCGAGGCCACCCGCGAGCGCGACGACATCCTGAAGCGCGCGCTGGGCGAGGCCGAGGCCCTCAAGAACGACATCGTGGGCAAGGCTCGCGCGGAGGCCGAGCAGGCCGCCGAGCGGGCCCGGCAGCAGATCGAGCGCGACAAGAGCCAGGCCATCCAGGAGCTCAAGAGCCAGGTGGCCGACATCGCCATCGAGGCTGCCTCCAAGATCGTGCAGAGCTCGCTGACGCCGGAGGCCCAGCGGCGGCTGGTCTCCGATTTCATCGAGCAGCTGCCCAAGGCGCACTGACCGGGCCCCGCTCGGGCCCGTGCCGCCCCGGGGACCCGCGCGGTCCCCGGGGTTTTCGTCGTCTCGTCGCAGGCGGGGCCCGCCGACCGGCCCCGTGGGGGGAGCGCATGGCCGCAGAGTCGAGGGCGGAGATCCGCCAGATCTTCGAGCGTCTGCCCGGCTACTTTCAGCCCGGCCGCCTGAAGCAGGCCCGCAAGTTCTCGTTCTCGCTCGACGGCGACGAGCGCTGGACCGTGGTGCTCACGCCCGAGCGCTGCGAGGTCATCCCGGTGGCTGCCGACGACGCCGACTGCTGGTTCAGCGCCTCGACCGAGCTGTTCCTCGACGTCTGGAACGGCCGCCACACGCCCAGCCTGGCCGACTTCATGACCGGTCGGATCAAGAGCAACAACCCCTTCATGCTGAAGGAGTTCGTGGCGGCCTTCGGCAAGTAGCCGCCGGCCGGCCCGGCGAAGTCAGGGCTGCGCCAGGGGCTGCATCGTGAGCGGGTCGCGCAGCGGCAGGTCCTCCACGCGCCCGCCGGGAGCCAGGCTCTCCAGCCGGACCGGGTGGCCGGGATCTCCCTGGGCGATCTCGGCCTGGGCGCCCACCACCAGGATGCGCAACTGCCGTGGATCCAGGTGCTGCCGCGCCACGCGCTGCACGTCGGCCGCGGTCACGGCCTGGATGCGCTCGCGGTAGGTGCGCCACCAGGCCGGGTCGCGGCGGGTGTACTCGTCGGCCGCGAAGATGCCCATGGACTGAGCCGGCGAGGCGAAGCTGCTGGGGAAGGTCTCGACCAGGCTGCGCTTGATGGTGTCGAGCTCCTCCGCCGAGACGGGCGACTCGCGGATGCGCGCGATCTCCTCGAGCACGATCTGGGTGGCCCACGCCACGCTCTGGCTCTTGGATTGGAAGGCGGCCCGGAAGCTGCCCGGCCACCAGGTGCCGAAGCTCAGCCGCGAGCCGGCCGAGTAGGCCAGCCCCTCGTCGGAGCGCACGCGGCGGGTGATGCGCGAGGTGAAGCCGCTGCCGCCCAGGATCTCGTTCATGACCTCGAGCGCGTAGACGTCGGGGTGGTCGCGCCGCACGGCCGGCAGGCCGATCGAGACGCGTCCCTGGTTGACGTCCTTCTGCACGCGGTACAGGCCGGGCGCGGCGCTGCGCCCCAGCTCGGCCGGCACGGCCGGGACCTGCGGGGCGGGGCCCGGCCAGCCGGCCAGGGCCGCCTGCAGCTTCTTCAGCACGGCCGCCCGCTCGAAGGCCCCCGTGACCGCCACGACCATGTGGGCAGGATGGAAGGAGCGGCGGTGGAAGTCGAGCAGGTCCTGGCGCGTGATGGCGCGGAGCGAGGCGGCCGTGACGAAGCGGTTGGTGAAGTGGTCGGGGCCCTCGAGCAGGAGGTCCCACTCGCGGCCCTCGATGTCTTCCGAGTCGTCGTTGCGCCGGGCCAGCTCCTGCAGCTCCTGCTCGCGGGCCAGGTCGAGGCGGTCCTGCTGGAAGCGCGGGCTCTTCAGGATCTCGACGAAGACCGCCAGGGCCTCGTCGAAGTTGTCGGCCAGGCAGTTGAGGCTGGCCGTGGCCGAGCTCGGTCCGATGGCGGTCGAGACCTGGGCCGCCAGGTAGTCGAGCTTCTCGTCGAGCTCGTCGGCCGAGAGGCTGCGCGTGCCGCCGCGCCGCATGAGCGAGCCCGTCAGGGCCGCCAGGCCTTCCTTGCCGGCCGGCTCGAGGTAGCTGCCGGCGCGCGACAGGAGCGTCAGGTTGACCAGGGGCAGGCTGCGGTCCTCGGCCACGAAGACCACCAGGCCGTTCGGCAGCGCCACGCGGTAGTCGGCGGCCCGCGGCGGCGTGAACTCGATCGGGGCGAAGCGCAGCTGGTCCGGGTGGGCCGGGATGGGCGCCGGGGACGCGGCCGGCACGGGCGAATGGGCCTGCAGCGCCAGCAGCAGGGGGACGACCGCCAGGACGCTCACTGTTCTCCTCCCCCGGGCGCCGCGGCCTTGCGCAGGAAGACCCCCACGGTGCTGTTCTCGCGGGTCAGGTACTCGCGGGCCAGGCGCTGCACGTCCTCGGCCGTCACCGCGTCGACCTCCTCCGCGTAGCTGTCCAGGAAGCGCCAGTCGCCCAGGCCGTCGTACTCCAGCAGCTGGATCATCACGAAGAAGGGCGAGGCCAGGCGCCGGTAGGCGTTGGCCTTGGCCTGGTTCTTGACCTTCTGCAGCTCGCGCGCGGGGACCGGCTGCGCCTGCAGGCGCGCGACCTCCTCGCCCAGGGCCTGCTCGGCGGCGGCCGGGTCCTGGCCGTCCTTGACCTGCAGCTCGACCGAGAAGATGCCGGCGTACTTGCGCAGGTCCACGTCGGCGTCGGCGTCGTTGACCAGCTGGCGCTCGAGCACCAGGCCCTTGTAGAGCCGGCCCGTGCGGCCCGAGAGCAGCCCGGCCAGCACGGTGAAGGCCGCCCGGTCGCGGTGCACGAAGGGCACCGCCTTCCACCACGCCCGCACGGTGGGCGGCGTCTCGGCCTCGGCCCGGTAGCGCTTCTCGCCCAGCTGGCGCGGCTCCAGCGTGACCACCTCGGGGGGCTGGGGCCCGCGCGGCAGGCGCCCGAAGTAGCGCTCCAGCAGCGGCCGCACGGCGGCCGCGTCGAAGTCGCCGGCCAGCACGCCGGTCAGGTTGTTGGGGGCGTAGTAGGTGCGGAAGTAGTCGTCGGCCTGGGCCTTGGTGTAGGCCGGGATGTCGGAGGCCCAGCCCACCACCGGCCACTTGTACGGGTGCGCCTCCCAGAAGGTGGCGGCGAAGGCCTCGTCGTACCGGCCCAGCGGCGTCGACTCGGTGCGCAGGCGGCGCTCCTCGAAGACCACGTCGCGCTCGCTGTAGAACTCGCGGAAGACCGGGTTCAGCAGCCGGTCGGACTCCATCCAGGCCCACAGCTCCAGGCGGTTCTTCGGCAGCCGCACGAAGTAGGCCGTCAGGTCCTCGGTGGTGAAGGCGTTCAGGGCCTCGCCGCCGTTGGCGGTGTAGATCTGGTCGATCTGGTCCTTGATGATGGTGGCGCGCTGGCGCTCGACCAGGGCCTGGAACTGCCGCGCGAGCTCGCGGTAGCGCTCGCTCCAGCTCTCGGGCCGCTGCAGGTCGTCGAGCTCGCCCCGCCGCAGGCGCGCGCGCATCAGCGCCTCCTCGGCCCGCATCTGCTCGCGCAGGCGCTCCTGCTCCTCGATCAGGGCCAGGTCGGCGGCGATGTCGCGCGTGCCGATGACGTGGCTGCCCTTGAACATCATGTGCTCGAAGAAGTGCGACAGGCCGGTGATCCCCGGCCGCTCGTTGGCGGAGCCGACGTGGGCCACCCAGCCGGCGGCCACGCTGGGCGCGTCGTGGCGCTCGAGCAGCAGGAAGCGCATGCCGTTGGCGAGCTCGAGCTCCTGCACCTCGAGGCGCGGCTTCTGGGCGGCGCGCGCCGCGGGCGCCAGGGCCAGGAGGGCGCAGAGCAGTCGGCGGGCGGTGGCGTTCTTCATCTTGGATCCTCGCGCGGGCTCAGCGGCCGAGCTCAGCCCAGCCGGGGCCGGGGGGCTCAGAGGCCCAGGCTCCCCAGGGCCTGCTCGCTGAGCCAGAACAGTGCCACGCCCACGAAGACGGTCAGGGCCATGCGCACGCCGCGCTCCTCGTTGACCTCGGGCATGAGGTCGCTGGCCGCCACGTAGAGCGTCACGCCGGTGGAGAGCGGCAGGGCGTAGGGCAGCACCCCGGCGAAGGGCCGCATGACCAAGACCCCCAAGAGCGTGGCCAGGGCCAGCACACCCGACGAGAGCAGGGCCCCGCGCTTGCCGCGGCCGGAGGCCAGGGCGATCGAGGCCACCGTGAAGCCCTCCGGCAGCTTGTGCAACAGCACCGCCCCGAAGATCAGCAGCCCGAGCGGCACCGAGACCAGGAAGCCGGAGGCGATCGAGACGCCGTCGAAGAAGGTGTGGATCGAGAGCCCCAGCAGGGCCGACCAGCTGGCGGCCGGGTCGAGCATGGCCTCGCCGTGGGTCTCCTCGCCGAAGTGGAAGTGGGGCGTGAGGGTGTGCTCGAAGAAGTGCACCAGGAAGTAGCCGGCCAGCACCAGCAGCGGCGCGTGGGGCGAGAGCCGGAAGGACTCGGGCAGCATGCGCAGGAAGCTGGCCGCCAGCATGAAGCCGGCCCCCAGGGCCAGGAAGGACTTGAGCAGCAGCTCGTTCCAGTGGCTGCGCGAGACCACCACCAGGCCGCCCAGCACGTTGGCCAGGGCCGCCGCGAGGCCCAGCGCCAGGCTCCACTGGAAGGGCGTCATGGGCCTAGCCCTGGTAGCTGTCGGCCGCCGCGACGGCCGCCTGGACCTGTTCCGGGCTGGGGTTGATCACGGGCCGACGGGCGCCGAGGAAGTCGAGCGCCGCGCGCGCGCCGCGGTCGCGGTACTCGCCGGCCAGCAGGTAGGCCAGCACCAGCGTGGTGGAGCGCCCCACCCCGGCCATGCAGTGCACGAAGACCGGCAGGCGTGCGCGCTCGCACTGGCGCAGGAAGCCGATGCCCATGTGCAGGTGGGCCGGCGTGGGCGGCTTGTGGTCGACCGTCGGCAGCCACAGGAAGGCCTCGAAGGTCCAGGGGTCGGCGCCCTCGTGCTTCATGTCGACGCAGGCGCGCACGCCCTGGGCCCGCAGGCGGTGGTAGTCGTCGAGCGAGGCGATGCGCGAGCCGAGGAAGATCGTGTCGTTGACGCGGTCGAAGGTGACGCGCTCAGGCGACAGGATCATGGAAGCGCTCGCACAGGTCGACCAGGGTCTTGACGCCGAAGCCCAGGGCGCCGGCCTCGTAGTACTTCCAGTCCTTGTCGCGGAACATCGGGCCGGCGATGTCGAGGTGCGCCCAGGCGGTCTTCTCGGGGACGAACTCGCGCAGGAACAGCCCGGCCGTGATGGCCCCGGCCAGCCCGCCCGCGGCGATGTTGTTGAGGTCGGCGCAGGGCGCCTTGAGCGCCTCCTTGTACTCCTCCACCAGGGGCAGCTCCCAGAAGGCCTCGCCGTGGTTCTCGCCCGAGCGGATGACGCGCCGCACCAGCTCGCGCTCGCCCATGACGCCCGCCACGCTGGGCCCCAGGGCCCGCACCACCGCGCCCGTCAGCGTGGCGATGTCGAGCACGTGCGTGGCGCCCTCCTCGCCGGCCCGGTAGAGGCCGTCGGTCAGCACCAGGCGCCCCTCGGCGTCGGTGTTGTCGACCATGATCGACTTGCCGTTCCTGGCCACGAGGATGTCGCCGGGGCGCTGGGCGTTGCCGTCGGGCAGGTTCTCGGCCAGGCACAGGATGCCGACCACCCTGAGCGCCGGGCGCAGGCGTCCCAGGGCGCGCATGGCGAACAGCACCGCCGCCGCCCCGCCCATGTCGCCCTTCATCTCCCACATGTGCTCGCCGGGCTTGAGGCTGATGCCGCCCGAGTCGAAGGTGATGCCCTTGCCCACCAGCGCCAGCGTGGCGGACGAGGGCTTCTGCGGCTGGTGCCGCAGCACCACCAGGCGCGGGCCGTGGGGGCTGCCCTGGCCGACCTTGAGCAGCCCCTCGTAGCCGCGCGCCTTGAGGGCGGCCGGGTCGAGCACCTCGACCTCCAGCCCGACGTCCTTGGCGATCTCGCGGGCCAGCTCGGCGATGTGCTCGGGGGTGGCCACGGCGCCCGGCTCGTTGATCAGGTCGCGGGCCCGGTTGACGTTCTCGGAGACCCAGGCGTAGCGGGCCTTGCGGGCCTCGGCGTCCGGCTGGTGCTCCGGGTGCACGAAGACCGTCAGCTGGGCCTGCTTGGCCAGGAAGTCGTCCTTCTCCTGGCGGTACTTGTCGAAGGTGTAGGCCCCCAGGCAGGCGCCCTCGACCACCTTGCCGACCAGCGGCGCGGCCTCGCGCGTGTTGACCAGCAGACCCACGCGGGTGAAGCGGTAGTCGCGCGCCAGGCGCAGGGCCTTGGCGGTGAAGGTCTTGACGTTCTCCCACAGGTTGAAGGCCGGGAGGCTGGGGCTCCAGCACACCAGCAGCGCGCCCCGGCCCTCGCCCAGGGTGGCGAAGTAGTCGCGCTTGAGGCTCTTGTCCTGGAAGCCGGCCCGGGCGCGCTCGACGTGGGCCTGCACGGCCGGGTCGTCGATGGCGTGCAGGGTCTGGTCGGGGTCGAGCACGACCAGCAGCAGGTCGAGCGGCGTCGCGGAGAGGGGGCCGAAGGAGAGCTTGACGTTCATGGGCGGACCTCGATGAGGGAGGCGATCATACTACGCGGGCCCCGGGGCGGCCGGCCGCGCTCTAGCCCTGCGCGGCCCGCTGCCGGCGGCCGCGGCGCAGCGTCAGGTAGAGCCCCAGGGCCAGCAGGGCCAGGGCCGCGGCGATGGCCGTCGCGAACAGCAGCACGGTCGAGCCCAGGATGCTGCGCCGGTCCATGACCGCGCCCAGCTCGAGCGACTGCCCCAGCAGGGCCGGCTCGACCTCCTGCCGCCAGCTGACGATGTTGCCGCGCTCGACACCCTCGACCGCGTTGCGGTGCGAGTAGACCTTGGCGGGCAGGTGCAGGCGCACGGCCATCAGCCCCGTGCGGTGCTGGGGCGCGGGCAGGACGCCGCCCGGGGGGCGGGCCCAGTCCCCGGAGAGCCGCAGGCGCTCGCCGTCCTTCGCCAGCGCCAGCCGCAGGTCGGGGAAGGCCGGCGTCCCGGCGAGCTTGTTGACGTCGTCGAAGTCGGCGCTGACGAACAGGTAGGTCTGGCCGCCGCGGCGGGTCAGGGTCACGCGCCGCACGCGCAGGCCCGAGCGCTCGAACAGCTCGCGCACCGCCGCGGGCGTGACGGTCCCGTCGGGATCCTCGGCCCGCCCCAGGCCCTTGAAGGCGCTCCACAGGGCCGGGCGGCCGGTCACGTTCACGGTGCCGGCCCCGTTCACGCGCAGCCAGATCTCGTGCTCGTACTCGTAGGTCAGGCAGCCGCGCAGGGGCGCCGCCAGGAGCAGCAGGAGCGCCAGCCGGCCTAGCGTGCTCGACACGGCGCGGGGCTCCCGGGGGGCGCGGACTGCATGGCCGGCGATTCTCCCCGGCGGGCGGCCCGGCCGCAAGCCGGGGCCGGGGCGAGCCGGCCCCGGACATAGAATCTCCGCCATGCCCAAGTCGCGCGCGCTGTACCTGGTCGACGGCAGCGGCCAGTTCCACCGGGCCTACTTCGCCATCCGCGGCCTGCGCACCAGCCGGGGGCTGCCCACGAACGCCACCTTCGGCTTCACCACCATGCTGCGCAAGCTGCTGGCCGACGAGCAGCCGGAGTGGATCGGCATCGCCATCGACCCGCCGGGGCCGACCTTCCGCCACCAGCAGTTCGGCGACTACAAGGCCAACCGGCCCAAGATGGACGACGACCTGGCGGTGCAGATCCCCTACGTGCGGCGGGTCTGCGAGGCCTTCCGGCTGCCGGTGCTGGAGCTGCCCGGCTTCGAGGCCGACGACGTCATCGCCACGCTGGCCCGCGAGGCGGTCGAGCGCGGCCACGACGTGGTGGTGGTCTCCTCCGACAAGGACCTGCTGCAGCTGGTCTCGCCGCGCGTCAAGGTGCTGAGCCCCGGGCGCGAGGGGGCCCCGCCCGTGCTCTACGACCGCGAGCAGGTGATCGCCAAGTGGGGCGTGCCGCCCGAGCGCATCGGCGACGTGCTGGCGCTGGTGGGCGACGCGGTCGACAACGTGCCGGGCGTCCCCGGCATCGGCGAGAAGGGGGCCCGCGACCTGGTGGCCCAGTACGGCTCGCTCGAGGCCGTGCTGGAGCACGCGGCGGACGTCAAGCGGGCCAGCTACCGGCAGGGGCTGCTGGAGCACCGCGAGGCGGCCCTGCTGTCGCGCCAGCTGGTGGCCCTCGACGAACGCGTGCCGGTGGCGCTCGACCTCGAGCAGCTGCGCCTCAAGGAGCCGGATCGGGCGGCGGCGCGGGCCCTCTTCACCGAGCTCGAGTTCGCCGGGCTGGCGCGCGAGTTCGCGCCGGCGCCGGCCGCGACGCCCGCGCTCGAGGCCGAGCGGGTGGCGAGCGCCGCACGCCTGGCCGAGGTGGTGGCCGCCGCGCGGGCGGCCGGGTTCGACGCGCTGCACCTGCTGACCACCGCCCGCGAGCCGCTGCGCGGCGAGCTGGTCGGCCTGGGTCTGGCCTGGCAGCCCGGGCGGGCGGCCTTCGTGGGCCTGCGCCGCTCGCTGCTCGACGGCCACGACGAGCTGCGCCCCGAGGCGGCGCTGGCGGCGCTGCGCCCGCTGCTGGAGGACGAGAGCCTGCCCAAGACGGCCTGGAACGCCAAGCAGGCGCGCGTGGCCCTGGCGCGGGCGGGGGTGACGCTGCGTGGGGTGCGCAGCGACGCGCTGCTGATGGCCTACCTGCTCAACCCGGGCCGGCGCGCCTATGACCTGGCCCTGCTGGCCGCGGACCTCTTCGGGGAGGAGCGCTCCGGCGACCTCGAGACGGTGGCCGCGGACGCCGACCCGGCCGGCCTGGCGTCCTCGGCCGGAGGCTCTGCGGCGCTCCTGTTGCGGGCCGAGGAGCCCCTGCGGCGGCGGCTGGAGGAGGCCGAGCTGCTGCCCGTGCACGACACGCTGGAGCGCCCGCTGGCCGAGCTGCTGGGCGAGATGGAGCTCTGCGGGGTCAAGGTCGACGTGCCGCTGCTGCGGGCGATGAGCCGCGAGATGGAGGGGCGGCTGGAGCAGCTCACGCGCGAGATCCACGCCCTGGCCGGGGGCGAGTTCAACGTCAACTCTCCGGTCCAGCTGCGCGAGGTGCTCTTCGACCGGCTGGGGCTCAAGGCGGGCAAGAAGACCGCCAAGACGCGCGCCGCCTCGACGGCGGAAGAAGTGCTGGAGGAGCTGGCCGGGAGCCACGACCTGCCGCGGCGCATCCTGGACTACCGCGCCGTGCAGAAGCTCAAGTCGACCTACGTCGACGCGCTGCCGGAGCTCGTGCACCCGCAGACCGGCCGCATCCACGCCCTGCTCAACCAGACCGTGGCGGCCACGGGCCGGCTCTCCACCAGCGACCCGAACCTGCAGAACATCCCCATCCGCACCCCGGAGGGGCGACGCATCCGCGAGGCCTTCGTGGCCGAGCCCGGTCGCCTGCTGCTCTCGGCGGACTACAGCCAGATCGAGCTGCGCATCCTGGCCCACCTGTCGGGCGACGAGACGCTGATCGACACCTTCCGGCGCGGCGAGGACGTGCACGACCGCACGGCCCGCGAGATCTTCGGCGCTTTCTCGTCGCTGGCGGCCGACGAGCAGCGGCGGGTGGCCAAGATGGTCAACTACGCGCTGCTCTACGGCAAGACGGCCTTCACCCTGGCGAAGGACCTGGGCGTGGGGCGGGGCGAGGCCCAGGCGTTCATCGAGGCCTACTTCGCACGCTACCCGCGCGTGCGCGGCTTCATCGACCAGACCCTGGCCGACGCCCGCCAGAGCGGGGTGGTGCGCACGCTGCTGGGGCGGCTGCGGCGGCTGCCCGACCTGAACGCCCGCAACGCCCAGGTACGGGCGGAGGCGGAGCGCCAGGCCATGAACACGCCGGTGCAGGGCTCGGCCGCCGACCTGATCAAGAAGGCCATGCTCGACCTGCGCCGGGCCCTGGACCAGCGCGGCTTGCGGTCGCAGCTGGTGCTGCAGATCCACGACGAGCTGCTGCTGGAGGTGCCGGAGGGCGAGGCCGAGGCCGCCCGCGCGCTGGTGGTGGAGGTCATGGAGGGAGCGCTGGACCTTCAGGTGCCGCTGGTGGTCGACGCGCGCCTGGGACGCAACTGGGCCGAGGCCCACTAGCCGGGCGGCCCGGCGTCGTTGACAGGAGCGAAACCCGGACCCTATGCTGTCAGGGTCGGTTTCGTCCCGGGCGCGCCCGCCGGGCGCCACGCAAGGAGGCACCTGAAGACATGCGCAAGAGCCTGCTGTTGCTGGTCTTGCTGGGCGGGCTGGGATGGCCCAGCCAGGCCGCGGATCACCTCGTGACCGATCAGGCCCGGGCCGAGCGCCTGGACGCGGCGGTGGCCCAGCGCCAGGGCGACCTGGCCACGCTCCAGGCGGTCCTCGACGGCCCGGCCGCCAGCCGGACGGTGGCACGCCTGGGGGTCAGCCCCGAGCGCGTGCAGGCCGGGGTGGCCACGCTCTCCGATGCCGAGCTGCGCGACCTGGCCGCAAGGGCCCAGGCGCTCCAGGGCGATCCCGCCGGGGCCCTCGACGCCGACATCAAGGACCTGCTGGTGATCTTCCTGATCGTCGCCATCGTGATCCTGGTGCTGCAGGCCGTCGACTAGCTGCCGGGCGCGCTGGGAAGCCCTTGGCGCGACGCCAAGGGCTTTTCTTTCTTTGGGTTACCTGCCGGCTCTGGCAGTCACTTTGCTAGAGTGCTAGGATTCTCGGGCAAGGAGGAGCTCCGTGCCGCTGTACGAGTACCAGTGCCCGAATTGTGGGAACTTCGAGGTCATCCAGAAGTTTGCGGACGCCCCGCTGTCGACCTGCCCGACCTGCGGAACGGAAGTGAGCAAGCTGCCCTCGGCTCCCGCCTTCCACCTCAAGGGCTCGGGCTGGTACCTCACCGACTATGCCCGCAAGGGCAGCGGCGGCGCCAAGAGCGAGGGCGCCGCCGAGGGCAAGAGCCCAGCCACGACGGAGTCGAAGCCGGCGGCCAGCTCGGGCGCCTCCGGCGGCGGCTCGAGCTCCACCCCCTCCAGCTAGCGCCCGGCGCCGCTCGGCGCTAGAGCTTCAGCGACCGCAGGTAGTCGCGGAAGGGCCCGCCCAGGTCCTCGCGCTTGAGCGCGAACTCGACCGTGGCGCGCAGGAAGCCCAGCTTGTTGCCGGCGTCGTGGCGCGTGCCCTCGAAGCGGTAGCCGTACAGCTGGCGCTTGTGGCGCAGGGCCCGCAGGCCGTTGGTGAGCTGGATCTCGCCGCCCTTGTCGCGCGGCGTGCGCTCCAGCTCGTCGAAGATGTCGGGCGTGAGCAGGTAGCGCCCGATGATGGCCAGGTCGGAGGGCGCCTCCTCGGCGCGCGGCTTCTCGACCAGGTCGCGGATGGGGTAGACGCCACCCTCGCCCGAGCCGGGCTGCGGGTCGATCACGCCGTAGGACGAGATCTCGTCGCGCGGCACCTGGTGGACGGCGATGACCGGGCCGCCGTGGCGCTCGAAGACGTCGATCATCTGGCGCATGCAGGGGACGCGCGCGTCGATGATGTCGTCACCCAGCATGACGGCGAAGGGCTCGTCGCCCACCAGGTCGCGGGCCATCAGCACGGCGTGGCCCAGGCCCAGGGTCTCCTTCTGGCGCACGTAGGAGACGTTGATCATGCCCGAGATGGCCCGCACCTCGTCGAGCAGCTCGGTCTTGCCGCGCTCCTCGAGCAGCTTCTCCAGCTCGTAGCTGACGTCGAAGTGGTCCTCGATGGCGTTCTTGCCGCGGCCCGTCACGATGATGATGTTGGTCAGGCCGGCCGCCACGGCCTCCTCGACCACGTACTGGATGATGGGCTTGTCCACCAGGGGCAGCATTTCCTTGGGCTGGGCCTTGGTGGCGGGCAGGAAACGCGTGCCCAGTCCAGCCGCGGGGAAGACCGCCTTGCGCACCTTCTGCATGAGGCCGGATCGTACCACGCGCCGCGCGGGGCCCCCGGACCCAGCGTGCTATTCTCGCGGCCTCGGGAGGAACGTTGTGCTGGACTTGAAGTGGGTCGTGGAGAGCCGCGAGCGGGTGGAGCAGATGCTGGCCCGGCGCGGCCAGGGGCTGCCGGGCGCCGAGGCCGCGGTCGACCTGTGGTCGCTCGAGGCCGCGCGGCGGGAGCTGCTGCAGCGCGTCGAGGGGCTGCGCCACCGCCAGCGGCTGTGCGGCGAGGAGATCGCGCGGCGCGGCAAGGCCCGCGAGGACGCCTCGCAGCTGAAGGCCGAGATGAAGGGCGTGGCCGACGAGGTCAAGGCCGGCGAGCAGCGCCTGGCCGAGATCCAGGCCGAGCTCGACGGCCGGCTGCTGGAGCTGCCCAACCTGCCGGACGAGAGCGTGCCGGTGGGCCGCGACGCGGCCGACAACGTCGAGGTGCGCCGGGTGGGCCTGCCCCGGACGTTCGAGTTCGAGCCGCGCGCTCACTGGGACCTGGGCCCCGAGCTGGGCATCCTGGACTTCGAGCGGGCCGCGCGGCTGTCCGGGGCGCGCTTCGCGGTCTACATGGACGACGGGGCGCGGCTCGAACGGGCCCTGATCCAGTTCATGCTCGACCTGCACACGCGCGAGCGGGGCTACCGCGAGGTCATCCCGCCCTACCTGGTCACGCGCCAGACGCTGACCGGCACCGGCCAGCTGCCCAAGTTCGAGAGCGACCTGTTCCGCACCCAGGCCGGCGATCGGGAGCTGTTCCTGATCCCGACCGCCGAGGTGCCGCTGACCAACCTGCACGCCGGCGAGATCCTCGAGGAGGAGCGGCTGCCGGTGAGCTACGTGGCCTTCACGCCGTGCTTCCGCTCGGAGGCCGGCTCGTACGGCAAGGACGTGCGCGGGCTGATCCGGCAGCACCAGTTCCACAAGGTGGAGCTGGTCAAGCTGACCACGCCGGAGACCTCCATGGCGGCGCTGGAGAGCATGGTGTCCGACGCCGAGGAGGTGCTGAAGCGCCTCGAGCTGCCCTACCGGGTAGTGACTCTGTGCACGGGCGACATGGGCTTCTCGGCGGCCAAGACCTACGACATCGAGGTCTGGCTGCCCGGACAGCAGGCCTACCGCGAGATCTCGTCCTGCTCGAACTGCAGTGACTTCCAGGCCCGCCGGGCCTCCCTGCGCTATCGGCCGGCCGGCGGCAAGGGCAAGCCGCGCTTCGTGCACACGCTCAATGGCAGCGGGCTGGCGGTGGGACGCACGCTGATCGCGGTGCTCGAGAACCACCAGCAGGCCGACGGCTCGGTGCTGGTCCCGGCCGCGCTGCGGCCCTACATGGGCGGGCTGGAGCGCATCACGCGCCGCGCCTGAGCCGGGCAGCCGCGCTCACAGCAGCAGCATGGCGTCGCCGTAGCTGAAGAAGCGGTAGCGCTCGCGCACGGCTTCGGCGTAGGCCGCCAGGAGGCGCTCGCGGCCCGCGAAGGCCGACACCAGCAGCAGCAGCGACGAGCGCGGCAGGTGGAAGTTCGTCACCAGCGCGTCGACGGCCTGGAAGCGGTGGCCCGGGAGGATCACGAGGTCGGTCTCGCCCGGCCCCGGCCGAGTCCGGCCGTCGCGCGTGGCGCTCTCGAGGGCCCGGGTGGTGGTGGTGCCCACCGCCACGACGCGGCCGCCGCGGGCGCGGGCGCCCGCCACGGCCTCCGCGGTGGCAGGCGGGATCTCGTAGCGCTCCGGGTCGACCCGGTGCTCGCGCACGTCGTCCACCTCGACCGGCCGGAAGGTCCCGGGCCCGACGTGCAGGACGACCTCGGCGCGGGCCACACCCCGGTCCTGCAGCCGCGCAAGGAGCTCCGGCGTGAAGTGCAGGCCCGCCGTGGGCGCAGCCACGCTGCCCTCCTCGCGGGCGTAGACGACCTGGTAACGCTCGCGGTCGGCCGGCGTGTCGGGGCGGCGCACGTACGGCGGCAGGGGCACGTGGCCGTGGCGCTCGAGGGCCGCGCGCCAGTCGCCGTCGTTGGCGCGCAGCTCGACGGGGCGGCAGCCCTGGGCGCTGGCCGCGCCAGGCAGGACCAGGACCTCGAAGCCCTCGTCCAGGAGCACCCGCGCGCCCGGGCGCAGCCGCCGCCCCGGACGCAACAGCGCCTCCCAGCGGGGTCCGTCGACCTGCCGCACGAGGAGCACTTCGGCCTGGCCACCGCCGGCCCGCTGGCCCAGCAGGCGGGCCGGCAGCACCCGGCTGCGGTTGACCACCAGCAGGTCGCCGGGCTCGAGGAGCTCGGGCAGGTCGCGGAACGAGCCGTGCTGGAGGGCGCCGCTGGCGCGCCGCAACACCAGCAGGCGCGAGGCGTCCCGCTCGGGCAGCGGCTGCTGCGCGATCAGCTCGGGCGGCAGGTCGAAGTCGAAGTCGGCGATTCGCACGCGGGCGGGCGAGAGCGGTTCAGAAGATGCGGCCCTGCCCGCCCTGGGGCGGCAGGCGGCCGAAGTGCTCGAAGGCCCGGCGCGTGGCCACGCGCCCGCGCGGGGTGCGGTCGATGAAGCCGATCTGCAACAGGTAGGGCTCGTAGATGTCCTCGATCGCGTCGGGCTCTTCGCTGATCGAGGCGGCCAGGGCTCCCAGGCCGACCGGACCGCCGCCGAACTTCTCGATGATGGTCAGGAGCAGCTTGCGGTCGACCTCGTCGAAGCCGTAGGCGTCGACCTCCAGCAGGGCCAGCGCGTCGCGCGCCACCTGCGCGTCGATCTGGCCCGCGGCCCGGACCTGGGCGAAGTCGCGCACGCGCCGCAGCAGGCGGTTGGCGATGCGCGGCGTGCCGCGGCTGCGCCGCGCGATCTCGCGGCTGCCCTCGGCGTCGATGGTCACCTGCAGCAGCCGGGCCGAGCGGCGCACGATGAAGTCGAGCTCCTCGGCGCCGTAGAAGTCCAGGCGGTGCACGATGCCGAAGCGGCTGCGCAGCGGCGCGGTCAGGAGGCCGGCGCGCGTGGTGGCGGCCACCAGCGTGAAGGGCTTGAGCGGGATCTTGACCGAGCGCGCGCCCGGGCCGCTGCCGATCATGACGTCCAGGCTGTAGTCCTCGAGGGCCGGGTAGAGGATCTCCTCGACCTTGGCGTCGAGGCGGTGGATCTCGTCCACGAACAGGATCTCGCGCTCCTCGAGCGCGGTCAGCAGGGCCGCCAGGTCGCCGGCCTTCTCGATGATGGGCCCGGAGGTGGTCTTCAGCGGGGCGCTCATCTCGGCGGCGACGACGTGGGCCAGGCTGGTCTTGCCGACCCCGGGAGGCCCGAAGAGCAGCACGTGGTCGAGGGCCTCGCCGCGGCTGCGGGCCGCCTCGATGGCCACGCGCAGGTTGGCCACCACCTGGGTCTGGCCGACGTAGTCGTCCAGCGTGCGGGGCCGCAGCGAGCTGTCGAAGCGCAGGTCGTCGTCGAGCGGCGCCGCGGAGACCAGGCGCGGGTCGGTCATGGCTCAGCGCGCCCCCGAGAGCAGCCGTAGGGTCTCGCGCAGCAGCTCCTCGAAGCGCGCCTCGGGGTGGGCCTTGAGGGAGCGGTCCAGGGCGCGGTCGGCGTCGGCCCGCGCGTAGCCCAGGTTGGCCAGGGCCGAGGCCACGTCGTCGCGCAGCGCACCGGCGGGGGCGGCACTGGGGGCGACCGGCACGGCCAGGTCCTTGACTCGGTCCTTGAGCTCGAGCACCAGCCGCTCGGCGGTCTTCTTGCCGACGCCGGGGATGCGGGTCAGCCGGGCCAGGTCGCTGGCCGCCAGGGCTCCCACGAGCTCGTCGGTCTCGATGCCGGAGAGGATCGCCAGGGCCAGCTTGGGGCCGACCCCGGAGACCGCCATGAGGCGCTCGAAGAGGGTCTGCTCGGTGGGCGTCAGGAAGCCATACAGCGCCAGCGCGTCCTCCCGCACGTGGGTGTGGACGTGCAGGGCCACGGCGCTGCCGGGCTCGCCCAGGCGGTAGTACGTGGAGAGCGGGATGCTGACGCGGTAACCCACGCCGCCCACGTCGACCAGAAGCTCCTGCGGCTGCTTGCGCAGCAGCTGGCCACGCAGGTGGCCGATCACGCGGGCAGTCCCGGGCGGTGGAGCAGGTGGGCGTGGCACAGGGCCACGGCCAGGGCGTCGGTGGCGTCCCCGGGCTTCTGGGCCGTCCCCAGGGCCAGCAGCCGGGCCACCATGTAGGCCACCTGCGATTTCTCGGCTCGGCCGTTGCCCGTCACCGTGGCCTTGACGGTGGCGGGCGGGAACTCACTGATCTGGAGGCCGGCCTGGGCGCCGGCCAGCAGGACCACCCCGCGCACGTGGCCCAGCACCAGGGCGCTGCGGGCGTTGGCCGCGTGGAAGACGCCCTCGACGGCCAGCACCTCGGCCCCGAGACTCTGGATCAGGTGGGCCAGCTGGGCGTGGATCAGGCGCAGCTTCTCGGGCAGCGAAGCGCGGGACGGCGGCGCGATCACCCCCTGCGTCAGCACCTGGTGGCGCCGGCCGTCACTCTCGATCGCGCCGTAGCCGGTGCGCAGCGAGCCCGGGTCCGCTCCGAGGATGATCATGCCGGGGCGCCGGCGCGGCGGGCTAGTTGGCCGCCGCGGCCTCCTCGAGCTCCTTCTCGGAGACGTCGAAGTTGGACCAGACGTTCTGGACGTCGTCGAGGTCCTCGAGCGCATCCACCAGCTTCAGCATCTGCTGGGCCTTCTGGCCCTCAAGCTGGATGGTGTTCTCGGCGTACTTGCCGATCTGCGACTCGCTCGGCTCGAGGCCGGCCTTCTTGACGGCCGCCAGGACCGCCTCGAACGCGTTCGGCGGGGTGTAGACCTCCCACATGTCGCCGGCGCTCTGGATGTCGTCGGCCCCGGCGTCCAGGGCCAGCGTCATCAGGTCGTCCTCGGAGATCTTGTCGGCGGGGATGGCGATGTAGCCGCGCGGCTGGAACAGGTAGGCCACGCAGCCGGCCGTGCCGAGGTTGCCGCCGTGCTTGCTGAAGGCGTGGCGGATCTCCGAGACGCTGCGGTTGCGGTTGTCGGTGGTGCCCTCGACCAGCAGCGCCACGCCACCGGGGCCGTAGCCCTCGAGGGTGATCTCCTCGTAGGTGGCCCCCTCCAGCTCGCCGGTGCCCTTCTGAATGGCGCGCTTGATGTTGTCGGCCGGCATGTTCACGGCCTTGGCCTTGTCGACCACGGTGCGCAGGCGCGGATTCATGGCGGGGTCGCCGCCGCCCACGCGCGCCGAAATGCTGATCTCACGGATGAGCTTCGTGAAGACCTTGCCGCGCTTGGCGTCGAGGGCGCCCTTCTTGTGCTTGATCGTGTGCCACTTGGAATGACCGGACATGCGCTGCTCCTGCGGACGGATCGGGGGCCTGAGTCTAGCACAGCGCCTGTCGCCGAGCCGCCAGGCCCGGGTCGCGGCGCGCAAAAAAAAGCCCTGACGGACCAGCCGTCAGGGCATGAAGAAAATATCCCGGCAACGTCCTACTCTCCCACCAAGCTACCCTGGCAGTACCATCGGCGCTGGAGGGCTTAACGGCCGTGTTCGGAATGGGAACGGGTGTGGCCCCTCCGCTATGGTCACCGGGATGAACTCATGAAGACAACCGAAGATCTCTTTCTGCGCTCTCGAGGCGGTGCGACTGCTTCGAACAGAGTAAACGTCATGGTCAAGCCGCCCGACCGATTAGTACCCGTTAGCTGAGAGCATTGCTGCTCGTGCACATCGGGCCTATCAACCTAGTCGTCTGCTAGGGGTCTTTGGGCAGGTTACCCTGCGGGAGACTTCATCTTGAGGCAGGTTTCGCGCTTAGATGCTTTCAGCGCTTATCCTCACCGAACTTAGCTACCCAGCTATGCCTCTGGCGAGACAACTGGTGCACTAGAGGTTCGTCCATCCCGGTCCTCTCGTACTAAGGACAGGCCCTCTCAAGTCTCCTGCGCCCACATCAGATAGGGACCGAACTGTCTCGCGACGTTCTAAACCCAGCTCACGTACCGCTTTAATGGGCGAACAGCCCAACCCTTGGAACCTGCTACAGCTCCAGGATGCGATGAGCCGACATCGAGGTGCCAAACCTGGTCGTCGATGTGAACTCTTGGACCAGATCAGCCTGTTATCCCCGGCGTACCTTTTATCCGTTGAGCGATGGCCCTTCCATTCAGAACCACCGGATCACTAAGTCCTGCTTTCGCACCTGCTCGACTTGTAGGTCTCGCAGTCAAGCTCCCTTGTGCCTTTGCACTCGACGGCTGATTTCCAAACAGCCTGAGGGAACCTTCGAGCGCCTCCGTTACACTTTAGGAGGCGACCGCCCCAGTCAAACTACCCGCCTAGCCATGTCCCTCCCCCCGCTGAGGGGGGTAGGTTAGAACCTAAGAACGTCAAGGGTGGTATCTCACCGTTGGCTCCCCCGAGTCCGAGAACCCGGGTTCAAAGCCTCCCACCTATCCTGCGCAGAACGCACCCAAGTTCATGGCTAGGGTGCAGTAAAGGTGCACGGGGTCTTTCCGTCTTGATGCGGGAAACCGGCATCTTCACCGGTACTACAGATTCGCAGTGCCCCTCGTTGAGACAGCGCTCAGATCGTTACGCCATTCGTGCAGGTCGGAACTTACCCGACAAGGAATTTCGCTACCTTAGGACCGTTATAGTTACGGCCGCCGTTTACCGGGGCTTCAGTTCA
>JBDIBD010000015.1:0-26159 GCA_039812725.1 Vicinamibacteria bacterium | reverse complement strand
TCGGCGGCCGCGGGATCCCGGCGGTGCTGCTGGTCCTGTGCGGGGCAGCCGTCGCCGCCGTGTTCGCCCTGGCAGCGCTCGAAGGCGCCGGCGCGGGCCCGCTCTACGCGGCCGACCTGCTGGGAGGCAGCCTGGGCTCGCTGGCCGCGAGCCTGCTGCTGGTGCCCTTCGCGGGTCTCGACGTGACGGCGCTGGCGGCGGCCGCGGTCGCGGCGCTGGGGCTGCTGCTGGTGGGCTGACAGAGACCGCGGAAGGCACGACGGGCGGCCCGGGGAGCCCTCCGCTCCCCGAGCCGCCCGCGCGGCTGTCAGTCCTCGGACCGCCGGCTACTGCAGCGGGAAGAGCGCGGCCTCGGCCGGGCCCAGCGGGTGCGGACCCCAGTCGTCGAGGGCCATCTCCTGGACGCCGATCACGCGCAGCACGCCCGAGGCGTCGGGCGCCGTGCGGACCTCGCGGGCGATGCTGCTGACCCGGGCGTGGCCGAGGGCGGCCCAGCGCACGTGGGCCGAGCCGCGCGTCCAGCTCGAGCCCAGGTTCGAGGCCACCGTGGCCAGGTCGAGGGTGATCGAGGCGTGGCCGGCCAGCGGGTGCGGCGGCGTGAGGCCGGCCGAGCTGCCGTCGGGGTTGAACAGCTCGAGCCGGAAGACCATCGGCGCCGGGCCGGCGTTGTGCACGATCATGCCGACCTTCACGTTGCCCGAGATGGCGGCGAAGGGCAGCACGGAACGGCCGCCCACCACGACGGGCAGCGGGCGCACGGCCACCACGGCCACGCGCACCGCGCTGCCGGCCGCGCCGGTGGCGCTGGCCACGATGTCGTTGGCGGCGTTGAGCGGGTAGAGGGCCACGGGCCGGCGCGCGTGGCCGAAGGGGCCCTGCTCGTCGAAGACCACGTTCTGGTTGAGCGTCACGGTGAGCGTGTCGACGGGCGCGGGGCAGGTGGTGTTGCCGCCCTGCGGACAGCCGTTGTCGACCACCAGGAAGTAGTCGACGTCGTCGCCAGCCACCGTGGTGGGGAACGAGGCCGCGACCTGGCCCTGGCCGCTGGCGTCGACGGGCACGGCCGCGTGGAACTGGACGCGGGTCTGGGTGGGCAGGTCGGCGGCGTCCTGGGCCGCGACCGGGAGCACGAAGGACAGGCAGGACAGCGCCAGGACGGACAGACGGCTCGCTCGCATGGAAGACCTCCTCGACTTGCTGCTGGCCCGGCACCACGCCCGCCGCGCAGGGGGTCGAACGACCCGGGACCTGCGTGGCCTCATGAGCCACTTTGCCGGATTGGACTGGGCGGCCCGGGCGGGGGTTGAACGGCGGGTTCGCCGGGTGACGCAGCGCACGTCGGACGGCCTTGACAGCCCTGCCGTGGCCGGCGCAGGCTTTTCGTTCGTTGCCTCCGCCCCTCGCCGGGCGGAAGGAGGTACGCGATGGGAAGCAGCGCGCGCGCACACTGCTGGCTGGCCCTGGCGGCCAGCCTCGCTCTCGCCGGCCCGGCCGGGGCCGGGGCCGGCGTCTGGACGACGGGCGGCCCGTACGGAGGCTCCGTCCGGGGCCTGGCCCTCGACCCGTCGAACGCCAGCACCGTCTACGCCGCCACCTACGGCAACGGCGTCTACAAGTCCACCAACGCCGGGGCGACCTGGACGCGCGCGAGCGCCGGCCTGACCAGCCCGCGCGTCTACGGCTTCGCGGTGCACGCGAGCGCGCCCGCCACGCTCTACGCGGCGACGCACCTGGGCGGCGTCGCCAAGTCCACCGACGGCGGGGCCACGTGGGCCGCCTCGAGCACCGGCATCACCAACCTCGACGTGACCTCGGTAGCCATCCACCCCACGACGCCGGCCACGCTCTACTCCTCGACGTGGTACGCGGGCGTGTTCAAGTCGACCGACTCCGGAGCCCACTGGGCCCTGGCCAGCACTGGCCTCACGACGGGCTATGTCTACACGGTCGCGATCCACCCCACCACCCCCAGCACGCTCTACGCCGGCACCGACTCGGGCGTCTTCAAGTCGACCGACTCCGGAGCCCACTGGGCCCTGTCCAGCACGGGACTGACGAACACCTACGCGAGGGCGCTGCTGATCGACCCGGGCACCCCGAGCCGCGTGTACGTCGGCACGAGCACGGGCGGGGTCTTCAAGTCCACCGACTCGGGGGCCAACTGGGCGCCGCTCGCGAGCTTCCCCGACCCGTACGTGCGGGCGCTGGCGCTCAACCCCGCCACCCCCGCCACCTTGTACGCGGGCACGGGCGGCGCCGGCGCCTTCAAGTCCACGGACGCGGGCGTCACCTGGGCGCCGGCGAACACGGGCCTGACCTTCACGGTGGTGGAGGCGCTGCTGGTGAGCCCCGCCAGCCCGTCCACGCTGTACCTCGGCTCGGCCGGCGGGGGCGTGTTCAAGTCGACCAACTCGGCCGGGAGCTGGGCCGCGTCGAACGCGGGCCTCGCCGCCGTGCCCGTGCAGGACCTGGCGCAGAGCCCCGCGGCGCCCACCGTCGTCTACGCCGCCACCGACGCCCTCGGCCTCTACCGCTCGACCGACTCCGGGGGCACGTGGGCTGCGGCCAGCACGGGCCTGCCGGTCGTGGGCGTCAACGCCTTGGCGGTCGACCCGGCCACGCCGACCACGCTCTACGCCGGCACCAACGGCTACTCGGGCCTCTACAAGTCGACCAACTCGGGAGCGGCCTGGGCGGCCTCCGCCAACGGCCTCAACAACTGCTGCGTTGACGCGCTCGCGATCAACCCGGTCACGCCCGCCACGCTCTACGCTTCGGCCTCCGGCAGCGGCGTCTTCAAGTCCACCGACTCGGGGGCCAACTGGGCCGCCACCGGCGCCCTGAGCGACCCGTACGCGCACGCGCTGGCGATCAACCCGCTCACGCCCGCGACGCTCTACGCCGGCGGGGACAGCGGCGTCTTCAGGTCGACCAACTCGGGCGGCTCCTGGACCGCGGTCAACGGCGGCCTGACGAACACGTCGGTCCGCGCCCTGGCCGTCGATCCCATCACGCCCGCCACGGTCTACGCCGGCACCTACGGCGGCGGCGTCTTCAAGTCCACCAACTCGGGCGCCAACTGGGCGCCGGCCATCGCCGGCCTCGGCGGCCTGGACGTCTTCGCGCTGATCCACCACCCCAGCGTCTCCGGCACGCTCTACGCCGGCACGCTCACCGCTGGCGTCTTCAGGACCACCGACGCCGGCGTGACGTGGAAGCCCGTGGGCGCGGGCCTCACGGAGCACAACGTGCAGGCCCTCGCGCTCGACGTCTCGGGCCGCACGCGGCTCCACGCCGGCCTGGCCGACGCCAGCGCCTGGACCTACGAACCGCCCACCGCCAAGGGCGACTTCGACCGCGACGGGTACTCCGACCTGGTCTTCCGCAGCACCGTCAACGGCGCCCAGAACAAGGTCTGGATCATGAACGGCACGAGCCGTCTGTCGGAGAGCGCGGTCTCGCCCGACGCCGCCAGCGCCGACTGGCGGGTCCGCGGCGTGGACGACTTCGACGCGGACGGCCGGAGCGACCTGGTGTTCTGGAACCAGGTCACGGGCAACGTCGAGTTCTGGCTGATGAACGGCGTCACGCGCGTGGGCGCGCCGGTGCCCTTGAGCGGTGGCTCGGTGCTGCCCACCAACTGGGACCTCTCCGCCACGGCCGACTTCGACCACGACGGGCGCCCCGACCTGGTGTGGCGCAACACCACCTCCCAGAAGCTCGTGATCTGGACCATGAACGGCACGGCCAAGGCCGGCAACATCGTCCCCAGCCCCGACCAGGCCGTGGACGCCAACTGGCTCGTGGTGGCAGCGCTCGACTACAGCAACGACGGCAAGACCGACTTCCTCTGGTACAACTCCAACTCGGGCAAGATCGTGACCTGGTACATGGACGCGTCGGTCGTGCGCACGGCAGGCCAGTTCACGACGCCGGCCAACGCGGGCGACGCCAACTGGAGGGTGCTGGCCGGGGCGGACTACAGCCGCACGTACGTGCCGGGCTCGCCGCTGGGCGCGCCCGACATCGTCTGGCGCAACGAGACCAGCGGCAACCAGGTGGTCTGGCACATGGACTTCGCCAGCACCCGCGTGGCGGGGCAGTTCACCAGCCCGGCCGCCAACACGCCGGCCCTCGACTGGACCGTCGTCGGGCCGAGGTAGCGCTCAGAAGCCGAACGAGAGCGAGGCCTTGAGTTCGGTGAAGTCGAGGCCCTTGAGCTTGCCGTTGCGCGGGTCCGAGTCGTAACGGTCGAGCTCGGCCTTCAGGTAGAAGCCGTCGTCGAGCCGCACGTTGACGCCGCCCAGCAGGATCGAGGCCTGGTCGTCGGCGCGGTCCTTGTCGGGGTCGTGGTGCTCGTAGCGCGCGTAGGGGCGCCAGCGCCCGAGCTTGCCCCACAGCATGGCCTCGAAGCCGGCCCGTTCCAGCCGCTCCGCACCGGGCGGATCGAGCTTGCCCCAGACGTACATGGCCTCGAGCCCGACGTGCTCGCCCTCCCAGGAGCCGTGCGCGGCCCAGCTGAGCTGCAGCAGGCGCTGGCCGGTGTCCCCGCCCTCGGGGTCGAGCAACGTGGTCTCGTCCCTGTAGAGCGACAGGCCCAGGGAGAGGCGCTTCTCCGGCTGGAAGCGCAGGCGGGCGGCCACGGCCTTCTGCGTGTTGTCGTCCTTCTCGAAGGGGTTCTCGGTGCCGTTGAGGTTCTCGCCGTTCGAGACCTGCAGGACGTAGTCCCAGTCGCTGCCTCCCAGGCGCCCCGAGCCCAGCGCGGCCAGGCCGGCGCCCCAGCGCGGGAAGAAGCGCACCGGGCTGCCCAGCTTGTCGACCTTGTCCGTCGAGAACGGCTCCTTGACGCTCAGGAAGAGCGGCTTGGCGGTGTGGATCTCGTTGTACAGGCCGAAGGGGACGAACATCTTGCCGGCCCGCAGCTTGAACGCGTCGGCCAGGAAGTACTCCAGGAAGGCGTACTCGACCGCCACGTTGCCGCGGCCCTCCTCGGTGGCGGCGCCGTGCTCCCAGGTCAGGTCGGTGGCGAAGCGGAGGCGCTCGGTGGGCAGCACGTTGATCACCAGGTCGACCCCGTCCGCGTCGAACGAGCCGTTGGGGTCGCCCTTGCCCTCGTCCTCGAGCTGCTTCTCGAACTCGACGCTGGCGTACCCGTTGATCTTGATCTTGTCGGTGAGCTGGGCGGCCGCGGGCCCGGCCGAGAGGCCGGCCCCGAGGCCCGCCAGCAGCACGGCCCGCAGGACTCGGTGGGCGCTCACGGCGCGACCACCTTGAGCACCCGCACGCTGGGCGGCAGGGGCGTGTCGTCGGACACGTACGCGATGGCGCCCTGCTGGGCGGCCACGAAGTCGAGCACGGCCGTGTCGCCCTCGAGCGCCCGGGGTGGCACCTCGCGGCCCGAGAGGGTCTGCTTGAGCCAGTAGTCCTTCTGCGCGCCGGCCGTGAGCTGCAGCACCTCGCGCGCGAAGCTGGCCCGCACGGGCGAGGTCATCGACTGGTCGACCGGCGCCGCCATCCGGCCGTCCGGCCAGGTGCGGACCTTCTTGAGGAAGAGACGGGCCACCTCGTCGGCGCTGAGCTGCGCGACCGGGTTCGAGGCGTGCACCACCACGCGGTAGCCCTGGGGCTCGCCCGGTCCGGCGCCCGTGCTGCCCAGGCCGACCAGCGACAGGAAGAACAGCAGGCCGCTGCGCATGACGTCACCTCCCGCCCTGGCCGGGGCCTAGGGCTCGACGATCTCGAACAGGCGCGTGGTGCCGCTGATCTCGTTGGCCGTGACCAGCAGCGGCCGCCCAGTGGGGCTGTCCCACGCGTCGATGAAGAGCAGCCCCTCGGGACCCAGGTCGCCCGCCGTGCCGGCCGCGGCGTTGCCCGTGAAGTCGCGGGTGTTGACGTACTGGACGAAGGCCGGGTGGCGGGGGTCGCTGACGTCGTAGACCACCACGCCCCCGATGCGCTCCAGGCCCACGAAGGCGTAGGTGCGGCCGCACACGCGGCCGAGGGCCAGGCCCTCGGGCTCGGGCCCCTTGTCGTCGCTGCGGCTGTCGAAGGATCCGTTGGCCGCGTTGTCCGAGTTGAAGTCGGCCGGGTAGGCGGCCGCGGTGACCGTCTCGATCGCGTCGCCGCTGTCGAAGACCAGCCGGCCGTCGGTGGTCCAGATCGAGAAGGAGCGCGCGCCGAACGAGAGCAGGCGGTCGAAGTCGCCGTCGCCGTCCGTGTCGGCGCCGACCTTGGTGAGCTTGAGCCGGCCCAGGTTGGCGTTCTGCTGCAGCGTGGCCGCGTTCGGGAAGCGCGCCGGGTCGAGCACGGCGTCCTTGACGCGGATCTCCTCGTCGAAGCCGGTGTAGGCGCGGCTGTCGCCCTCGTTGGCCGTGACGAGGTACGTGCGCCCGCCCGCCCGGTAGTGGCCGATGGAGTCGGGCAGGTAGAGCCCTTCCACGGGCCAGTTGCCGACGTGCACACCGCCGTCCCTGTCGCTCGGGTCGAGGCCCTGGCCGGGCAGGCTGTGGTCCTTGGTCCCGAGGGCGCGCACGGCCGTGACGCGCGCCGCCAGCACGTCCAGCGTGGCGATGGCGTTGTTCTCCTGCAGGGTCACCCAGGCCGTGCGCGAGTCGTCGGAGACGGTGATGTACTCGGGCTCGAAGTCCTGGGCGGAGCTGGAGCCCGGGCCGTAGACGCGCACGCCCGGCGGCAGCGCGGCGCCGTTCCAGGCGGCGAACCCGGCCGTGCGCACGTCGGCCTGGGACAGGCGCCACACTCCGCGCCGCAGGTCGATCACGCTGACCGAGCCCTCCGGGTCGACCAGGTAGTCGTCGCTGGGCTCGCCCTCGTTGGCCACCAGCACGAAGCGGCCGTCGGGGGAGAAGGTGACCATGTCGGGCAGGGCGCCGACCGTGACGTGCTTCAGGTAGCGCCCGCTCGTGTCGAAGAAGACGGCCGCGCCCGGGGCCTGCTTGTCCACGTTCTCGACCGCCGCCACCACCAACCCGCGGTGGACGGCCACGCTGTTGGCGGCCTTGCCCCAGGGCGTGACGTCGATGGACGCCACCAGCCCCGGGTTGGAGGGGTCGGCCATGTCGATCACGTCGATGGCGCTGTGAGCCCCGTTCACCACGAACAGGCGCTGCTGCCACGGGTCGTGGGCGGCGATCTCGGAGCCGCCCTGGGCGAAGACCCCGGTGGCGTAGCTGCCGAGGGGGCGCAGCTCGATGGCCGGGCTGGTCGCCGGCGCCGGGGCGGCGGCCAGCAGGGACGCGAGGACGGGGACGGCAAGGCCAGGTCGTTTCACGGTGCCTCCGGGAGGGACGGATGCGGGCCGCGGCTTATGAGCTGCGGGACTCTGCTGCCCCAGAGGATAGGAACAAAACGCTATTTGTCAAGTTCCAAGACACCCCAGCCGCGCCAGACGAGCCCGACCGGGCCGGGGCTTCCGCCCTCCTGACGCAGAATGGAGCGACCCCGGGACGCGCTCCGGCGCGGCCCGGGGTCGAGTGGGTGGCTACGGATTCAGATCAGGCGCCAGCCACGAACAGGCTCGGGAAGCGCGCCAGCACGGCGATCGCGTGCTGCAGCTCGCGCAGGTCGACGCACTCGCCCACCCGGTGGGTGTTCTGCTCGATGCCAGCGCCGATGCCGAACATGGCCGGGTACTTGACGTCGCCCGAGACGATCCAGCGCTTGCCCTCGCCCACCGCGATCGAGGTGTCGTTGGCCGGGATCGGGAAGCCCACGCCGTCGGTGGAGAAGATCCAGCGGTCGACCCGCGGCTCCCGGCGCAGCGCGCCGGCCCTGGAGCCGCCCGACGGCTCGGCCACGTGAGGCGTCACGACCGCGCGGTAGGCCGCCACGGCCGCGCGCAGGGCGGGGTGGTCGTCGGGCGTCAGCCAGCCGCGGTAGACCTGCGGGTTGTCGGCCAGGTAGCCGCGCCAGGTCTTCTCGCGGTAGGGCGGGATGCCGACCTCGACCTTCAGCCCGGCCGCGCGGGCGGCCTTCACGGCGTCGAGGGCAAGGACGTCGCGCACGGCCTGCTCGGGCGTCTCGCCGATGGTCAGTCGGCGGTCGAAGCGCAGCGTCAGCTTCTCGGGGACGGCGCAGTCGCTGGGCGTGTCGAGCCGGGCCCACGAGGCCGTGCGCGTGCCGTGGCCCAGGAAGGGGTGGTCGAGGAAGCCCTCGCGCGCGTCGTAGCGCCGGGCCGCCTCGGCCACGATGGCGCCGCCGTGCTCGAAGGGGTTGAGCCCCTCCCAGGGCATCGAGCCGTGGCACGAGCGACCGGTCACCACCACCTCGATCTGCATGCGCCCGCGCTGGCCGCGGTAGATCCCCAGGGCGCCCTTCTGCGAGTCGCCCGTCCCCTCGGTCAGGATCACGACGTCGGGGACCATCGCCGGCGGGGCGCCCGGCAGGACGTGGCCCATCACGTGCATCGGGCCGCCGCCGTCGTTGTCCTCCTCGGCGGCCGTGGCGTACGAGCGCACGATGGCGCCGCGCAGGGCGCCCTCGGGCGCCAGCTCCAGCAGGATGCGGGTCGCGAGGATCTGCGACACCACGCCGGCCAGCTGGTCGGCCGAGCCGCGCCCGAACAGCAGGTGGCCCCACTCCTCGTCGGGGGGCAGGTGGCCCAGCAGGCCGCGCAGGACGGCCCGGTCCACGCGCGCCAGGTCGCGCAGGCCGTCGTAGGCGTCGATGGCGCCGTTGGTCTTCTCCTGCCACTGCGGGCGCAGGGCCTTGACGGTGTCGGAGTGGCCGTCGAGGTAGATCACGCGCTTGTCGCGGGCCGGGATGCCGTCGCCCTCGTCCTGCACCGACCAGACCAGGTTGCCGTAGGCGTCGAAGCCCACGTCCTCCGGGCGTCGCACCGCGCGCGCCTCGACCACCATGCGCTTGAGGTACTCGAGCCGCGGACCCTCGTGGTTGCTCAGGCCGCAGAGCGGGTCGCCACCCTCCTCGACCGGTCGGTCCACGTAGTCGGCGGGGATGCGGATGGCCTCGGCCAGGATGCGTGCGGCCAGGGGCAGGTCGCGCGCGGCCAGGGCCGCGACCTTGTCGTCGAGTGAGGACATGCTAGCGCTCCTGGGAGAGGGCTTCGAGGCGCGCGCCGAGGTCGTCGACCTTGGCCACGGCCAGCAGGGCCATGATCACGTAGACCTTCCAGTTGGCCTCGCGCGCCACGTCGACGCGGAAGCGCTCCATCACGCCGGGGCTGACCTCCGCCCCGATGTCGGCCGGCAGGCAGTGCAGGTAGAGCGCGTCCTGCGTGAGGCCCATGCGGCGCTCGTCGCAGATCCAGTCGCGGTGGGCCGCGTTGCGCTGCAGGGCGCGCTTCTCGATGTCGCCCAGGGCGGCCTTGTCGCCCTTGCGGTTGGCCTCCACGCGCTCGAGCATCAGGTCCCACGGCCCCCACGACTTGGGGTAGACCGCGTGGGCCCCGGCGAAGGCCTCGTCCATGGACGAGACGGCGCGGAACGAGCCGCCCGACTCCTTGGCGTTGGCGGCCGCGTGGGCCATGGGCTCGTCGAGCAGCCGGTAGCCCTCGGGCTGGGCCAGCGTGACGTGGGCCCCGAAGCGCGTCAGCAGCGTGATCAGGCCCTGCGGCACCGAGAGCGGCTTGGCGTAGCTGGGCGAATAGGCCCACGAGACCGCGATCTTCTTGCCGCGCAGGTCGCCCAGCCGCTCGCGCAGCCAGAGCAGGTCGGCCAGCGTCTGGGTGGGGTGGTCCACGTCGCACTGCAGGTTGACGATCGGCACCGCGCGCGGGTCGCGGGTGGCGGCCAGGTAGTCGTCGAGGCCCTGCTTCACGTCGCGCATGAAGCGGTTGCCCTCGCCCAGGATCAGGTCGTGGCGCACGCCCAGCGCGTGGGCGTTCATGCCCAGCATGGCGCCGGTCTCGGCCGCGGTCTCGCCGTGGGCGACCTGGGTGGACGAGCCGTCGACGATGACGGGCTGCATGCCCAGGCGCGCGGCGGCGCCGGCCCAGGCCGACTTGGTGCGGGTGGAGTTGTCGAAGAAGAGCGCGTAGGCCAGCTGGTCGGGCAGCAGCGCCGTGCGCTGGCCGGCACGGTCGAGGGCCGCCAGGCGCTCGGCCACGCCCAGGAGCGCCTGCAGCTCGGGCTGGGACCAGTCCTGGGTGAGGAGGAGGGAGCGGCCCTTGAGGGCCGCCAGGGTGGAGGCGTCGAGGGTGTTCTTCATGGTGACGGGGATTATCGCGCCGTTTGGGCGCGGCCGTCGCGCCCTCAGGCGAACGGATCGCGAACGTCGAGGAAGCGGAACTTGCGGAAGTCGGCGTCGCGCGTGAACAGCGTCCGGACGCCGTGCTGCTTGAGGAGCGCGGCGAGGTGGGCGTCGGGGACCAGGTTTCCGCGCACGGGGAAGGCCCCCGCCACTTCGCGGTAGACCTCCAGGAAGCCCGGCTCCTCGGCCAGCAGGCGCACGTGGGGCAGACCGGCCAGGCCCTCGATGTTGGAGAGCGCCCGCTCCGGCGTGAGCGGCGAGGCGAAGATCCCCTGGTGCGTGGCCATGCGCAGGTACGACATCACGGTCGGCCAGCCCAGGCAGAACAGGTCGCCGCCCGAGCAGGCTTCCTCGAGGAACCGGCGCGCTTGCGCGTGGACCGGGCTGGCCCCGTCCGAGGCGTACAGCAGCACGTTGACATCGCAGGCGAAGCTCACGGCTCGGCCGCGCGCGAGCTGCCGTCCAGGATGGCGTAGACCGCGTCCTTGTCGGCCAGGTCGACCCGGGCTTGCATCGGCTGGCTGTGCCACGCCAGGTGGGCCGGCGCGACGGGCCGGCGCTGCTGCGCCAGCGCCTGCGCCAGCAGGCGGGACACAAGGGCCCCCAGCGTCGTGCCTTCGCGCTTCTGCAGCGCGCGCAGCTCCTTCAGGATGGGGTCCTCGATGTCGACGGTGGTCCTCATGCATCTGATGCTGTTGTACGTCGCATCAGATGTCAAGAGCCTGGGAGAACGGCATCGGGTGTATCGTCACGCCCATGGCCGAGCTGATCCCGGCGCCCTTCCCGCGGCTGCTGCGGCGCATGCTGCGCGAGGCCGAGGTCCAAGGCTCGATCTTCGACCTGCCCACCCGGCGCTTCTGGCGCGGCGCCGACGACCTCGACCTTTCGGTCGACGTGCACGGCCGGCGCGTGTCCAACCCGGTCGGCCCCGCCGCCGGCCCCCACGGCCAGATGGCCCAGAACGTGCTGCTCTCGTGGCTGGCCGGGGCGCGCTTCATCGAGCTGAAGACGGTCCAGATCAACGACCGCCTGACCATCCCGCGCCCCTGCATCGACATGCAGACGGTGGGCTACAACGTCGAGTGGAGCCAGGAGCTGCGGCTGCACGAGAGCCTGCGCGAGTACGTCAAGGGCTCGATGCTGATCGACGTGGCCCGCGCGCGCGGCCTGCTGGGCCGGCCCGACGACCCGGCCCGCGACGCGGCCGTGCTCGACATCAGCCTGGGCTACGACCTGGCCGGCGTGCGCTCCCCCGCCGTGCGCGCCTGGGTGGCCGCGATGAAGGACGCCCGCGCCGAGGTCGAGGCGCTGCGCCGCGAGATCCCCGAGGACCTGGCCGACCTGCGCGGGCTCGACTACCAGACGGCCCTGTCCGACCAGGTCACGCTCTCGACCTTCCACGGCTGCCCGGCCAGCGAGATCGAGGCCATCGCGCGCTTCCTCATGGAAGAGGAAGGGCTGCACGTCACGGTCAAGCTCAACCCGACCCTGCTGGGGCGCGAGGCGGTCGACGGGCTGCTGCACGACGTGCTGGGCTACCGCGAGGTCGAGACCCGGCCCGAGGACTTCGAGCGCGACCTGCAGTGGCAGGCCGCGCTGGAGATGATCGACCGGCTGGTCGAGTGCGCCCGCGGGCTGGGGCGCGTCTTCCGGCTCAAGCTCTCGAACACGCTGGTGGTGCGCAACCACCGCGCCTTCTTCCCCTCCTCCGAGCCGGTCATGTACCTCTCGGGGGCCCCGCTGCACGTGGTCACGCTCGGCCTGCTGGAGCGCCTGCGCCGCGCGCGCCCCGACGTGCCGCTGTCGTTCTCGGCCGGCGTCGACAACCGCAACTTCGCCGACTGCGTGGCGCTGGGCCTGGCGCCGGTGACCACCTGCACCGACCTGCTCAAGCCGGGCGGTTACGGGCGGCTGCCGAAGTACCTCGACAACCTGGCCGAGCGCATGCGGGCGCTGCGCGTGCGCACGGTCAGCGACTTCGTGGTCGTGGCGGAGGGGCGCGGGCGAGCGGCGATCGAGCGCACGTTCGGTACGTCACCCCTGGCCGCCGCGCTCTCGGCCGGCCTGGAAGCGCCGGCCGTGGACCTGCGCGGCGTGCTGGCCGCGCACGGCGTGGCCGACCGATACGAGGAGCTGGTGCGCGCCGCGGCCACGCTCAACACCGCGGGCATCGTGGCGCGCGCCACGGCCGACCCGCGCTACCGCGCCCCGTCGCAGCGCCCGCCGCGCCGCATCGCCAGCCGGCACCTGGCCCTGTTCGACTGCACCAACTGCGACAAGTGCCTGCCGGCCTGCCCCAACGATGCCAACTTCGCCTTCGAGGTCGAGCCGGCGGCGCTCGACTACGTCAACTACGCGGTCGCGGGCGCCCAGGCCGTCCCGGCGCCGGGCGGCCGCTTCGAGCTGCACGAGCGCCACCAGATCGGCAACTTCCAGGACTTCTGCAACGACTGCGGCAACTGCGACACCTTCTGCCCGGAGGAGGGTGGGCCGTACCTCGAGAAGCCGCGCTTCTTCGGCTCGCTCGGGGCCTGGCGGCGCTCCGCCGAGCGCGACGGTTGCTTCGTCGAGCGGCGCGGCGGCGTCGACGCGATGTGGGCCCGCGTGCGCGGTGTCGAGTACCGGCTGGAGGTGGACCGCGCGGCCGACCGGGCGCTGTTCGGCGACGGGCGCGTGCAGGTGGAGCTGCGGCACGCGGCGCGGTCACCGGTCGCGGCGACGGTGGCGTCGGGCACGCCGGACGGCCACACGCTCGAGCTACGCGTGTACCTCGAGATGGCCACGCTGCTCGACGGCGTGCTGGACCCGCGCCGGGTCCACCCTGTCAACGCCGACGCGAGCGGGGCGTAGCAGGCCAGGCGCCCATCACCGCGTCCTGTCGCCAGCCGTGACAGTGCCCGACATCGTCTGGCGCAACGAGACCAGCGGCAACCAGGTCGTCTGGCACATGGACTTCGCCAGCACGCGCGTGCACGGCGAGCTCACGAGCCCGCCAGCCAACACACCCGCGCTGGACTGGACCGTCGTCGGCCCGCGCTAGCCATGGCAGCTACACGAGCGTGCGCAGCAGAGTCAGTGCCGGGGCCACCCGGACGCCTTCCGGAGACTGGAAGTCCTTCGTGCCGGTCGCCGAGACCTGCCAGGTGGGCAGGTCGGGAAAGCGCGCCTTCAGATAGCGCAGCGAGCGGTCCACCTCGGCGTCGCTCCACTTGGCCTCGACCGCCAGCACCGGCCTCCGGCCTTCGACCACGACGAAATCGACCTCGCGCCCGTCGGTGTCGCGGAAGTAGCGCAGCTCGAGATCACGTCCGCGCACGTCCTGCTCGTGGTGCACCCACTTGAGAAGGTGTGAGGCCACGAGGTTCTCGAAACGCGCGGCCTCCCCGGGCACGAGGCTCCAGTCGAAGTGGTAGTGCTTCTGCTCCTTCTTGACCGCGCGCAGGCGGGGCGCGCCGAACGGGGGCAGCCGGAACACCGCGTACAGGCGCTCCAGGATGCGCAGCCAGTTGGCCACGGTCTTGTGGCTGACCTGGAGGTCCTCGCGCAGGGCGTTGAGCGACAGCGGCGAGCCGACCCGCTCGGGCAGGTGCATCATGAGCAGCTCGACGTTGCCCAGGTCCTGGACGCGCTCCAGGCTGGCCAGCTCTTCCCGCACCAGCAGGCTGCGGTACTCGCGTGACCAGCGTCGGGCTTCGGCGTCCGAGCCGCCGAAGAACGGTTCTGGGAAGCCGCCCAGTGTGAGCAGCGCGCGCATCTCGCCCGCGGTTCGCAGGCCCAGCTCCGCCGCCGAGAGCGGGTGGAGCCGCAGCAGGTGGTAGCGCCCCTGGAGCGAGTCGCCGCCGAAGCGGTAGAAGTCCAGCCGCGCGCTGCCCGTGACGAGGATGCGCTGGCCGCGGGGACGCCCGTCGAAGAGGCCCTTGAGGTAGCCGCGCCACGAACGATACTTGTGGATCTCGTCGAAGATCCACAGCTTGCCGGCCGGCAGCTCGCGCCCCAGGATGCGGGCCCGGTGCTCGGCCACGTCCCAGTTCAGGTAGGCCCGCGCCGCGCCCGGCAGGCTGCGGGCCAGGGTGGTCTTGCCGACCTGGCGCGGACCGGCCACCAGCACCATCTTCCGCGCCAGGTCTCTCTGGACCTGGGCCTTGAGGTAGCGCGCGCGGAACATGCCTCATGCTACAGCGAATTTCTACGACTGTCCAAAATCACCGTGAGTGATTTGGACAGTCGTGGAAATCCCCCGCCCGGGGCCGGCCCTACCGCACGCCGCCCATCATGCGCTTGATGCCCGGGGTCAGCGCCAGCAGAACCAGCGCCATGACGGTGGTGATGGCGCACAGGCCGCCGAACAGCGTGGCGGGAGCCAGGCGCTCGCTGAAGGCGCCCGCGAAGCCCGCCAGCATGTTGCCGGCCCCGATGGCGAACAGGAAGACCCCCATCATCACGCCGGTGTAGCGCGCGGGGGCCAGCTTCGACACGGTCGACAGCCCCACCGGCGACAGGCACAGCTCGCCGATGGTGTGCAGCAGGTACGTCCCCACCAGCCACCAGGGCGCCACGCGCAGGGCGGGGTCGGCCGTGAAGGCCAGGCTGGGCGGCACCAGCAGCAGCATGCCCGCCCCCACGAAGAGCAGGCCCAGGCTGAACTTGACCGGGCTGCTGGGCTCGCGCGGGCCGAGCGCCACCCACAGCCAGCTGAAGACCGGGGCCAGCAGCAGCAGCCAGATCGAGTTGACGCTCTGGAGCCAGCTCGAGGGGAAGGTCCAGGAGCCGACGGCGGTGCGGGTGTGCTCGGCGGCGAAGAGGTTGAGGGTCGTGCCGGCCTGCTCGAAGACGAAGAAGAAGGTGATGATGAACAGCACCAGGATGGCCACCACCCACATGCGCTGGCGCTCCTCGTGGGTGAGGGGCTCGTGCGCGTCGCGGTGGCCGTGCTCGGCCACCCCGGCCCCCGCCCGCAGGCCCACGTCGCCCAGCACGCCCTGGCGCAGCGAGTACTGGACGAGGCCCGCCACCATCGCCAGGCCCGCCAGGCCGAAGGCCACGCGCCAGCCGTTGAGCGAACCGAGGCCGAGCGACGAGAGCGCGGTCACGACCACCGGCTCCTGGGCCACGAAGCCCAGGATCAGCGGCGCGATCAGCGCGCCGATGTTGATGCCCATGTAGTAGATCGAGTAGCCGGCGTCCTGGCGCGGGTCGTTCTGCGGGTAGAGCATGCCCACCAGCGAGGTGCAGTTGGTCTTGAGCAGCCCGGTGCCCACGGCAATGGCCACCAGGCCCGCGTAGAACAGCGGGCGCGGCCCCGAGGCCAGCCCGGCCTCGCCCAGGGCGATCATCAACCCGCCCACCCAGATGGCGCGACGGTACCCGAGGAAGCGGTCGGCCACCCAGCCGCCGGGGATGCTCAGCGCGTAGACCGAGAAGGTGTAGAAGGCGTAGATCGTGCCCGCCCACTCCTTCGACAGCGCCAGCCCGCCGGCCGAGGCCGGGGCGATCATGTACAGCATCAGCAGGGCGCGCATGCCGTAGTAGCTGAAGCGCTCCCACATCTCCGTGAAGAAGAGCGCGTTGAGCCCCTTGGGGTGCGGCCGCAGGGCCAGCAGGCCGTAGACCACGAAGGCCAGCCACAGGCCGGCGGCGACGAAGAGCGGCGCGAAGTCGCGCAGGCTCGTGGCGACGGGGGCGGCAGCTTCGGTCATGGGGCCTCCAAGGATGCGGCGTCGCGGCGGAGTATGCCACGGGCAGGGGGACGCGGCGGCCTGGCGCCGACCGCCTGCGGCCGGCCTGGGAGCCCCTCAGCGACGGCCTCGCTGCTCGACCAGGAACGCCGCCAGCAGGTCCGCGTCCCGCCGCCTCGCAGACGTGCGCCGGGTCACCAGCGCCAGCCGGCGCGACGGCGCCGGCGCCGCGAACGGCCGGGCCTCCAGCCGCGTGCCCTTGAGGATGCCCGCGTCCAGCGTGACCCGCGGCAGGAGCGTGACTCCCAGGCCGCCCTCGACCATCTGGATCAGGGTCGGCAGGCTGGTGGCCTCGACGCGCGACTCCCACCCGCCCCGGCGGGGCCCGCAGGCCTCGATGACGTGGTCGCGGAGGCAGTGGCCCTCCTCCAGGAGCACCAGCTCGCCACTGTCGATCCGCCGCAGCGACAGGTCCTTCCGCCGCAGGGCCGGGTCGCCTTTCCGCCCGACGAACGAGAAGTCGTCCTGGAACAGCTCGCGCACGTGCAGCTCGCCGGTCTCGAAGGGCAGCGCGATCAGGGCCAGGTCGAGCCGCCCCGCGCGCAGCCACTCGAGCAGCCGCCCGGTCAGGTCCTCGCGCAGGTAGAGCTTCAGCTTCGGGTACGCGCGCCTCAGGCCCGGCAGCACGGCGGGCAGGAGGTAGGGCGCGATGGTGGGGATGGCTCCCAGGCGCAGGGGCCCCGACAACGGCTCGCTGGCCGAGCCGGCCACCTCCGCCAGGTCGGCAGCAGCGGCCAGCAGCTCGCGCGAGCGGGCGACGACGTCCTCGCCGATCCCCGTGAGCCGCACGTGGCGCTTGTCGCGCTCGACGAGCTGCACGCCCAGGAGCCTCTCCAGCTCCTTGATCCCGGCCGACAGGGTGGACTGGGTCACGAGCTGGGCCTCGGCGGCGCCACGGAAGCTCAGGCGCTCCGACAGCTCGACCAGGTAGGCCAGCTGCCGGAGCGTGGGCAGTGTTCGATTCACTCGATCAGTCTAACAGATATTAATTGTTGGACCGATCAGCGGTCCTGACCGAACATGCAGCCACGGCGTCGAACTTCGAGCCGGAAGGAGCCGAGATGAGTGGCGAGAACAAGACCAGCGGGTGCCCGTTCCACGCGGCGGGCGGGGGCACGTCGAACCGGGACTGGTGGCCGAACCGGCTGCCGCTCGAGATCCTGCACCAGCACTCCGCCAAGTCCAACCCCATGGGCGCGGACTTCGACTACGCCCGGGAGTTCCAGGGCCTGGACCTGGCGGCCGTCAAGAAGGACCTGGCGGCCTTGATGACCGACTCGCAGGACTGGTGGCCGGCCGACTTCGGCCACTACGGGCCGCTGTTCGTGCGCCTGGCCTGGCACGCCGCGGGCACCTACCGCGTCGGCGACGGCCGCGGCGGGGCCGGGCGGGGCCAGCAGCGCTTCGCCCCGCTCAACTCCTGGCCCGACAACGTGAACCTCGACAAGGCGCGCCGCCTCCTGTGGCCCGTCAAGCGGAAGTACGGCCGCAGGATCTCCTGGGCCGACCTCATGATCCTGGCCGGCAACGTGGCGCTCGAGACCATGGGCTTCGAGACCTTCGGCTTCGCCGGCGGCCGCGAAGACGTGTGGGAGCCGGACCAGGACGTCTACTGGGGCCGGGAGACCGGCTGGCTGGACGACCGGCGTCACTCGGGCGAGCGCCAGCTCGAGAACCCGCTCGCGGCGGTTCAGATGGGCCTGATCTACGTCAACCCGGAGGGCCCCAACGGCAACCCCGACCCGCTGGCCGCGGCGCGGGACATCCGCGAGACCTTCGCCCGCATGGCGATGGACGACGAGGAGACGGTGGCGCTCATCGCCGGCGGCCACACCTTCGGCAAGGCCCACGGCGCCGGCCCCGCGTCCCACGTGAGACCCGAGCCGGAGGCCGCCGCGATCGAGGCGCAGGGCCTCGGCTGGGAGAGCAGCTTCGGCTCCGGCAAGGGCGCCGACACGATCACCAGCGGCCTCGAGGTCACCTGGACCACCACGCCGACGAAGTGGAGCCACGACTTCTTCAAGCACCTCTTCGAGCACGAGTGGGAGCTGACCAAGAGCCCGGCGGGCGCCCACCAGTGGAAGCCCAAGGGCGGCGCGGGCGCCGGCACGGTGCCCCACGCCCACGCCAGGGCGCAGAAGATCGCGCCCGCCATGCTGACCACCGACCTGGCCCTGCGCTTCGACCCCGCCTACGAGAAGATCTCGCGACGGTTCCTGGCGCACCCCGAGCAGTTCGCGCAGGCCTTCGCGCGGGCCTGGTTCAAGCTGACCCACCGTGACATGGGCCCGCGCGCCCGCTACCTGGGCCCCGAGGTGCCGCGCGAGGAGCTGATCTGGCAAGACCCGCTCCCGGCCGTGGACCACCCGCTGGTGGACGACCGCGACGTGGCCGCGCTCAAGGCCAAGGTGCTGGCCTCCGGCCTCTCGGTCTCGCAGCTCGTGTCCACGGCCTGGGCCTCGGCCGCCACCTTCCGCGGCTCCGACAAGCGCGGCGGCGCCAACGGGGCCCGACTGCGCCTGGCGCCCCAGAAGGACTGGGAGGTCAACCAGCCCGCCGAGCTGGCCCGGGTGCTGAGGACGCTGGAGGGGATCCAGTCCGAGTTCAACCGGACCGCCCCCGGCGGCAAGAAGATCTCGCTGGCCGACCTGATCGTGTTGGCCGGCGCCGCGGGCGTCGAGCAGGCCGCGAAGAACGCCGGCCACGACGTCAACGTGCCGTTCACGCCGGGGCGCACGGACGCCTCCCAGGAGCAGACCGACGTGGCGTCGTTCGCCGTGCTCGAGCCGGCCGCCGACGGCTTCCGCAACTACGCCAAGGGCCAGCTGGGGGCGATGGCCGAGGCGCTGCTGCTGGACAAGGCCCAGCTCCTGACGCTGACGGCCCCCGAGATGACCGTGTTGGTGGGCGGCCTGCGCGTCTTGAAGGCCACCGCCGGCGGCTCGCCCCACGGCGTCTTCACACGGCGCCCGGAGGCGCTGACCAACGACTTCTTCGTGAACCTGCTGGACCCGGGCACGGAGTGGCGGCCGACCTCGGAGGCCCGGGACACGTTCGAGGGCCGCGACCGCAAGTCGGGCCAGGTGAAGTGGACGGCCACGCGCGTGGATCTGGTCTTCGGCTCGAACTCTCAGCTGCGGGCGCTGGCCGAGGTCTACGCGAGCTCGGACGCTCCGGCCAAGCTCGTGCGGGACTTCGTGGCGGCCTGGAGCAAGGTCATGGAGCTGGATCGCTTCGACCTGGCCCGGCGCTGAGGCGCCGGGCCAGCCCCCCGGCCGGACGGCGGGCTGTCTGGCCGGGGGTGTGTCTGCGAACCGTGCACCCGCCGCCATCGCACCGAACCATCACTCTTCGGGCCCAGCTCTGCCGTGGGAGGGTCAGGGCTGGCTGCCGCCTCTCGCCGCGAGCTCGTCCCCGAATTGCTGGTACCAGCCTCGCAGCTCCGGGAGCGACGTGGCCGCCTTCAGGACGCTCGCACCCGGCGGGTGGCCTGCGAGAAGCATCGCCTTCAGAACCGCCGCAACGTGGTCCTCTTCCCACCACTGCGTTGCCTGGCGGTAGCCGAGGGCCAGCTCGAGCCCAGGTCTGCCGCTGCAGCGCACCACGGCCTCCACGGCGGCGAGCTGCAGAGCCTGGTTCGCGTCCCTGGTTCGGAAGTCGTCTGCGATCAACAGGTCACAGCGTCCCCCGTCGAGCGCCCGGGCGACGCGCAGCATGGGAGAACCGCTTCCCGCCGCGAGCTCCTCGATCAGCGGCCGCGCCCGCGCCGAGCGCAGGTAGCCCAAGGCCAGTCCGGCCAGCTCGCCTTCGCTGATCGACTTCCCCCGAGAAAGGACGTCGGCGCGAAGGTCCACGGTTTCCATCTCGTCGGGAGGGACCGGCGGAGGCGGCACGATGCGCACGGGTTGACCTTCGAGGACGCCGATCAGCTGCTCCTCGGCCCAGGTCGCTTGGAGCCGTCCGGCGGCGAGCATCGCCTGGTCGTGCACGGCTTCGCTGGGATCGTGCAGGCCGGCTCGCAGCCGGCGGTCCCGCTCGTCGGCCGGGAGCTCGGCCCACCACCTGGCCAGCAGGGAGAGCGCCCGCTGCCGGAGGTCGGGGCTCTGGCCTTCTTGCAGCACGTCAAGGAGGGCCGAGCGGACGGCGGGCTCCCGACCCGGTCGCCCGCTCTCCAGCCAGCCGTCCCAGAAGCGACCCGCGCCGCGCCGGAGCTGGCGGTCGCCGCTCAACAAGGCGGCCTTGCAGACGGCCTCGAGCTCGCGCTGGTCGTAGGTGCGCAGGAGCCGATCGGCGACCACCTCATGGCCATCGAGGCCGCTCCACGAGCCGGCCTCCGCCCCGAGCACCCGCAGCAGGGCCTGAATCCGATCGGCCGCGACGGGGAACGCCACGGCCAACGCGGCGCGAAACCGCCCGCGTTCGGCGTTCGGACCCTCCGCGGCGAGCCGGCCCTCCTGCTCGAGAGCCTGGCGCAGCCCAGGGCTCCATCCCGCCGTCGCTCTCGCCCACTTTCGCCGGTAGGCCTCCTGGCGGGCCCGGCTCCCGCGTTCCTCGTCCCGGGGACCCGTGACGCCCCGATCGGCGAGCCAGTCGAGCAGCGCCGCAGCATTCGCCGGGACGAGGATCCCGTCGCCAGGCCAGGCCCGCCAGCGCAGCATGTTGTTGCAGGCGAGCTGCGTCGTCTCCAGCGGCTCGTCCCCGGCGAGGAACTCGAAGGTCGCGCCGCAGAGACATCCACAGACGGCTCCGCTCTGGCCCTCATCGACCTCGAACAGGCGCAGGAGCCCTGAGATCTCTGCCGGATCGGCCGACTCGTACGTGGGCGGCGTTCGCCCGTGTAAGGCGAAATCCTGGCCGGGACCGACTCGCACCCGGGTCGCGCCGCCGAGGGCTTCACGAAGGGACTGGTTCCAGCCGTGCCGGACCAGGACCTGCGGATGCGTCCTTCGGAAAGCCTCGATCTCCTCGCTCGGCGCTCGGGCGGCGACCAGGCTCAGCTCTCGCAGGGCCGGAAGGCTCCCTGCCGGCAGCCTCTCGACGAGGCTGCGGTTCGCCTGGACTCGCTCGAGCTGGAGCAGCCCAGCGAGCGGGCTCAGGTCCTTCACGCCGGTGCCCTCGATCACGACATCGCGAAGCCGCGGCAGCGACCGCGCGAACTCCAGCGTCGCGAGCTCGTCGTGGAACCGCAGGTCGAGGGTCGTCAGCGCGGACAGGTTCGCGAGCGCCTCCGGGTGAACGAGCCGGCCGTCCCAGACGCGCAGGACCTCGAGACGGCTCAGGCCTGCGATCAGCCGGACGTCGAACGTCCGTTCCGGAAGGATCTCGAGGTAGACGAGGCTGGTCAGCTTCCGGAGGCTCTTCCATCCGACGAACCGACCGGCCTCGAGGGACCGGAGGCCGGGGGGCAGCTCGGGAAGGTCGTCACGGCCCTCCGTGGCCGACTGCCCGAGCGTCAAGTGCACACGTGAGGCGTCCAGGAAGCCGGCTTTCGCGGCGCAGCTCCGCGTCCAGGTCTCGGCGCGCAGGCCCCAGAGCCCGTGGACCTGGTCGGGCGTCAGGGGGGCCAGGCCGTCGACGAAGTCGGGACCCTCGCCGTAATTGGGCTCGACGCGCACGCCGACCCAGCGCGTCCCACCGTCGCCTTCCTCCAGGAGCACGCCTTCGAGGGCGGAGCGGAACCGGTACTCGCCGGGCTCACGGAGGGCCAGCCAGACGCCGTTGACGGCGATCAGGTCGCCGGGCGCCAACTCTCCGTCCCGGCCGGCCACGGTCACGACCTCGGGCGAAATCGGCTGACCGTCGAGCGCGAAACGGTAGCGGGAATCGCCCTTCCCTGCCACGCCCGCGTGGATGCCGTCAGCCCGGGACGAGGCCGGGACAAGGGCGAGCAGAGCTGTCAGGACCATGGTCGCTCTCACGAGGCCCCTCCCAGGCAGATGGCCGGCTCAACCGTTGAGACACCGCCGGCGACCGCCAGGCTCCCCGGGCCATCGCCGCACGCGGCGCTGTCAGCCTGAGACCCATCGCCACCATCGTCAAGCCGCACAACGGCGATCACATCCGGAGGGCACCCAACCTGGCCCACAATACGGCCCCATGCCCGGCCCGCTCTTCGACCTGATCCCCCAGGGCGAGTTCAGCTCCGACGACCTGCTCGGCCGCTTCCTCGACTACGTCTCGGCCAAGGGCCTCGAGCTCTACCCGGCCCAGGAGGAAGCCGTGCTCGAGTTGTTCGAGGACAAGAACGTCATCCTCAACACCCCCACCGGGTCGGGCAAGTCGCTGGTGGCCTCGGCCCTGCACTTCGCCTCGCTGGCCGACGGGCGCCGCTCCGTCTACACCTGCCCGATCAAGGCCCTGGTCAACGAGAAGTGGCTGGCGCTGTGCCGCGAGCTGGGGCCCGAGAACGTGGGCCTCTCGACCGGCGACGCCACCGTCAACCGCGACGCGCCGGTGCTGTGCTGCACGGCGGAGGTGCTGGCCAACATCGCCCTGCGCGAGGGGCCCGGGGCCCGCGTCGACGACGTGGTCATGGACGAGTTCCACTGGTACGCCGACCGCGACCGCGGCGTGGCCTGGCAGGTGCCGCTGCTGACCCTGCCGCACACGCGCTTCCTGCTGATGTCGGCCACGCTGGGCGACGTGAGCTTTTTCGAGGAGGCCCTGACCCGCCTCAACGGCCTGCCCACCGCCACCGTCAAGGCCACCCTGCGCCCGGTTCCGCTCGAGTACGCCTACTCCGAGATCCCGCTGTCGCAGATGGTCGAGAAGCTGGTCAGCGAGGGCAAGGCCCCGGTCTACGTGGTGCACTTCACCCAGAAGGACGCGGCCGACAGCGCCCAGGACTTCACCAGCCTCAACGTCGCCACCCGCGAGGAGAAGAACGCCGTGGCGGCCGCCATCGAGGGCTTCCGGTTCACGAGCCCCTACGGCCCCGACGTGCGCAAGTGGCTCAAGCAGGGCATCGGCCTGCACCACGCCGGCCTGTTGCCCAAGTACCGCGTGCTGGTCGAGGGGCTGGCCCAGCGCGGCCTGCTCAAGGTCATCTGCGGCACCGACACGCTGGGGGTCGGCATCAACGTCCCCATCCGAACCGTTCTCTTCTCGCGCCTGTGCAAGTTCGACGGCCAGAAGACGGCCGTGCTCTCGGCGCGCGATTTCCACCAGATCGCCGGACGGGCCGGGCGCAAGGGCTTCGACGACCTGGGCTTCGTGGTGGCCCAGGCCCCGGAGCACACCATCGAGAACCTCAAGCTCGAGGAGAAGGCCAGGGACGGCAAGAAGTTCACGCGCCGCAAGCCGCCCGAGCACAACTTCGCCAACTGGGACCTGGCCACCTTCAAGCGCCTGATGGGGGCCCAGCCCGAGCGCCTGACCTCGCGCTTCGAGGTCACCCACGGCATGCTGCTCAACGTTCTGTCGAGGAAGGGCGACGGGCGGCGCGCGATGCAGCGCCTGATCCGCGACAGCCACGAGAACGAACGCGCCAGGAAGGCCCACTTCAAGCGCGCCTGGCAGCTCTTCCGGGCCCTGCTGGGGCGCGGCATCGTCGAGATCGTGCCGAGGACGCCCGAGGGCTCGCGGGTGCGGGTCAACGTCGACCTGCAGGACGACTTCTCGATGAACCAGGCGCTCTCGCTCTACCTGATCGAGACCCTGCCGCTGCTCGACCCGGACTCGGAGACCCACGCCCTCGACCTGCTGACGCTGGTCGAGAGCATCCTCGAGGACCCCGAGCTGATCCTGCGGCGCCAGCTCGACAAGCTCAAGGGCGAGGCCGTGGCGCGCATGAAGGCCGAGGGGCTCGACTACGACCAGCGCATGGAGCAGCTCGAGAAGCTCGAGCACCCCAAGCCGCTGCGCGAGTTCGTCTACTCCACCTTCAACGCCTTCGCCGACCGGCACCCCTGGGTGGGCGAGGAGAACATCCGCCCCAAGTCGATCGCGCGAGAGATGTTCGAGGGCTTCCGCTCCTTCCCGGACTACGTGCAGGAGTACGACCTCGAGCGGGCCGAGGGGTTGCTGCTGCGGCACCTCTCGAGCGTCTACAAGACCCTCACCCAGACGGTCCCCGACGGGCTCAAGACCGAGGCCGTGCGCGAGATCGAGCTGTACCTGCGCGAGATGCTGCGCCAGGTCGACTCGAGCCTGCTCGAGGAGTGGGAGCGCATGCTCGACCCCTCCTGGCAGCCGGCGGCCCCGGGTGAGCCCGTGCGCCCGCCGCGCCCGGAGGAACCGCCCGACGTCACGCGCGACGCCAAGGCCTTCACCTCCGCGATCCGCACGCGGGCCTTCAACTTCCTGCGGGCCTGGTCGACCGCGCGCGACGAGGCCGCGCTGGAGCTGCTGGACGCGTCCGTCGACGGCGAGGGCCAGGCCTGGAGCACGGCCCGGCTGAAGGCGGCGCGCGAGGCCCACCGCGCCGAGCACGGCGGCCTGCGGCTCGACCCCGAGGCCCGCAACGCGCGCCACACCCACGTCGAGCCCTCGCCGGACGGGGCCGCCTGGCGCGTCCAGCAGATGCTGGTCGACACCGCCGACCTCAACGACTGGGTGCTCGAGCTGGAGGTGGACCTGGCCTCGTCGCGCGCCGCCGGCGCGCCGGTGGTCCAGCTGCTGCGGCTGGGCAGCCTGGCCTGAGCCCTACCCGTTCACCGCGCGGGCCACCTGGGCCGTGTCGGTGTACTGCTGGAAGGCGCGGATGCGACCGCCCTCCAGCCTCCAGACGTGGGCGAACTGGGCCCGGATGCTCTTGCCGGTCTTGCGGTAGGCGCCCACGTAGCGGCCCAGGGCCACCACGGTCTGGCCGGCGTCGAGCACCTCCTCCAGCACGACGCCGAAGCCCTCCCACTCGCTGCCCAGGCGGGCGAACACGCCCTGGGCCACGGTGCCCGGCCCGACGTACGGGTTGCCGTCGGCGTACGGGAAGTTCTCGGCCTCGTTCCACACGATGGCCGGGTCCATGGCCCCCAGCACGGCGGGCACGTCCCCCTTCGCGAAGGCCGCGTAGAGCGACCTCACCAGCTCGGCGTTCGGCTGCGACATCTTCCCTCCCCCTGAGGCGCCCCCGGGCGCCCTACTTCACTTCGATCTCGACGATCGTTCCGTCGGCCGTGCCCCGGTTGGCCAGGACGTGCGTGACCGGAACGTCCACCCAGTGCACGTCGCCGGCCGCGACGAGGTGCTCGAAGCTCCCCCCGTCGGGCGACTGCATGAGCAGCTGCAGGGGCGTGGCGGCCACGATCAGGTACGGGCGCCGGTGGACGTGCTGTGAGGTGGCGGCGCCGGGCGCCAGGCGCCAGGCGTACGCGCGGGCGCTGTCGTGCTCGGCCGCGGGCGGCGCGAGGGCCTCGACCGGCGGGCCCTCCGGGCGCTGCAGCAGCTCCACGTCGAGCACCTCGAAGGCGGTGGTGCCTGCGTTGATGACCCTGTGGGTGAAGGGCTGCCGCGCGTAGGACTGGACCGAGACGCCGCCCGGCACGAGCTCGAGCGGGCCCCGGGAGGGCTGGCCCGGCACGTCCATCGTGATCGTGGCCGGCGCGAGGAACACCGCCACGCCGTCGTGCGAGTGGATGTGCAGGCCCGTGCTCTCGCCGGGCGGGAGCGTCACCCGCAGGACCTCCACGTAGTCGTTGCGCAGCACCATGCGGTGGCGCGGCTCCTGGTCCACGGGCACGGGCGTCTCGGGGGCAGCGGACGGCGGCGCGGCCAGGAGCACGGCCAGGAGCAGGGGGCTGGGCATGCTGGTCATGGTACACGCGCGGGCGGGCAACGGGGCCCGCCCGCCGTGCGCCTAGCCTGGCCCCGCCGTCAGCCACGGAGCCGGGCCCGTGGCCGGGTGCACGTAGAGCTGCAGGTACTGCCTGAAGCGCCCCACGCCGAACGCCACCAGCGCGAGCGTCAGCAGGATCGCCAGCAGGCGACCCTTGAACCCGCGCTCCGCCACGGCCACCAGCGCCCCGGCGCTGAGCAGCGCCACCCACGGCGCGGCGAAGGTGATCTCCTTGAGGTCCTTGAAGACCCCGCCGCCGAAGGCTCGCAAGGCCAGCATGAGCAGGAAGGCCAGCCCCCAGGCCGACAGCACCCGCAAGGCGCGCGGCTGGGCCCGCCGGCGGGCGAGCACCAGCCCGGCCACGGCCAGCACCGGGTAGAGGTAGCCGTAGAAGAGCGGCACGCGCGCGAGCGCGCCCAGCGGGT
>JBDIBD010000014.1:0-27516 GCA_039812725.1 Vicinamibacteria bacterium | reverse complement strand
GCAGCGGCGGCCAGGCCGAGCGCCACCAGGGACCGCGACAGGCGCCTCACCCGGCGGCCTCGCGGAAGAGCTGGGCGACGCGCGGCGCGACGACCGTGGCGCTGTAGGCGGCCTCGACCGTGCGCCGGGCCTCGGCCCCCAGGCGCGCGCGCAGGGCGGGCTCGTCGAGCAGCCGCCGCAGCGCCTCGACCCACTCGTCCTCGCTCCTGGCGTGCAGGCCGTTCTCCCCGTGCCGCACGAGCGTGGCGTTGACGCCCACCGGCGCCACCACGGGCGGGATGCCGAGGGCCATGTACTGCAGCGCCTTCATGCCGCACTTGCCGCGCGACCACTCGTCGTCGTGCAGCGGCATGAGGCCCACGTCGAGCGGCTGCAGGTCGGCCACCTCGGTGGCGGCGCTCCAGGGCACGAGGCGCGCCTCGAGCTCGGGGGGCAGCCGCGCTTCCCCGCCGATCACGCGCAGCTCGAAGGGCCGCTCCCGCTTCAGGCGCAGCAGGGCCGGGGCCAGCGCCTCGAGGTAGGGGACGGTGGTGGCGCTGCCGGTCCAGCCGATCACGGGTGGACGCCCGGCGTCGTCGGGCCGGGGAGGCGCCGGCACATAGACGTCCGTGTCGATCGTGCTCGGGACGACGTCGACCGCGCGCGAGCGCGGGGCCGCCCAGGCCGCCAGGGTCTCGTTGCCGACCATCACGCGCCGCGCCAGCCGGCACAGCCGCTCGGTCTTGCCCGGGTCCTTCAGCCACGCGAAGGCCGCGTTGGCGGCGCTGACCGCCGGCAGGTAGATGGCGTCGTCGAAGTCGAGCACGAACGGCAGGCGCGCGGCCAGGCGCCGCTCGAGCCAGTCGGAGCGACCCAGCGCGGCCTCCCGGTAGACATAGGCCAGGTCGTAGCTCTCGAGGTGGCGCAGGAGACGGTGGCGGCGCGCGTGAGCCGCGAGCAGGCCGGCCGCCTTGAGCGCGAGACCGCCCGGGCGCTGCAGGCGCTCGTGGGCCGCGGGGCTCAGCGCCGGCGCCAGCGTCAGCTCGACGTCGAGAGCGCGCAGGTGCGGCGCCCACTGCTCGATGCGGTAGCGCTGGCCCGGCACGCGGCCCGGCGGGTACGGCACGAGGGCCAGCACGCGCAGCATGGCCGCTCAGGCCGGCAGGCGCAGGGCCGGCAGGCCCTCGTCGGCCGGCTTGGGCGCGCGCTTCAGCTCCAGGCCCACCGCCGCGAACATCAGGTAGAACAGGATGGCCTGCGCGCGGTGGCGGTAGAGCGTGCCCACGTTGCCCTCGCCCAGCGCGTACGAGATCGTCAGGAGCGCCGTGAGCAGCAGGACCTGCAGCGCCTCGCGGAAGCGGTGGCGCACGGTGTGCACGATGCCCCGCACGATCGAGGGCGTCAGGTAGTACATGAGCAGCATCTCGGGCAGCGAGAAGAGCTTGAGCAGCGAGGTCATCTGCCAGGGGAAGGGCGAGAAGAGGAAGTAGGCGATGCCCACCGGCAGGAACAGCAGCGCCTGGCCCGGCGTGGAGATGTCCACGTCCTGCTGATAGGCGCTGCCCGCGCCCATGGCCATGTCCTGGCGCACCTGGCTGAGCGACTCCAGGCTCATGTGCGGGACCGCGCCGGCCCCGGCGCCACGCTCGATCAGGTAGAGCACGCCCACGGCCGCCAACATGGCGAAGAGAAAGTTGCGCCCGAGGTTGCCGCGGGTGCCGATCAGGAAGGCGACCACCGGCGGAAGCGCGACGACGAAGAAGAGGTAGTCGCGGAAGAAGGTGATGGCGTAGATGCCCAGCCCGACGTGCACCAGGGCCAGGGCCGAGCGGCCGCGCACCACTCGCAGGCTGTGCCACGACACGAACAGGATCAGGAAGATGACCCACACGTCGCGGATGTTGACGGAGGACCAGAGCACCAGCGACGGGAAGAAGGCGGCGAACTGGGCGGTCCGCACGGCGACCGTGGCGCCGAACAGCTCGCGCGCGATGAAGTACACGTAGCGTCCCGTCAGGGCCCCCAGCAGCGCGTTGACCAGCTTGAGCGGGAGCGCGGTGTGGCCGAAGACGTAGAAGAAGGCGGCGTTGATGTAGAAGTAGCCCAGCGGTTGCTTGCTCGAGAAGCGCCAGTCGGGCAGCGACACCTCGTCCATCCAGTACAAGGCCGTGCGCCAGCCCGCGCCGCCGTAGGTGTCCTCGTCGGGGGCCAGACGGGTCGAGAAGCCGCTGAGCTCGAGCGCCAGCGCCACCGCCACGCGCACCAGAAACCCGTAGAGCAGCAGCCGCCGCAGGAGCAGCCGCTCGCCCGAGTCGAGCGCGTGCTCGTCGTTGTGAGGGACGTCAGCCGGCAGCGAGCTCGAGGTAGAGGTCATGGTAGGCGGCGACGGCCGCGTCCAGACTGTACCGCCGCTCGGCCAGGCTGCGGCAGCGCGCGGCCGTCAGCGGGTCGGGCAGCAGGCCCCCCAGGTGGCGAGCGGCGGCCTCGTAGGCCGGCAGGCTCAGGTCGCGCACGAGCGCGCCCACGCCCTCCGCCTCGAGGATGCTCTCGAGATCGCCTGACGCCCCATTGGCCAGCACCGGCAGGCCGCAGGCAAGCGCCTCCGCGAACTTGGTCGGCGACGAAGCCCGCTTGGCCGGGCTGGGCTGGATGACGAAGAAGGAAGCGCGGGCCCGGGCCAACCAGGCCGGCACGTCCCGGGGCGCGGCGCTCGTCACCTCGGCCCACGAAGGATCGGCTCCGGCCGCGCGTGCCAGCTCGGGCTGCGGCGTGAGGAAGAGGACCCGGCCGGGGACGTGCCGGGCGGCCAGGCGGCCCAGACTGACGATCTCGGCCGTGGGGTACCAGCCGCCCAGCGAGCCGTGGTAGGCCAGGCCGAACTCCGGCTCCGTCCCCGCCGCCCGCGGCTGGAAGGCTGACGTGTCGACCGAGTTGGGCAGGTGGCGGAAGGGGGGCAGCGGGTCGCGCCGGGCCTGCAGGGCGACCAGGCCCGGCTGGGCCATGACGCACAGGAGCCCGTGGGCGGCCCGCAGGTTGCCGCGCTCGAAGGCCAGGACCAGGCGGTCTGTCAGGCCGCCGGCGCGCCAGGAGCCCACCTCCACGCGCTCGTCGCGGAACAGGCCGCGGGCCTCGTAGACCAGGCGCACGGTGAGGCCGCGGCAGGCCAGCCGGGCCATGGCCATGGCCACGTCGCCGCGGCAGTGGACGAGGACGGCGCGCGTGGCACGCACGGCCTTGCGGATGGCGCGGGCGCCCGAGGCCAGGTCCCAGGCCGTGGCCGTCAGGCGTGGACGGCGGTGGTAGGGCAGCGGTCGCCACGCCACCCCCGCGTCCTCGAGCTGGCGGACGAGCCGTTCCCGCGCGGGCCGGTCGGCCCAGCGCTCCCGCTTCTCGAAGGAAACCAGAGTGGGGCGCACCCCCCGGCGCGCCAAGCCGAGGAGGTAGGGGACCACCTGCGCGGCCCCCAGCGGGTCGAGCGCGCCGTCGTAGGTGACGTGGACGGTGTTCACGCCGGGCCCACTCCCTCCTCCCCGCGCCGCAGGAGGAGGTAGCGCCTCAGCACGAGACGACTGGTCCAGAGCGTCTGACGCGTGCTCGCGTCGCCTCCCCGGAGCCAGGCGCGGAGGCCGTGGAAGACGAGCTTCTCCAGCGCGCCGAGGACACGCACCCCCGGAAGGAGCGCCGCGGCAAGCCGTCCCTCGCGACGTCGCACGAGGTCGTCGGCAGCGGCGAGGCAGCGCCTCACCCGCCGTTCCTCGCCCAGCGACTTGGCGGCGGAGGCGTGGCCCACGTGCACGACCTGGCCGGCCGGGTCGAAGACCACCCGCCAGCCGGCGGCGCGGATGCGCCAGCACCACTCCTCTTCCTCGCCGTAGAGGAAGATGCCCGGGTCGAAGCCGCCGGTTCGCTCGAAGGCGTCTCGCCGGACGAGCAGACAGGCGCCCACCAGCCAGTCGGCCTCGCGCCGGGCGGAGTGATCCCAGTACCCGCCGAGCAGCAGCTCCGCCCGGCCCGCCGGCGGCCAGAGCTTGTACAACCCCAGCTCTTCCAGCGCGATGAGGCGCAGCCAGCCGAAGCGGTAGGCGCTCGGCTGTGTCGACCCGTCGGGCCGCTGCAAGCGGGGGCCGAGCACACCGATGTCGGGGCGGGCCCGCAGGTTGGCCACCAGCGCGAGCAGGGAGGCGTCGACGAGCCGCGCGTCGCTGTTGAGGAGCAGGAAGACGTCGCCGCGCGCCGCGCGCATGGCCCGGTTGTTGGCGCGACCGAAACCCTCGTTGACGGCGTTGCGCAGCAGGCGGACCGAGGGGAACTCGGCGGCCACCATCTCGGCGGAGCCGTCCGACGAGGCGTTGTCGACCACCAGGGTCTCGTGCGGCAGCGAGCCCAGGTGGGTCGACACGGAGGCCAGGCACTCGCGCAGCAGCTCCCGGGTGTTGAAGCTGACCACGACCACCGACACCACCGGGGCGGCGCTCATGCCGATCCACGCGGCTCGAGGGTGGCGGCAGCGACCTGCCCGAACCAGTCCAACCTCATGACCGTCGCGCCCATGCCAGCAGCGAGTCGCCCAGACCGGTCAGCGCGAGCACGCCGTTGAGGCCGTCTTTCGCCGGCCGCAGCAGGGCCGAGGCGTTGATGCCGTCGCGCCAGCGGGCGGATTTCACGGGGTCGAAGCGTCTCACGCCGCCCGGGGCGGGTCCAGACCAGGTGGTGACGTCGAGCCCGCGCGAGCGCACGCTGACAGGGTCGAAGCCGTGTCGGCGGAGCTCGCCTCGCAGGGTCCGCGGCGTGAAGTACCCCAGGTGCTCGGGATCGATCACGCGCCAGCGCCAGCCCAAGAGCCGGCGGCTCAGGCCTCCGAAGTTGGGGGTCGTGAGGAGCAGCAGCCCGCCGGGCCTCAGGACGCGCGCCAGCTCGGCCAGGTGGGGACGCGGCTCGGGAAGGTGCTCGAGCACCTCCAGGGAGACGGCCAGGTCGAAGGTGGCCTCCCCAAAGCCCGCCTCGCGGAGGTCCCCAGCGAACACCCTGGCTCCGGTCTTGCGGAGGTGCTCGAGGCCCGAGGCGGAGACCTCCGTGGCATCGACCCGCCAGCCTCGGCGCAGCGCGGACTGGACGAAGCCCCCGCTCCCGGCCCCGACCTCGAGCAAGTGCCCACGGCCCACCCGCCGCTCGGCCTCGTCGAGCCACTCGTCGTAGCGTTGCTCGGGGTGCGGGGCCTGGAGGATCGCCCCGTGGTAGTAGTCCGCGTAGCGGCTCGAAGCGTCGCGGTCGCCCGTGGGCCAGCCCGAGACGAAGCCGCACTCGCGGCACCCGAGGAGCTCGAGCTCCGGGCGGGCGGCGAGCGGGGCCAGGCGCTGAGATCTGCAGAGGCGACACGTCGCCTTCACGCGGCCGGCCTCCAGGTGGTTCCACGCCAGCGCCGTGCGTAGTGCTCGAGCGTGGCCCGACCGTCGGCCGCGACGTCACGGGCGTAGGCGTCCCCTGGACGGAACCGAACGCGCAAGCCGAACAAGAGAACCCTCAGGACGGCTCCGGAGACGCGCAGCAGGCCGGCCACGGCCGGCGCCCAGGCCCCCTGCCAGCGGCACAGGAGGTCATCCTCGGCCAGCAGGCAGCGGTCGGTGCGGCCGGCGTCGCCGAAGAGCCTATCGGCGCTCTTGTGGTTGAGGTGCAGCACCCACGCCTCGGGGCAGAAGACGATGCGCCAGCCCGCGGCCCGGATGCGGTGACACCACTCGACCTCCTCGCCGTACATGAACGTGGCGGGATCGAAGCCGCCCGTCTGCTCGAACACCTCGCGCTTCACCAGCAGGCAGGCACCCACCAGCCAGTCGACCTCGCGCTCGGCATCGTGGGGCCAGTAGTGACCCAGCAGGAGGTCCGCCGCCCGCCCGCGGGAAAGGAGCCGGTGGAGCCACAGTTCGGAGAGCAGCAGCCGGCCGACCGACGGGAAGCGGCGTGCGCTCGACTGCAGGCGGCCCTCTTCGAGGACGATGCGCGGCCCGACGACCCCGAGGGTCGGGTCGCTCGCCAGGCGCTCCGCGAGCGCGAGGAGGCTGCCGTCCTGCAGGAGAGCGTCGCTGTTGAGCAGCAGGATCAGGTCGCCGCGCGCGACCTCCATGCCCTGGTTGGCGGCCCGGCCGAAGCCGAGGTTGGCGTCGTTGCGCAGCAGGTGCGCGAAAGGGAACTCCTGCGCCACCATCTCGGCCGATCCGTCCTGGCTCGCGTTGTCGACCACCACCAGCTCCCGGTCCCCGGCCGGCAGGTGCCGGCAGACCGAGGCCAGGCAGTCCCTCAGAATGTCGCGGGTATTCCAGCTGACGACGATGACGCTGAGCATGGGCGGATGGACGGGGCCCGTCGCAGCTATGATCCCACGGACGGCGGAGCTTCCGGGTGCCCCTGAACGAGCTGGTCTTCAGCGTCTCTTACATCGGCGACCTCGTCACCGCCACGAGCGTTCTGCCCCTGCTCGACGTCGCGCGCACCGGGATCTCGGTGGTGGCGGCGCCGGCGGCCGCGCCACTGCTGGCCAGCGACGGCCGTTTCGCCGGCCTGCGGGTCGTCGGCAGCTCCAACGCCGTGGGCTGGCGGGCCCAAGTCTTCTGGCATCTTCTGGTCGCTCGGCGACCCACCCGGGTTCTGAACCTCGAGGTCTACCCCCCGCGCTGGCGCTTCCTGGCCCGCGCCTGTCAGCTGTTGTCGGTGCCGGCCCGGCACATGGACTTGCCAGCCCTCCTTTCCGACAATCGTCTCTCGGCCCTGGGCGAGCCCACGAAACGGCCCCACCGCAGCGACTACTACGCCGTGGCCGCTGGAGCCGAGCCGCCCGCCCCGCCTCCAGGACTGAGCATCCGCGCGCCGCTGGCCGACGAGTGCCGCCACCGGCTCGGCACTCACGCGGAACCCGGCCTGGGCTTGCTGCTGATCCACCCGGGCTCCAGCGACCCAGCGCGGCGGGCACCTTTCGACCTCCTGCCGGCGCTCGCCTCGGGGCTGGGTTGCCCTACGATCGTGGTGGGATCCCCGACGGAGTCCGACTTGGCGCAGGCCCTCCTCCGCCGCCTTCCGTCGCACATTCAGGCCGTCGACGCCTGCGGAAAGCTCGACCTCCGCGAGCTCGCTGCTCTGACCAGCCAGGCCGACCTCTTCATCGGCGGCGACTCGGGCCCGCTCAAGATCGCCGAGGCCGTGGGTGCCCGCACGCTGTCCTTCTGGCACCACGGCCAGCCCTCCCCCGCCTTCGCCGGTCCCCGTGGGCCCGGCCACGCCATGTTGCCCGCCACGGCCTCGGCCGAGGAGGCCCTGGCCGCCGCGCGGCAGCTGTTGGCGCGTTGACCCCCCCTCGACCCGGGCGGTAGGCTTCGCCCGAGGTGAGAGCATGAACGTCATCCGCCGCGCCGCCTTCCTCTTCCCCGCCGCCCTGCTGGCCGCGGCCGCGCTGGCCGAGGCCCCCGCGGCCCCGACCGCCGCCGAGGCCGAGGCCTTCCTGAAGGCCGCCAACGCCCGCATGCAGGAGGTGTTCGTCAAGGCCGAGCGGGCCTCCTGGGTGCAGTCGAACTTCATCACCGACGACACCGAGGCCATCTCGGCCGACGCGGCCCGCGAGCGCGTGGCCGTGACCATGGAGCTGGCGGCCGAGGCCACGCGCTTCGACAAGCTGCAGCTGCCGGCCGACCTGGCCCGGCAGATCAAGCTGCTCAAGCTCTCGCTGCCGGCGCCCGCCCCGCGCGACCCGGCCCTCCAGAAGGAGCTGACCACGATCGCGGCCCGTCTGGAGGGCCAGTACGGCAAGGGCAAGTACCAGGGCAAGGACCTGGGTGCCCTCTCGAACACCCTGGCGGAGAGCCGCGAGTACGACGAGCTGCTGGACGCGTGGCAGGGCTGGCGTACCGTCTCGCCGCCCATGCGCAAGGACTTCGAGCGCTTCGTCGACCTCTCCAACCAGGGCGCCCGCGACCTGGGCTTTGCCGACCTCGGCGCGCTCTGGCGCTCGGGCTACGACATGCCGCCCGACGAGTTCGCCCGGGAGATGGACCGGCTGTGGCTGCAGGTCAAGCCGCTCTACGACGCGCTGCACGCCCACGTGCGGGCGCGCCTGGCCGAGACCTACGGCCAGGACAAGGTGCCCGCCGAGGGCCCGATCCCGGCCCACCTGCTGGGCAACATGTGGAGCCAGAGCTGGGAGAACGTCTACCCGCTGGTGGCCCCGGCCGACCCCGGTGTCGACGTCGACGTGACGGCACTGCTCAAGGCCAAGAAGGTCGACGAGCTCGAGATGGTGCGCTACGGCGAGCGCTTCTTCACCTCGCTGGGCTTCGCGCCCCTGCCCAAGACCTTCTGGGAGCGCTCGCTCTTCAAGAAGCCGGCCGACCGCGAGGTGGTCTGCCACCCCAGCGCCTGGGACATCGACTGGAAGGAAGACCTGCGCCTGAAGATGTGCATCGAGGTGGGCGGCGAGGACTTCGTCACCATCCACCACGAGCTGGGTCACAACTTCTACCAGCGCGCGTACAACCAGCTGCCCTTCCTCTACCAGCAGAGCGCCAACGACGGCTTCCACGAGGCCATCGGCGACACGATCGCCCTCTCGGTGACGCCGGCCTACCTGGTCAAGGTCGGCCTGCTCGACAAGGCCCCCACCGGCAGCAACGCTTTGGGCTTCCTGATGCGCAAGGCCCTCGACAAGGTGGCCTTCCTGCCCTTCGGCCTGCTGGTGGACAAGTGGCGCTGGCAGGTCTTCTCGGGCGAGGTGAAGCCCGCCCACTACAACGCCGCCTGGTGGGAGCTGGTCCGGAAGTACCAGGGCGTGGCGCCGGCCGTGGCGCGCTCCGAGGCCGACTTCGACCCGGGCGCCAAGTACCACGTGGCCGCCAACGTGCCCTACACGCGCTACTTCATCGCCGCCATCCTGCAGTTCCAGCTCCAGCGCGCGGCCTGCCGCGAGGCCGGCTTCAAGGGCCCGCTGCACGAGTGCTCGGTCTACGGCGACCAGAAGGTCGGCAAGAAGCTGGCCGAGATGCTGGCCATGGGCCAGAGCAAGCCCTGGCCGGAGGCGCTCTACGCCATGACGGGCGAACGCCAGATGGACGCCACCGCGATGATCGACTACTTCAAGCCCCTCAAGGACTGGCTGGACCAGCAGAACAAGGGGCGCAAGGTCGGCTACTGATGTCGGCGCACTCGGCCCCGCCGCTGATCGGCATCACGGCGGGGAACGACCCCAAGGGGCAGGACCTCTACGTCGTGCGCTGGTCGTACCTGCGCAGCGTCGAGCTGGCCGGCGGCGTGCCGGTGGTGCTCGCTCCCAGCGGACCCGCCCTGCACCCCGCGCTGGTGGACCGGCTCGGCGGCCTGATCCTGACCGGCGGGGTCGACGTGCAGCCGCTGCTCTACGGGGCCACGCCCCACGAGACCGTCAACCGCACCAGCCCGGAGCGCGACGAGTTCGAGATCAAGCTCGTGCACGAGGTCCTGCGCCGCGACCTGCCCGTGCTCGGCATCTGCCGCGGCATGCAGGTGCTCAACGTGGCGCTGGGCGGGACGCTGGTGCAGGACATCCCGACCTTCGTCGGCACGACCTACCACGACGACCCCGAGCGGCCCCGCGACGGCATCGCCCACAAGGTGGAGGTGCGGCCGGGTTCGCTGCTGGCCGGTCTCGTCGGCGCCGGCCGGATCGAGGTCAACAGCTTCCACCACCAGTGCCTGGAGCGCCTGGCGCCGGGGTTCGAGGTCACGGCACGGTCAGAGGATGGCGTGATCGAGGGCGTGGAGCTGCGCGGCAAGTCGTTTGTGGTGGGCGTGCAGTGGCACCCGGAGGCGTTCTGGCGCGAGCCCTGGCGCTTCGTGCGGCTGTTCGCTGGGCTGGTGGGGGCGGCGGTCGGGACGCCAGTTGGCTGAGACCTCGCGCGCGACCGGAAGTCGCGCGGGGCTCCGGCGCGTCCTAGGGCCATGCGCTGGGCCGCTGCTAGCTTGCCTGGCGGCGATCATCGTCGCGTTAACGGCCGAACTGGTCCTCCGCCTCCTCGAGCGCGGCAGTGAGCCCGCACCGTTGGACGACATCGTCCTCATCAAGCGCATGCCTCCCTACGCCTCCGGCCATGACGGTCGTGGCTTCCGGAACCCCGTCGCGCTCACGAGCGCCTGCGTTGTGGCAATCGGAGACTCCCAGACGTGGGGCGTCAACGCCAGTCGCGAGCAGACGTGGCCGAGCCAATTTGAGCGATTCACCGGGCTCCAGACGTACAACATGAGCCTTGGCGGCTACGGGTTTCAGCAGTATGCCGAGCTGGTCGTGGAAGGTGTGGCCCTCGGCCCCAAGCTAGTCGTCGTGGGTGCGTACACCGGCAATGATCTGTGGGAGACCTACCGCTGTGTCTACGGAAGCGAACGGTGGGCACGGCTCCGGCTCCCGGCCCAGCAGACGCCTTCCGGCGACGAATTTCCGCTTGAGCGGCAGGCACGGAACTACTGGTCGTCGAAGACGGCCTTCCTCAACGGACATTTCCGCTGGCCCCCAACACTCTGGCCTGCCTGGCTCCGAGCGCACACGGCCCTCGGGCGGCTGATCGACCGCGCGGGAGCCACGCGCTGGCCCAGCGCATGGACCGTTGCTTCGCGGGATTGGGCAACGGCAAGTCCGGAGCAGGCCGAGGCCTGGACGGGCCCCGGCCCAAACACGATATTCACCCCGCGCTATCGACTCCTCGGACTGGACCAGTCCGAGCCGCGCATCAGGGAGGGGCTGAGGCTGGTGGACGCCTTCGTCCGGATCATCGCCGCGCACACCCGGACCGCTGGAGTCCGGGCGGTGCTGCTCCTCATCCCGACGAAGGAGTCCGCGTACTCGGTTGCCTTCGGCCCGGCCACCTCCCGCCTGCGACCGCCATTTGCGGACCTCGTCCGCTCGGACCGCGAGGTGCGCGAGCATCTCGCAGCCCTGGCCAGATCTGAGGGCCTCCTCGCCGTCGACTCCGCCAAGGCGATCGCCATGGCGATTGCGGACGGAAGGCAGCTCTACCCGGAAAGCGAGGATGGACACCTCACGCCTGTCGGCTACCGTGTGATCGCCGAACAGCTGGCCGCGGCCTTGCAGCACGAAGGTGTGAGCACTTGCCCGTAGCTCAAGACCCTCAGCGGCCGGGGGTTCGTGCGCCGCCGCGGTTCGTGCGGCCGGGGTAGCGGGAGTACTTCAGCGCCCGCCAGAGGCGGCGCGCCCAGTTCGGCATCCACGGATAGATCGCATTCCGAAGGCCGCGCGCTTCCCATACGTAGAGCAGGACGAAGACGAGGAGCGCTGGAACCCAGGTTCGCCGCCTCGCCCAAGTAGCTCGAGAAACCGCACAAGCCGAGCGCCAGACACACTCCTCGCGAGCTAGTCGGCCCAGGCCCTCGCCGAAGTTCTCGACTGCACTCTGCTCGGCTGACTTGCCTGGATTGAAGTACAGAAAGCGAGCCGCCCCTTCCGTGATGAAGGGGCCTTGCGCCGCAAGCCAGTTGAGCAAGGGCCTGTCCGGCGACAGCCGGGGCGAGTACCAGGGATAGCGCAGAAGGCTGTCCCGCCGAATCAGTCCATAAATGTGCGTGCAGCCGCGCTGCGCCAGCTTTCTCAGCCGTGCGAGGAGTGACAGGCCAGAGGTGTCGACGTCGCAGAGAAACGGCTCGACCGGAAACGCAAACTCGAGGTTCGCCATCGGACAGGAACGGGCCTCTGAGAAAGCGAGGACGGCCTCCGGATGGCGCTGCAGTGCCGCCAGCAAGACCTCGATGAAGTTGGGCGACCGCCAGTCATCGTGGGCCGCCCACATGAAAAACTCGCCGCGTGCTTGCTCGAGCACGAAGCGAAAGTGCTGCACGCCGGTGAGGGTCCGTTCCTGGCGGAAGGTCCGTACTCGCGGATCGTGGGCAAAGGCACTGATCACGTCGGCTGTATCGTCAGTGGAGCAGTTGTCGGAGACGACCACCTCGATGTCCGTGTGGGTCTGGGTCAGGATTGACTCGAGGGCTCGGGCAAGGGTCGCGCCTCCGTTACGAACTGGCATTCCCACGCTCACCAGGCCGGGGAAGCTGGGTGCGTTTGGGCGGGGCGCTGACGTGGTCATTCGGCGTGCCTTTGGCAGGCCGCCAGCGTCGGCTGCCCGGCGCTCTCGGGCGGGGCGATGCCGCTCGTCCGCCTGAGGACGAAGAAGATCTGCGCCAGACGGTCGTCCGGCAAGGCTGTTTGATCCAAGGGCGCGCCCAGGAAGAGGAAGAGGCGCCCGACGACTTGGGAGAGGATCTTGCCCCGGAGCCGGCGATTGAGGAAGCGCCATAGACTCAAGAGTCGTAGCTGACGGCGGCCCGGCGCATGACAGAGGAGGCGCCGGTCGTAACCATGGTCCTGGAGCTCGACTGCTACAAGCTCAGCATCCAAGCCGCGCACGAGGTCGAGCACGTTGATCGAGACAGGCGACCACGAACGCGCCTTCGCGATGGTGAACGTGTGCTTGTGGTCGTCGTTGTACATGCTCGGGAAGCACCCCTGCTCGTAGAGGTCCTCGTCGGGGACGAGTACGACCACGTAGCCGGCGGGCTTCACCACCGAGAGCCAATCCGCGAGCGCCTGGCGTGGCTCGCGCATGTGTTCGAGGACGTGTGAGGCAAAGACGTAGTCGTACGTCTTCGTGACGTGTCGGCTGAGGTGGTTTGCGTCGCCGTCGGCCCTGTCGAAGCGCTCGACTGAGTCCAAGATGGGGTCATCGCCGCAACCCACGTCTAAACCCTCTCCGACGAGCCAACGATCAAGCGCCTGCCCCAGTCGAGCCCGGGTCTTACTGGCCTCCCTTCCCATTTCACCCCCCGGCCCTGGCCCGAGTGGCCACGATGTGGATCCGGCACCCCGGCACGTGGCGCCGTAGCGCCGGCAGGACTCGATCCGCCCAGTATCGCCTCCAGCCGGGGAGTGGGAGCGGAGGCGTTCGCGGCGCCCCCTGAAAGTGGGCGCCATCGACAGCTTCCCGACACACTGGGGGACGCGTCCTGTGCGCCTTGGACTGCCACCGTGCCCTCAAGGCGAAGATGCCCTCGAGGAGCGCTGGATTCGAAACCTCCACCAGAATGGGCTCGAGACCCGCCTCGCGAACGAGCCGCTCCGCCGTTGCGGGTGTGAAATGCACGAGATGGCCGGGGAGCTGCAGGACCTCGCGGCGGCGGACCGCAGACCAGAGGTCGATGCTATCCGCGTTCGGCACCTCTATGAAGAAGGCTGCACGGGCCGAAGCGCAGCGCGACCAGCCGGAGAGCTCGGCCCGTGGGTCGGCCACGTGTTCGAGCACGTGGACGGCCGTGATCAAGTCGTACTCGGCCGGCTCGGGAGTCGCAGACAGGAGCTGAAGCCCCAGCCGTCCGCTCGCGGCCCGGCGGCCCACGGGGCTGGGTTCGACGCCGTCGGCTCGGAGGCCCAAGTCGCGGAACGCGGCCACGAGCTGCCCCTCACCAGCTCCGAAGTCAAGGACGCTGGCGGGCCTCGAAGGAAGACGGTCGAGGATGGCCTGCGCACGCTCCCGCCAAGCTTGGCGATCGCCTCCGCCCATGCCGTGAGCTTGGTAGTAGCCAGGCCCATATGAGCGCTCGATTTCCTGCCGCGAGGGCTCGGGCCACGTGCGCCCCAGGCCGCACTTGTCGCAGCGCCAGACCTCCCAGGGCGGCTCCGAGTACCACCTCCGCCAGGCGGTCGCGGCGCACAGGCAGCAGCGGGCTCGAGGACTAGAACCTAACATCCTCAGCTCCCCGGGGTAGCTCGCCAACGAGCGCCACCAGCCATCCTCGGGCGAGAGCTGGTGGGCACATCGCCGCCTTCGAGACGCGCGGCGACGAGCCCCAGTGCCACCTGCCGGCTTTCGACCGCGACTCGGCTCGTATGGGGCACCCAGTCCTCGGGCGGAGTACGACGTGACGCCAGCCACAGTGCTCTAAGCCATGCCGGTGCGTGGGCGCCAGCTCCCGCGCGCAGCTGAACGAAGACGCTCCCTATGCCCTGGCCGTTCCTCAAGAGGTAGCGTGCAAGGTGGAAGTGGCGGCCAAGCCGATCGTGGCCCAACCCCTCGATCTCGCGGCTTGCGTGCTTGGCGAACTCCCGCCAGCCGAGTTGCCGCGCCCAAGCCAGATCCGGCCGCGCCCGCACCACGCTCCGCATGGTCTCAAGGATGGCACCAGCGACAGATCTCTCTGCGGGGTCGGAGAGGACACCCGGTCCGAGTTCCTGGAGGTAGCGGCCCATCAGGCTGCCGCCTGACACGGCGGCTCCACCGGTGCTCCAGGCCTTGGCCTCGCCCGGGTACTGGATCAGCACCGCGGGCGCCTGCGTGAAGAGGTAGCTTCGCGAGGAGGCCATGAGCTGAACTGCCGAGGCCACGTCGGGGCACGAGCCCAGAAAGAAGCGACCGCATCGTGCGCGGCCATCGTCCACCAACTGCCGCGCGACCAGCGCTGTGTACAGCATGGGGTACTCGCTGGGATAGCGCATCGACCGGACAAGTCGCGCGAGCGCCCCGGCCGAGTCGACGACCTCAGGAACGACATCCGGGGGCAGGATCAGGTCCCCCCCAGCCTGGCCGAGTCGGGCGGAATCCTCGGTGTCCGGTGGATCCAGATGCTGGTGCAGGACGGCGTGGCCGTATGTGACCAGTTCGTGGCCGGACGCCGAGTGCCTGCGCAGGAAGCCAAGGGCCCCCGGCACGAGCATGTACTTGTCGGCGAGCAACAGGATCCAGCTCCCCTGGGCGGCAGCGAGAGCTCTCTCCCAGTTGTCTGGCATCGAAAGAACCCTACCGACGGGCTTGAGATGTCGGAGTCGCGGTTGCTCCAGGGGCAATGAGAGGGGCTGGTCCGAGTTGTCGGCGACGACAACCTCGCAGTCCTCGTCGGCTGCTATCAAGGCCGCCTCTACGGCCAGACTGGCCAGTAGCGGCCGGTTGCGGGTCGGGATGAGGATGGAGACGAGGTCCGACAATGCTGGGTTACCGGTGGAGGTGGCGCAGCGTCGCCGACACGGCGTCCTCGACGTTCGACTCGGTCAGGCTCAGGCTCGAGGGCAGGTTGAGGGCCCGGGGACTCAGGCGAGCCGCTGTGCGGTTCCGCTCCGCCGCCGCACGGGCTGAAGGCAGTCCTTCGTACGCCGGCAATGAACTGAGTGGACGGAAGAAGGGTCGACTGTCGATGCCGTCGCTGGCGAGCTTTGTCGCGAGCTGGTCCTTGTCGATGCTGCGGGTCTCGTCCCACGCGACGGTCACCATCCACCAGGTGGAGCGTGTTCTCGGTGCCTGCCAGTTCAGGTGCAGCCCAGGCACGCCTTCGACGCGCTCCCGGTACCAGCCGAAGATCTGGTCCTTTCGGGCCAGCAGGTCGTCGATGCGCTCGAGTTGCGCGAGGCCCAGCGCCGCCTGCAAGGCGCTCATCTTGTACTTGTGCGCGACCTCAACGTTCCAGAAGGGCCTGTCACCCGGACGCCTGCCGTGGTCGCGCAGGACGAGCACGCGTTCGCGGAGGTCGTCGCGGTCCGTCACGAGCATGCCGCCTTCGCCCGTTGTCAGCGTCTTCGAACCGTGGAAGCTGAAGACCCCGACGTCCCCCATCGCGCCTGCCTTGCGCCCGTGGTACTCGCCGCCAATCGCCTCTGCCGCGTCCTCGATCACGGCCACGCCGCGGCTCCGGGCTACGGCGAGGATCGCATCCCAGTCGCAGACGTTCCCGTAGAGGTCAACCGGAATGACGGCCTTCGTGCTGGGCGTGATGCAACGCTCGAAGGACTCGGCCGAGAGACACCAGCTGCGGGCGTCTATGTCCGCGAAGACTGGCGTGGCCCCCACGTACGAGACCGGTGCGGCGGAGGCGATCCAGGTGATGTCGGGAACGACCACCTCGTCGCCGGGCCCGATGCCTAGCGCCAGCAGCGCAAGGTGGATCGCAGATGTGCAAGAGGGCAGGGCGATCGCGTGGCGCACGCCAATGTAGTTGGCGAAAGCACGCTCAAAGCGCTCGTGGTAGACGTTGGCGTTCTCGTACCACGCGTGACGGGCGGCGTCGGCAACGTAGGCGACCTCCCTGTCGGTGATCCAGGGGCCGGCGACGGGAATTCGCTTCACGACGGGTCGGCCGTGCAGCGCAGCCACCCCGACGGGGCCACCGTGATCCCGAGTCGCTCCTCGAGCGCCGTGTCGACCACGAATCGGTCCGATGTGGCGAGGAACTCGCGGACGGCGGTCTTGGGGTTTGCAGCCCGCGACCAAGGCCGGTCGGGATACAGCTCGTCGGGCAGGTCGTCGATGACGGTGTCGAGAACTACCACGTAGCTGCCGGCGCGCACCAGCGGCGAGTAGAGTCGCAGCTCTGCCAGGACGTGCTCGTGCGTGTGATTGGAATCGAGGACTACGAGTACCGGGTCGCGCCCCTCACTGAGCTGGCGCACTTGGGCGGCGATGCCGGGCTCCGTCGACGAGCCCTCGATGAGCCGATAGCGGTGGCGAAGTGGGTGCGCGTCGAGGGCGGCTCGATTGTGGGGTCGGATCTCTACGTCGACTCCCACAGCCAGGCCGTCGGCGCCGAGCAGTTCGAGCATCGACGCATAGAAGACGAGTGCGCCGCCGTGGGCCACGCCGGTTTCCAGGATGAGCCTGGGGCGGATGGTCCAGATGAGCTCCTGTAACGCCTGGAGATCCTGCGGGTACTGGATGACGGGCCGGCCGAGCCAGGTGAACCCGTAGGAATAGCGGCGTCGGACGCTGGCTTCGATCCACTCTCGACTGAGCTGGCCGAAGCTGCCCTCGAAGCTCACCTGCGAACCTCGGCACGGAGCACGCGCGCAGGGTTTCCCGCCACGGTGTGGCCCGCTGGAACGTCCTCGACCACGATGGCCCCCGCCCCGACCACCGCTCCCTCGCCGATCCGCAACCGCGGCAACACCACGGCTCCCGCGCCGACCATGGCGAAGTCCGCCACCTCGACGAGCCCAGCCAGGTGGGCTCCCGGAGCGACATGCACGCCCTCTCCGAGGCGGCACTCGTGGTCGACTGTGGCACCGGTGTTGACGATGCAAGCCGTTCCCAGGCGCGCTTCGACGCACACGGCCGCCTGCGCCAGGATCTGGCACCCCGGACCCAGGGCCGCGTCGACCGCGACAAAGGCCCGCGGGTGTATTGCCGTTAGGGCCGTCAGACCCCTGGCGGAGAGATCCCGGTGAAGCGCGACCCGATCACGCCCCCGACTGCCCCCGATGGCGACGAGGAAGCCGAGCGCCGGCCGATCCGGCAGGGTGGCCAGCCAGGCATCGAGTCCGGCCGCCCCCGCCAGTAGAAGGCAGCCAGGGAAGGGCGGCCCCACGCCCGGGTCGTTGTCTACGGCTGCGACGACCTCGACACCGGTGTGGGCGAGGCATTCCCTCAGTACTTTTGCCTGTCCCGTAGCTCCCCACAAGACGGCTTGCCGCGGCGGGACTGCCTTCGCTGGCTCCACCGGGGGAGGCTAGGGCACAGTTCCGGCGCCTGTCAAACACTCCCCGGAGAGGCACCGCTGCTCCGCCGAAGGGCGCGGACGAGAGACCCGATCGGCGTGCGACGGAGCATCCGCCAGAGATGACTGCTCGCCAGCCGCATCACCCACGTCTGGGGTGGCGGCATGTGGACCGTGACGACCTGCCGGTCAAGGAAGATCGCCTCCGTGAGCCGGTGCGGCCTGGCCCACCGCTTCAGGTGCTCGAGGTAGCCTTCGGCGGCCGCAGCCCTGGCCAGGAACAGCTTGGTAGAAAAGATCGCGAAGGGCACGACACCCGCTGCCCGGCCCTCCTCGCTCGTGAGGAACCGCAGCACTCCCTCCGACACGCCGGGCCAGGTCTCGTTGAAATAGTCGTCCGCGATGATCAAGCCCGCGGGAGCCAGGCACGCGCAGGCGAGACGAAGGTCGTGGACGACGGCCTCCGCACGGTGGCAACCGTCCACCGAGAAGATGCGCACTTGGCCGCCGACGGCCTCGACCAGCTCGCGGGCCCCGACCGTCGACGAGTCGCGTCGCAGGATCCTCGCGCCGTGTTGGCCGCCGGCGTGGACCCGGAGGTTGTCCCTGAAGACCGGCTCGAAGTCACGTGGCGGCTGGGTGTCGTCGAAGACATCGACCGCCAAGGCGACCTCTCCGGGCCGCAGCGAGAGAAGGAAGAACAAGAAGCGCTTCCCTTCGAAGACCCCGATCTCGCAGAAGTTCCCAGCGATTCCTCGTTGGTCCTGCCAATCGACGAGGTGCTCAAACAGGGCGTAGTCGTCCGCGGACACCCAGCCTCCGACTCTGGCCGAGCCGTGAGTCACATAGGCGTTGCGTGCCCCGTACCTCGGGCCGTCCGGGGACATGACGTGCTGCGCCACGAGCGGAACCCTATCACCCGGGCCGGGAGGGTGTGAGCCAAGACGTCGTGCCATCGCGCTGGCTTCGCGTCACTCGCTCACACCGTCCTCGTTGTGTCTTCTCACCGCACCCGCATGGCCGGGTCGCCCAGCAGGTTGTAGATCGCCGGCATGTACGCCGGCCGGTCGCCGGCCCGGTACACGTGGCGCGCGATCGCCACGGCGTCCCCCAGCCGTTCCACGCGCCGGCCGGTGAAGAGCGCCGCGTAGAACGCCCGGGCCAGGGGCTCGGCCAGGTCGTTCTCGGACATGCCGGACGGCGCCCAGACCGCCGCCGCGCCGCCACCGGGGGCCAGCAGCAGGCGCTCGCCCAGGGTCGGGTAGCCGGGCAAGGTCGAGTTGCCCACCAGGCAGGTGAAGGCGGTCAGCACCGTGGGCCGCTGCGCGTTGGTCAGCGAGGCGACGTCGGCGCTCGTGAGGAGCAGCTCGTCGGCGAGCTGGTCGTAGCCTCCGTGTCCGATATAGTCGACCAGGCCCACGCCGCCGTTGACGCCCTCCAGGAGGACGCTGCGGGCTGCGGTCGCGTTGCCCGGCATCACGTAGGCGTGCTCCCGTGGCACCTCCGCCGGCAGGGCCGCCTCGACGAGGGTGCTGCTGCGCGGGAAGTCGCCGGCCGCGTCGGGGTCGTCCGCCGCCAGCACCACCGTTTGCACCCAGGGCTCCGCCAGGGCGCTCTCGCGGGCCTGGATCTTGGCGATCGCCGCTGCCAGCTCGGACGGCGTCGTGACCGGCAGCCGCCCGATCGACGAGCCCAGCTCGGGGGCCGTGGGCGACGACAGGAACGAGGCGTCGGCGGGGGCCAGCCCGGAAGGCGTGTCGGCCATGAGCGGCGGGATCAGGTTGTCGCCGTGCGCGCCCACGTCCCGGTAGTCGTAGGTGCCGTCGCCGGCCAGCAGCACGTACCGCGGCGGGGACTGCCACTGCGTCCGTGCCCAGGCCAGGAAGTCGCGCAGGGCGTAGGGGCTGGGGACGCCGAAGCTGAACTCGTCGTAGACGTCCTCGATGTCCACCACCTGCGAGCTCAGGTCCGAGCGATAGTCGGCCAGGCCCTGCGCGGTCGCCTTGAGCTCCGCGGTGGTGATCACCAGGTACTGGGCCTGGTTGTCGGGCTGCCGCAGGCTCGAGGGTGCATCGGCCAGCACCCGGGCCGGGCTCGCCACCGCGTCGGGGGCCAGGGCCTCGTAGATCCTCCGGCGGCCGCTCGGCTCGGAGGCCACCGTCACCCCGTAGGTCCCGTCGGGCAGCAACGTGACCGGGGCCGCCACGATCTCGGGCCGTGTGGGCACGGTCACGTCGAAGACCGCCACGTCGGGTCGCGTGAAGCCCGACACGAGCACGGCGGCGTGGCCCGCGTCGGGGAAGTCCAGCCGGTTGCCGTGGGCGCGGTAGGCGCTCTCGAAGCGCACCTCGAAGGAGTCCACGTAGAAGAGGCTGTACGGCGCACCGGTGTCGTCGAGGAGGTCGATCGAGAGCGTGTTCGCGCCGTCCACGAGCAGGCTGGCGTCGAAGGCCAGCGTGGTCTCGACGGCCGAGAGGCCGTCGAACCAGGCCTCGCCCACGGGGGCCCCGTTGAGCGCGAACGTGGCGTGGTGATCGGGGTTCGTGGGCGCGTCGTCCGAGCCGCCCTTCAGGCGCACCGTGAGCGAGGCCGCGCCCGTGCGGGTGGCCCCGTCGGCCCGGAACGCGAACGACTTGGGGCCGTAGCCGCTGAACAGCCAGTCCCAGACCCAGAAGTCCCCGGCCGGGTCGTGGTACAGCTCGGGCAGGCCCAGCGTGTCCTGTTCCGCGGAGACGGTCCTGAGATAGGTTTCGCCGCCCGTCGGAGGAGGCGCTGGCGGGTTGGGCCGCGAGGCCATGAGCACGGGCAGGCTCTCCGCCGACACGCGGTAGACGTTGTCGCGCTCGTAGGGGGCCGCCGGCCCGAGGCCGTAGAAGTAGAGCCCGGCCGGGCTCGACACCGGCGCGTAGGCCACGTCGCCCCCACGGCTGGTGAGACCGAAGGTCCCCACCGGAGGCAGGCTCACGCCCACGGCCTGCAGGTCGGCCAGGCTCACGTAGTGGATGCCCGTGGACGCCACGCCGAGCTTGCCGGCCGTGGCGACCGTCTCGGCCGCAGGACGAGCCCGCTCGGCGGAGAGTCGGCGCCCGGCGCGCGCCTCGGCGGCGCGGGGCGAGCGCGAGTAGCCGTGCGCCCTCAGAGCGGCGTCGTCGAGCGCTGCCTCGGTCCCGGGGTCGGCGAGGGTCTGGCGCGTGTCCACGCCGAAGGGCCCGTGGGCGCGCCGCCGGCCCGAGGCCTCGATCTCGACCAGCTCGTAGCGGGCGGGCTGGCCAGGGACCGCGCCGGGGTCGACGAAACGGTAGACGGCACCTTGCGGCGAGCCGAAGGCCGCCGGGAGGAGCTTCTCGTTGACCTCCACGTACCGCGCCTGCTGCTCGTCCCAGCGCCGCACGTAGAAGCCCACCGTGCCGACCTGGGCGGTGGTGACCCACTCGAGGGCCACGGCGCCCGCCACCTCGCGGGCCACGAACGACGAGACGAAGGCGCGCGTGACGACGGTGGTGCGGTAGTAGTAGCCGAAGTTCACGTTCGAGACCGAGGGGCCCAGGGTGACCGTCTCCTGGCCGTCGTAGGCGCCGGCCAGGCCGCCCTCGCTGCGCTCGTAGGTCGTCTCGTAGCCCGCCAGCACGCCCGAGGTGTCCGTCGGGCGCACGGTGTAGGTCCCGGCCGGCAGGCCCGGGAAGCTGTACGCCCCACCAGCGCCGGTGGTCGTGGTGGCGATGGTCACGCCCGAGCTGTTGCGCAGCTCGATCGTCACGCCGGCGAAGCCCGGCTCGCCGTTGTCGGCACCGTTGTCGTTCTGGTCGTTGAAGAAACGGCCCGAGATCGCGAAGGGCGTGGCAGCGCGGTAGCCGAAGTCGATGTCGAGGCGGTTGGCGGTGCCCGAGAGAGCCGGGGTGACCCGGAGCTGGTGGCCCGCCACGCCGCTGTCGTCGGCCGTGGTGAGCGTGTAGCCCGCGAGGGCCGACTGGGTGTTGTCGACGCTGACCCAGTACGTCCCCGCCGCCAGACCGGCGAACAGGTACTGCCCGTTGGCGTCGGTCACCTGCGTGGCGATCGGGTTGCCGTCGTCCGCGCCGGGCTCGAACAGCGTGTCGCCGTCGTTGCGGTAGAGCAGCAGCGTCACCCCGCCGAGCCCCGGCTCCCCCGCGTCGCGGGTCTGGTTGTTGTTGAGGTCGTTCCAGACCGTGTCGCCGATCGAGCGGGTCTGGTTGTAGCCGAAGTGGCGCAGGTCGGTCGGGGTGGTGTAGTCCAGGTTGCCGGTGAGGTTGCCGGTCATCTGGAACGTCCCCACCTGGGCGGCCGTGGTGGTGCCGTAGTAGTCGGCCAGCACGCCCGCGGTGTCGGTCACGCGCCAGCGGTAGTTCTGGCCGCCGGGGACGCCGCTGAACGTGAACTTCCCGTCGCTGCCCGTGGTGGCGAAGGCGATGGCGTTGCCCGAGGCGTCGAGCAGCTCGACCGTCACGCCGGCGATGCCGGCTTCCGTTCCGTCCTTGACGCCGTTGTTGGCCGTGCCCGTGGGCAAGCCGTTGTCGAGCCAGACCCCGTCGGTGATGCTGAACGTGCCGCCGTCGTTGCGGAAGCCGAAGTCCGCGTCGAGGCGCGTGACGCCGGCGGGCAGGTTGAGGTACGAGAAGACCGAGTTGGTGGTGCCCGTGTAGCCGGCCAGGCCGGGCTGGCCGTAGTCCAGCGTCACCACCCAGTCCGTGGTCCCGTTCGCGGCGATGCCCGTGAACAGGTACGAGCCGTCGGCGGCCGTGACCGTGGTGGCCACCGGCGAGCCGTCGGGCTGGCCGTCGCCGTTGGTGTCGAGGTAGAGCTGCACCGTGATGCCGCCCAGCCCCGGCTCGCCCGGGTTGCGGAGCTGGTCGCCGTTGGCGTCGACCCAGACCGTGTCGCCGATCACGGACGTGTTCGGGGCCGGGCGGAAGCCCAGGTCGGCCTGCAGGTAGTCCTGCCCGGGGGACAGGTTGAAGGCGGCCGTGCGCAGGCTCTGCGGGAAGCGCACCTGCACGTTGTCGATGGTGGCGAGCTTGTTGGTCTCCAGCACGTCCTGGGTGCGGTAGCGCAGGAAGAACGTGCCGTTGGTGGGCGTCCAGGCGACCGTGTCCGTGAAGGTCTGGGCCGCGTCGGCGTTGATCGTGCGCAGCGTCGTCCAGGTCGTGCCGTTGGTGCTGTACTCGACCACCACGCGATCGGACCCGGCCACCAGCCCCGTGCCGGCCCAGGCGTACTGCACCTCGACGCTGGTGGCGCCCGCCACCGTGACCGAGCGCTGGAGCGACTCGCCCGCCGCCACGTTCCCGACCGTGTCGCGGAACTCGATGCGGTTGCCGGCGGCCCGGATGTCGCCCGTGGCCGCGTTGGCGTCGTCCCCCGTCTCGGTCCAGTTGGTCAGCCAGTTGAGCGTGCCGGCGTTGCCGCTGTAGATGCCGTTCACGTCGAAGGCGTCGCGCACCGTGTCGGTGGTCTGCCTCAGGCCGGAGGGCAGGCCGCCGGTGATCTCGACGAAGTAGCCCGTCCCGACGGGCACGTCGACGAAGCTGTAGAGGCCCTGGCCGTTGGTGGTCGTGACCTGCAGGGGCGTCCCGAACTGGTCCTTGAGGGTCAGCTCGACGCCGGCCAGGCCCGTCTCGCCGGGGTCGAAGACGCCGTCGGCGTCCGCGTCCAGCCAGACCCGGTCGCCCACGGTGGCCGTCAGGCCGCCCGGCACGACCACGATGTTGCGGGCGCTGGCCTGCAGCGGCACGGGGATCTGGGCCGCCCCGCTCGTGACCACGTTCACGATCTCGTCCTGCCCTGCGGGGAAGGGGTTGTCGACGGTGACCTGGAACGTCGCGGTCAGGCTCTGCCCGGGTCGGAGCGTGTAGAGCCTGGCGCTCGAGAGGAACTCCGGCGAGTCGCCGCCCGTCACGCTGACGTCGTAGGTGATCGAGAGGTTGTCGACCAGGAAGGACTCGTTGGCAGCCGTGTCGGTATAGGTGTTGGCGGTGAACTGGAAGCGAATCTCCGCCGTGGCCGTCAGGGCGCCGAGCGTGGCCAGGTCGAACGAGTAGCTGCCCGACGTCGCGCCGACGATGCCGGTGAAGTTGCCCCCCGTGAGTGGGCAGGTCCAGCCAGCCGCGGTGCTCGGCCGCCCGCAGACCTGCACGGCGTCTGCGGCGTCGACGCCAGCCGTGGTCCGGTAGGTGAAGGCCAGGACTGCGGACGAGGCGCCGGCCAGGTTGGCCCGCCGCACCACGGTGGGCTCGTTGCTGGCGTCGTTGTTCAGTCGCAGCTCTCCAGCCACAACCTGGAGGTCGCCCGCCGTGGCGCTGCCGCCGTCGACGGTCTCCGTCCAGTTGTTCACCCAGGCCCGAGTCCCGTCGTTGTTGGTGTAGGCGCTGGCCCCGAAGGCGTCGGCCACGGAAGAGCGGCTGAGGGTGGTGGTGCCGGCCACCCCGGTCACCCCTGCGGGCAGGGGGTCGCTCAGCCACACGGCGGTGAGGTTGGCGGACGAGCCCGAGTTGGTGGCCGTCACGGTGTAGGTCAGCGTGTCGCCGGGGCTGACGGGCACGGGCTCCGCCACCGAGGATTGCTTGGTGAGCGTCATCCCGAGGGAGCCGTCGGTGAAGGTGTTGAAGGCGAAGTCGCTGGCCTTGAAGGTCTGGGTCACGCCGCCCACCGTGCGCGTGCCGGTCACGCCCACGTTGTTGACGGTCACGGCCCCGTTGGCGAAGGCGGCGGTGGTGCGGGCGTTGAAGGTGATGACGACCTGCTGGTGCGGCAGCAGGCTGCCGAGCTGGCCCGCGCCCCAGGTCAAGGTCGGCAGGCTCATGACGGGATCGGCCGCGCCGCCGCTGATCTGGGTCAGGTTCGGTAGCGTGATGACGGTGCTGCCGGCGTCGTAGGTCCAGTTGGCCGGCAGCGTGTCGACCACGTTGAGCGAGTCGATGTTGAACTCGTGCGACTCCACCACCAGGGTGAAGGTCACGGTGGTGACGCCCGCCAGGGTCGAGACCAGCACCGGGCTGGTGGACTTGTCGACCGTCAGCGCCAGGTCCATCCAGTTGGCCGGGCTCGGCAGGACCGTGTAGCCCAGGTCGAGGCCGCCGCCGGCCGTGGTCTTGTCGGGGTTCTCGCCGTAGGACATCGAGAACGGCCCGGTGGCGTAGATGCGCGCGCCGGTCAGGTCGCACACGCTGGCCGCGCCCGCGCCGGTGACGTTGCTGCCGGTGATGTAGAGCGACTCGAGGCGATTGGCACGGTAGCCGCCGCTCGTGGGGGCCACCGCGGTCTGGCCGCGCAGGACCTCGATGCTGGCGTTCGTGTCGGGGGTGCCGTTGTCGTCGGCGTCGATGAAGATCAGCGTGTTGTCGAAGACGGGGGTCAGGAACAGGCCGTTGCCACGGGCGTTGGCCGTGTTGCAGGCCTGGGGCGGGGAGTTCCCGGGCGCCCACGCCACGATCTGCTCCTGCGACAAGAGGTAGGACGGCACCAGGCTGTAGCCCCAGTCCCAGTCGTTGCGGTTGGAGTCGATGTCCGAGGTGCCCCAGAACACGTCGCTGCCGCGCAGGTAGACGCCCGAGCCGTCGGGCACGTAGTTGGCGGCCGTGCCGCCGGTCTTGTTCTGGAAGAAGGCCGTCTCGTTGGCCGCCATCGTGAAGTTCCCGCTGCCGGCGGTGGTCTCCCAGTTGATGGTGATCGTGCTGGAGGTGGGGTTGTAGAGCAGGATGTCGGTGTTGCAGGTGCCGCCCGCGCAGACGCCCGCGTTGCCGCCGTCGGCCGAGGCGTAGTACTCCTTGGTCCAGAAGCCGCGCGGGAAGGCCGAGACGGCCCGGCTGTCGTAGTTGGAGGCGGTGCGGCCGTAGAAGTACTCGACCTGAAGGGTCTTGGTCCCCAGGATCACGGTGCCCTTGGCCAGCAGCGTCCCGTTGGCCACTCCGTCGCTGTTGCGGTCGAGGATGTAGGCCTGCCCGCGCTGCAGGGTCAGCGTGGTGGCATCCACGGGGTCGGCCCGGGTGGCGCGGTAGCCGTTCTCGGTGTTGAAGGCGTCGAAGACGCCGTCGCCGTTGAAGTCGATCTGGATGGTGGTGTCGTCTTCGGTGGCCTGGATGACCGCCAGCACCTGCTGGTAGTCGTTGCGGGCGTTGTCCTCGCCGAACGGCAGGATGTACTTGATGAGCTGCGGCGAGAGCGGGTAGACCTCCTCGCCGATGGCGGCCAGCTTGCCCATGCCGGCGGTGTTGAAGTAGCCGCCACGCGTGACCGTGGTGGCGCCGCCCACGGTGATGACGCGGTCGCGGCCGTCGTAGCAGAGGTTGGGCTGCCGGCGGATGAGGGCCACCGCCCCACTGGGAATCGGCTGCGCGTTGCAGTTGCCGCCGGACCCGACGTAGGTGTTGCCGTCGGCGCCGGTGCGCGGCCGGGGGACGGTCGCGCTGGTGAAGTTCAGCGTCTTGCCCGCGTTGAGGGTGTACTTCTCGTCCGTGCCGGGCCCGTCGGGGTCGTTGGGATCGTAGCCGTAGCCGTTCTCCCAGTGGTCGTAGTAGATCGTGACGGCGTCGGTCCAGGCCGTCACGGAGATGAGCGTGAAGGTGGTGTCGTTGGCGCCGATGGTGGTGGTGCTGACCGGCTGGGTGACGTAGGCGAAGACGTCCTCGTCGAAGGGGATGACGTACTCGGCGTAGCCTGCGGCGGTCTGGGCGGCGGCGGCGCCGGCCGACAGCGTCAACAGGGCCGCCAGCGCGAGCGTCCGCCAGGGGCTCTTCCGTGGCCCGAGCTTCTTCGTCATGTCACACCCACCTTCGCGGGCCAGGGAGCGAACGGCTCCCGCCCAAAGCGACCACGCACGGCGCACGGAACGACGCATGCCACCACCAGGAACCGAGGCCGGGGAGGGGCCGGCAAGGCCTCGACGTCGACGCGCGAATTCCATCACCGTGCTCCCCGGGGCCTGGCCCCGACGCCACGACCCGCGCAGGCGTCCCCTTGGGGTGACACCTCCCCGAGCTTAACCTGTTATGTTAGCCCAGCTCGTCCGCGGGAGTGTGACCGCCATCACTCCGCGTCGGTGGCGGCCGCGACCCCCGGCAACCCGGCGTCGCGGGGCGAGACGACCACCGGCCGCAGCGGCCAAGGGATGGCCAGGGCGGGGTCGTCCCAGCACACGCCGCGCTCGGCCTCCGGCTGCCAGGGGGCCGAGAGCTGGTACAGCAGCTCGCTCCCGTCCTCGAGCGAGACGAAGCCGTGGGCGCAGCCGGCCGGGACGAACAGCTGCAGCGCGCCGTGGGCCGTCAGCTCCACCGCCACGTGGCGGCGGAAGGCCGGCGAGGACGGGCGCAGGTCCACGATCACGTCCCAGACCGCGCCGCGCGTGCAACGCACCAGCTTGGCCTGGGCGTGCGGGGCGGCCTGGTAGTGCAGGCCGCGCAGCGTTCCGGCCAGGCGGTTGAAGGACAGCGCCACCTGGGCCACCCGCGTGTCGAGGCCGTGGGCCGCGAACTCCTCCGGCGTGAACAGCCGCGCGAAGAAGCCGCGCTCGTCCTGGGCGCGGGCCGGCTCCACCACGAAGGCGCCCGGGATCTCGGTCGCGCGGAAGATCACAGCAGCTGCACCTCGGGCAGGGGCACCAGGAAGCGGCCGCCGCGCCGGCGATACTCGGCCTGCTGCTCGAGCACCTCGTCGCGCAGGTTCCAGGCCAGCAGCAGCGTCACGTCGGGCTTCTCGTCGAGCAGCGCCACGGGCGGGCGGATGGGGACGCGCACGCCAGGGATGAAACGGCCCTGCTTGTGGGGGCTGCGGTCGGCCACGAACTCGAGCCGGCCGGGGGGCAGGTCGAGGGCGTTGAGCAGCACCGTGGCCTTGGCCGCCGCGCCGTAGCCGGCCAGCCGCAGCCCCTCGCCCGCGAGCGCCTCGAGGCGCTCGCGCAGGCTGCGCCGCAACGCCTCCACGCGCGCGCCGAAGTCCAGGAAGAACTGCGCCCGGTCGAGGCCCCACCACAGCTCGCGGGCCAGGCGCGCGTCGACGCTGGCGGCCGGCCGCTCCGTGCCGGCCCGCGCCAGGAACAGC
>JBDIBD010000013.1:0-27756 GCA_039812725.1 Vicinamibacteria bacterium | reverse complement strand
CCCGGGGCCGCGGCGGGGCCTCGCCCGCGCCCGCCAGGACGTGCGCCGCGAGCAGCAGCAGCGGCACCGCGAAGCCGGCGGCCCAGAGCGCCGTGGCCAGCGTGCTGGCCAGCGGGCTGCCGAGCATGAGCACGGCCGTGATCGCCAGGGCGGGGACCGGGGAGCAGAGGCGCCGCAGCAGCGAGGCCAGCAGCAGGGCGTCGAGGGCGATCAGGAGGGCCGAGGCCAGCTCCTGCAACGCGGCCTCGTCGGCGGGCCGCCGCATGTCGAGGCCGGCGCGGCGCGCGGCCCAGACGAACGGCGTGGAGAGCAACTGGGCCCCGGGCGCGAAGTAATACAGCGAGCCGCGCCAGGCGCGCAGGCGGTAGTCCCCCTCCAGGTCCCGCGGGCAGGCGGGGTCGCCCCGGTAGGGGTCGAGCGAGAGGCTGCCGTGGTCGACCAGGGCCTGGGCCGCGAGGAGGCCCAGGGCCGGGTCCGAGGAGGTGTTGGCGACCGGCGAGACCCAGGCCAGCAGGCCCGCCAGGGCCGCCAGCGCCAGGGCCGCCAGGCGCTCGCGCCACGGGCGCGGCGAGACGCGCGTCGGGCCGGTCACCGGGCGCTCGGGGACATGCGCGGATGGTAGCCAACGGGGCCCGCGCCCGCCACCGGTGGGTTGGTGCAACATCTTGCTCGTCAAAGGCTTGAGCGGAGGCCGCCGGGCGGCTGTGGGTGTGCTAGACTGCCTTCCCATGCCGGACCCCCACAGACGCCCCGTTCCCGCGGCCGCCCCCCGGCCCCGACCCTGACACCAACATGAAACGCATCGCCCTGCCCGAGAAGGGGCAGGAGGCCCTGTTCGGCATCCACGACGAGAACCTGCGGTTGGTGGAGAGCGCGCTCAAGGTGCGCCTGCGCAACGACGGCAACGCGCTGCTGGCCGAGGGCGACGCGGAGGGCGAGGAGGTGGCCGGCCTGGTCTTCGAGCAGCTGGCCGGCCTGCAGCGCGAGGGCTACAACGTGGGCCCGGGCGACGTGCGCCTGGCGGTGCAGCTGCTGGGGCAGGACCGCGCGGTCAAGCTGCGCGACTACCTGCTGCGCGCGGCCGTGCGGGGGACCAAGAAGACGGTCGTGCCGCGCACCCTCAACCAGCGCGGCTACCTCGAGCAGATCGAGCAGAACGACATGGTCTTCGGCATCGGCCCGGCCGGCACCGGCAAGACCTACCTGGCCGTGGCCCAGGCCGTGAGCAGCCTGCTGCAGAAGAGCGTGCAGCGCATCGTGCTGGCCCGGCCGGCGGTCGAGGCCGGCGAGAAGCTGGGCTTCCTGCCGGGCGACCTGCAGCAGAAGGTCGACCCCTACCTGCGCCCGCTCTACGACGCGCTCTACGACATCCTGGACTACGAGAAGGTCGAGCGCCTGCTGGAGCGCAACCAGATCGAGGTGGCGCCCATCGCCTTCATGCGCGGGCGCACGCTCAACGACTCGTTCGTGATCATCGACGAGGCCCAGAACACGACCCCCGAGCAGATGAAGATGGTGCTGACCCGCATCGGCTTCGGCTCCAAGGTGGTGGTCACGGGCGACATCACCCAGATCGACCTGCCGCAGGGGCGCGTCTCGGGGCTGGTGGACGCCATCACGGTGCTGGCCGGCACCCCGGGCATCGCCTTCGTCTACTTCGACCAGCGCGACGTGGTGCGGCACAAGCTGGTGCAGGCGGTGATCCTGGCCTACGAGGCCCACACCGCCCGCCAGGCCAAGTAGGGGGGGCGCCATGCTGCAGGTCGTCCTGCTCGATCGCCAGCGCTCCCGCCGCCTCCCGGCCGCGCGCCTCAGGCGCGTGCTGGCCGCGGCGGCGCGCTCGCTGCGCGCCTCGGGCGAGCTGGCCCTGGTCTTCTGCGGCGACCGGGCCATGCGCACCCTCAACGCCCGCTACCGGCGCAAGGACCGCACCACCGACGTGCTCTCGTTCCCCGGCCCCGGCGGCGAGGGCGGGCTGGGCGACGTGGTCATCAGCGTGCCGGCGGCGGCCCGCAACGCCCGCCGCTTCGGGCGCAGCCTCGACGAGGAGCTGCAGGTGCTGGCCCTGCACGGCCTGCTGCACGTGCTGGGGTACGATCACGAGCAGGACGACGGCACCATGGACCGGCTGGAGGCGCGCCTGCGCCGCCTCTTGCTGGGCTTCGCATGACCGCGCTGCAGGTCGCGCTGCTGTTCCTGCTGGTGGGGGCCTCGATCTTCCTGGCCTCCGTCGAGGCGGCTTTCTACGCCGTGCGCCGGCGGCGCTTCAGCGGCCCGGCCCTGGCCGACCACCGGGCCGAGATCGCCAACCGTTTCCTCGAGGACCCGCCCGCGCTGCTGATGCCCATCCACATCGGGGCCTTCACGGCGCACGTGGCCATGACCGTGATCCTGACGGCCATGTTCCTGGGCTGGCTGCAGCACTGGTCGATGCTGCTGGCCTTCGCGGCCATGGTGCTGTACCTGCTGCTGTTCCGGCTGAGCATCCCCTACGCGCTGGTGCGGGCCGACCCGGCCGCGGTGCTGCTGCTGCTGCTGCCCTTCTTCGAAGTCTACGCCCGGGCCATGGCGCCCCTGGTGCGGGCCCTGCGCCGCCGCAACGGCGCCGAGGAGGAGCCGGCCGACGAGGGCGCGCCGTTGCCGGAGGTGCCCCCGCCGCCGGTCCACGACGTGGACGAGGTGCGGCTGGTCGAGGCCATGGAGCGCTTCGCCGAGACCCAGGTGCGCGACGTCATGACGCCGCGCCCGGACATCGTGGCCATCTCCTCGACCGCCCCCGTGGCGGAGCTGCGGCGGCTGATGCGCGAGACCAAGTACAGCCGCGTGCCGGTCTACCGCCAGAGCCTGGACGACATCGTGGGCGTGGCCTCGGTGCGCGACGTGCTGGAGTTCGAGGGCGACCCGGCCGAGTCGATCGAGGGCCTGACGCGCCAGGTCTTCCTGGTGCCCGAGACCAAGAAGATCGCCGTGCTGCTGCGCGAGCTGCAGGCCCAGCGCTCGACCTTCGCCGTGGCCATCGACGAGTACGGCGGCACGGCCGGGATCGTGTCGGTGGAGGACATCGTCGAGGAGCTGGTGGGCGAGATCAAGGACGAGTACGACGTCGAGAGCGAGCCGATCAGCGTGGACGAGCACGGGGCCGTGGTGGTGGCCGGGCGCGTCAACCTGGACCGGCTGGAGCAAGCCCTGGAGGTCAAGCTGGAGGCCGACGCCGAGGTCGGCACCGTGGGCGGCTTCGTGACCGCCGTCTTCGGCCACATCCCGAAGGTGGGCGAGGTGACCGAGCACGAGGGCTTCCGCGTGGAGGTGCTCGACGCGGAGCGCAAGCGCGTCAACCGCGTGCGCTTCACGCGCGTGCCGGTCGAGGTCGACCGCGCGTGAGCCACCGCGCGGGTTTCGTGGCCGTGGTCGGGCGGCCCAACGTGGGCAAGTCGACCCTGGTGAACCGCCTGGTGGGGCAGAAGGTGGCCATCACCTCCGACAAGCCCCAGACCACGCGCAACCGCATCCTGGCGGTGGTCAACGCCGAGGGCGGCCAGATCGTGCTGTTCGACACGCCCGGCATCCACAAGCCCGTGCACGCCATGAACCGGCGCATGGTCGACACGGCCGTGCGCAGCCTCGAGCAGGTCGACCTGGTGCTGTGGCTGAGCGACGTGACCGAGCGCTACGGGCCCGGCGAGCGCTACGTGCGCCAGGTGCTGCACCGGGCCGGGAAGCCGGTGGTGCTGGGCCTCAACAAGGTCGACCTGGTGGCGAAGCCCGCGCTGCTGCGCACCATCGACCTCTACCGCAACTTCCTCGACTTCGCCGAGATCGTGCCCTTCTCGGCCCTGACCGGCGAGAACACCGAGCGCCTGGCCCACCTGCTCCTGAAGCACCTGCCCGAGGGGCCGCCGCTCTACCCCGAGGACTTCCTGACCGACCAGCCCGAGCGCTTCTTCGTGGCGGAGATGGTGCGCGAGCAGATCCTGCGCCAGACCCACGAGGAGCTGCCCTACTCGGTCGCGGTGCTGATCGACTCGTTCAAGGAGGAGGAGCCCGGGCGGGTGCGCATCGAGGCCTCGATCGTGGTCGAGCGCGACGGGCAGAAGGCCATCATGATCGGCAGGCAGGGGGCCATGCTCAAGGCCATCGGCACCGCCGCGCGCCTCGAGATCGAGGCCTTCCTCGACGCCAAGGTCTTCCTGGGCCTGTTCGTCAAGGTCCGCCCCAACTGGCGCGAGGACCCGCGCGCCCTGCAGGAGCTGGGGCTGGGCGAGAAGTCCTAGCTCTCAGCGCTCCACCGGCGCCGGCAGGGCCGGCGGCGGCGGCGGTGGAGCCTCCACCGGGCGGCCCGCCACCGTCACGTTCTCGAAGCGCAGCCCCTCCACGTTCTCGACCACCGCGACCTGCTTCGCCGACGCGACCCTCACGTCGCGGACGACCACGCCCCGCAGGGGCGCCGCGGCGGGCGCGTGGGCCTCGAAGAGAGTCCCCACGTCCGCCACCGTGAAGCCCTCCAGCACGACGTCGCGGTAGGTGGCCGGGAAGCTCCCGCCCAGCTCGCTGGGGTAGTCGAGCTGGAACCAGAACAGGCGCTCGAAGGAGCCCACCTCGCTGCGCCGCACGCCCACGTGCTCGACCGTGCCGCCGCGGTCGAGGTTGGCCTTGAGGCGCACGGCGGAGGTGCCCGAGCGCAGCACGTTGTCCGTGAAGAAGACGTAGCGGACGTCGCCCGACATCTCGCTGCCCAACGCGATGCCGTCCTCGCCGCCCATGTCGTTGTTCCGCACCACCACGTACTCGCTGGGCTTGCCGACGCTGCGGCCGTCGAGGTCGCGCCCCGACTTGACGGCCACCGCGTCGTCCCCGGTGCGGAAGGTGGAGCCCTCGACCAGCACGTAGCGGCTCGAGTCCACGTCCACCCCGTCGTTGTTGGGGAAGTGGCTCTCGACGGCCAGGCCCCGCACGGTCGCCTGCTCGCAGTAGACCAGGTGGTTCACCCAGAAGGGGGAGTTCACCGCGGTGTAGCCTTCCAGCCTGACCCGGCGGGCGCGCACCAGCTGGACCAGCGGCGGCCGCAGGCGCGTCCCCTCGCCGAAGACGCGCTCTTCGAGCGGCACCCCGGCGAAGCCCATGCGGCGCAGGCGCTGCACGTCGTCGGCCGCCTCGCGGTGCCACTCGTGGAAGCCACTGCGGGCGTTGCCGTCGATGGTGCCCGGGCCCGTGATGGCCACGTCTTCCACGTCCCGGGCGTAGATGAGGGGCGAGTAGCTCAGCAGCCGCGTCCCCTCCCAGCGCGTCTCGACCACCGGCAGGTAGTCACGGGGCGCGGCCGAGAACAAGAGGTGCGCCCCGCGCTCGAGGTGCAGCTCGATGCGGCTCTGGAGGTGGATCGGCCCGCGGCTGAGCCAGACGCCGGGCGAGAGCACCACCCGACCACCGCCCTCGGCGGAGGCCCGTGCGATGGCCGCCAGGATGGCCGGCCGAGCGTCGGCCGTGCCGTCGGGAGCGCCGCCGAAGTCGGCCACGCGGTAGGACCGCGCGGGGATGCGCGGGGCCTCGATGCGCGAGACGATCGTCTCCACGAGGTCCCAGTCCACGCGGCCGGGGGCCGGCTCCTGCGCGCCCATCGGCAGGCTGGCGGCGGCACCGAGCAGCAGCGCTGCCACGCGACCCGGGCGGCAATGACGGCGGCCGCTTCCACGACTGCCACCGCACGCCAGAAGCACCCTTCTCGGACCGGCAGAACGGCCCTTCTCGAGGCTCATCTGGGATCCCACCTGTGACTCGGAACTGGCCCTGCTACCAACACATAATGTCATTATAATCAGTATCTTGCAACTTCAAATCTGCGTTGGCACCCAACGAGATGCCACCGTTGGCAAGAAAATCGTTGAAAACGACCAGGAGTTGCTCCATCATCCGCCCAACTAGAACCTGCCTCACATGGGGCGCTTGAGATCGAGGGGGACAGCCAATGCAGAATCTGCCAGCTCTTCTTGCACGCCTCCTGCCGGGCGTGACCCTGAGCGCGATACTGGTTCTCGGCCACGTGCCAGCGGCGGCGCAGGAGGCGCAGAAGCCTCCCCAGGAGCCACAGCCCGCGGAGAAGGCCGAAGGCAAGGACGAGAAGAAGGACGAGAAGAAGGACGAGACCGTCCATCTCACCGAGGAGGTCACGGTCACGGGCTTCCGCTCCAGCCTCGAGCAGTCGGTCGAGCTGAAGCGCCTCGCCGTCAACAACCGCGACAGCATCGTGGCCGAGGACATCGGCAAGCTGCCGGACCTCAACCTGGCCGAGGCCATCCAGCGCGTGCCGGGTGTCGCCATCGTCCGCGAGGGCGGCGAGGGCCGGCAGATGTCCCTGCGGGGCCTCGGGGCCGACTTCACCCGCGTGACCTTGAACGGAATGGAGGTCCCGGCCTCGGTCGGCGGCCTCGACAGCCTGGGCGGCGTCAACCGCGGCCGGGCCTTCGACTTCAACGTCTTCTCCGCCGAGTTGTTCAGCCGCATCGACGTCAACAAGACCTCGACGGCCAGCATCGAAGAGGGCGGCATCGCCGGGACGGTCGAGATGTTCACCCTGCGTCCGCTGTCCCAGCCCGGCTTCCACTCGACCTTCTCCCTCGAGGGCGGCTACAACGACATCTCGAAGAAGTACGACCCGCGCGTGACCGGGACCCTGAGCGCCACCAACAAGGCGCAGACCATCGGCTTCGTGGTCTCCGCCGCCTACACCGGACGCACCCCGTTCCAGGACGGGTTCGGGACGGTGCGCTGGTCCCTCCCCGAGCGGCCCTTCAAGGGCAACCTGACCGACCTGAGCACCGCCCAGCTCAACTCCCTCTGGTACCCGCGCCTGCCGCGCCAGGACAGCTTCCGGCACGACCAGGACCGCTTCGGCCTGAGCAGCGGCCTGCAGTTCCGCCCCAACGACAAGCTCGACCTGGGCGTGAACTGGGTCCATTCGACCTTCAAGGCCACCACCAACAGCTACAACTCCTTCGCCCAGTTCCGCCGCAGCTCGCCCTGGGGCTTCGACACCATCACTCCCACCTCCGTGACCGTGGCGCAGGACGGGAACGGCCAGTACGCCATCGCCGGGACGTTCAACAACGTCTCCCTGCGGACGGAGAGCCGGCAGAACGACGACGAGACCGACTTCGACCAGCTCACGGCCGACTTCAAGTACCAGCTCGGCTCCAGCTTCAGCGTGAGCGGCATGGTGGGCCAGGCCGACTCGAAGTACGTCGACGACTACTTCCGGGCCAACGTCGAGACGCGCACCGGCACCACCTTCTCCTACGACTTCAGGTCCAACCCCGACGTGGCCATGATCCACTACGGCCTCGACGTGACCAATCCCGCCAACTACGTCCTGCAGGACAACGAGCTCTTCCAGCGCTACAACGTCGACCGGACGAACCGCACCGCCCGCCTGGACTTCGAGTGGGGCCTGGCGGGGCGCAAGCACGTGATCAACTTCGGCGGGATCTACAACGACCGCGAGGTGGACAGCCGCCAGGCCATCCAGGACCTGCGGCCGCCCTCGGACCTGGCCGGCATCAGCCGGGTCTTCACCTACGTGGACTCCGGCAGCTTCGGCAGCCAGACGCAGCTCGACTTCCTGGTGCTCGACTTCGACAAGAGCAAGGCCGCCTACGGATTCGGCACCTTCACCGACGTCCGCGGACCCGGCCGGACGACGTGGCTGGTCCAGGAGAAGACCCTCGGCACCTACCTGGACTACACGCTGTTCACCTCGCTGAGCGGGCACGGGTTCCGCCTCAACCTCGGCTCCCGGTTCGTCAACACCGAGACCGACGCCACGGGCTGGCTGACGCAGACCATCGCGAACACGGAGTCGAACTCCTACAACGACCTGCTGCCGGCGCTGAACGTGGTCTACGACGCCACCAGCAAGATCGTGCTGCGCCTGGCGGCCAGCCGGACCCTCACGCGCCCCTCGCTCGCGAGCCTGGCGCCGATCAAGACCTACTCCGACGTGAACTTCACGGTGAGCGGCGGCAACTCGCAGCTCGAGCCGCTCAAGGCCGACGCCATCGACGTCGGCGCGGAGTGGTACTTCGCCGAGCAGTCGGTCGCGGCCGTGAACTTCTTCTACAAGGACCTCAAGAGCTTCATCTCCTCGCCCAGGACCAGCGAGCCGCTGCGCCCGGAGGACTACGCGGCCGTGCGGGCCGTCTACCCGACCCAGCCGGCCCTGTTGAACCCGACCCTGATCTGGACCTACAGCACCGCCGCCAACGTCGACGGCACGAGCCTGCGGGGCGTCGAGCTGGCTTACCAGCAACCCTTCAAGTTCCTGCCGGGCTGGGCCGCCAACTTCGGCTTCATCGGCAACTACTCCTACGTCGACTCCACCACGCCCGTGCTGCGGAACGGCGTGACGGTGAAGGTGCCGCTCGAGGGCCTGTCGCGCCACTCGTACAACGCCACCCTGTACTACGAGGTCAAGAAGGGCGGCGTGCGCTTGTCGCTCAACAAGCGCGACGACTACGTGACGAGCAACACGGGCAGCAACGGCAACGTCTCGGAGGCCACGACCGGCCCCGTCCGGCTGGACCTGAGCGCCTACTTCCACGTCAGCGAGCACTTCTCCTTGACGCTCGAGGGCGTGAACCTGACGAACGAGTACGAGCGCCTCTACACCACGGGCGACGGCAGCATGAACCTCGTGCGCGAGTACAATTCCACAGGTCGCCAGTTCTACGCTGGCGCGCGCTTCAACTTCTAGGAGCGCCCGGTCGGTTCGCCGCTCCCGCCTGGCGTGTGGCCAGGCGGGGGCGGCAGGCCGGGCCCGTGGCCGGGGAGCCCGGCGGCGCAGCCGCGCTGCGCACCCTCTCCGGCGAGGTGACGGCCAGGGCATTGAGATGACCAACCCCAGCGCTCACGGCGCCACGATCCGGGACGTCGCCCGGCTGGCGGGTGTGTCGGTCAGGACCGTCTCGCGCGTCCTGAACGACTCCCCGACGGTCGGCAAGGCCAGCCGGGCCAGGGTCCAGAGCGTCATCGACGAGCTGGGTTTCAGGCCCAACGCCCAGGCCCGCGGCCTCGCGGCGCGGCGCTCGTACCTGCTCGGGATGATCTACGACAATCCGGACGGCCTCTACATCGACGACGCCCAGCGCGGCGTGCTGAGCGTCTGCCGCCAGCGCGGCTACGAGCTCGTGGTCCACCCCTGCGATCGCACGGCCGACACGCTGACCGCGGAAGCCGTGGACTTCGCCAGCCGCTCGAAGCTCGACGGCGTGATCATCCTGCCGCCGATCTCGGAGAACAACGACCTGGCCGGCGCCCTGGCCAAGGCCAACGTCAAGTACGTGCGGCTGGCCTCCGTGGCGCTCGACTCGGCCGAGCACGTGGTGATCTCGAACGAGCGCTCGGGGGCGGCGGCCATGGCCACCTACCTGGCGGGGCTGGGCCACGAGCGGATCGGCTACATCGCCGGTCCTGAGAGCCTCAAGTCGACCCGCGAGCGTCTCGAGGGGTTCTGCGACGCCCTGGAGAAGCAGGGCTGCAAGCCCCGCCCCGAGCTGATCGCGCGCGGGGCCTACACCTTCCAGTCGGGGGTGGAGTGCGGCCGGCTGTTGCTGGCCCGGCCCTCGCCCCCGACGGCCATCTTCGCCAGCAACGACGAGATGGCGGCTGGCGTGATCTACACCGCCCGCCAGCTGGGCCTCGAGGTGCCCGGCGACGTGTCGGTGGCGGGCTTCGACGACAGCGCGCTGGCCTCGAAGATCGTGCCGGCTCTCACCACCATCCGGCGGCCCGTGCGCGAGATGGCGCGGCTGGCGGCGACGAAGCTGATCGCCTCGGTCGACCACCGCGAGGACGAGGCGCGGCTGCTGGCCCTGCTCGAGCCGACGCTGGTGGTCCGGGACTCCACCCGAGCCGTCCCAACGGCCCCCCTGGGCGATCCGGACCAGCTCGCGGTGGACGCCGCCCGGGGCCTGCTCAGGTGATCGGCGCCGGGTTGAACAGGGTCAGGTCGTTGTGGATCCGGTGGCGCTCGGCCCAGGTCCTCTGGCGCCCGCTGGCCACGTCGAGGTAGTAGCGGAACAGCTCCCAGCCCAGCTCCTCGAGGCCGATCTCACCGCTGGCGATGCGGCCGGCGTCGACGTCGATCAGGTCCGGCCAGCGCCGGGCGAGCTCGGTGTTCGTGCTGACCTTGACCACCGGGGCCAGGGCCAGGCCGTACGTGCGATGTCGACCATTTTGAGGAGTGCGCCATGGGACTCGCCTGGCTGGTGATCGCGGCGGCCTGCGCGGCGGAGCCCGCCAGCCCGCGGGACTCGCGGACCTGGGGCCAGCGCCTGGCCGACAGCACGCTGGCGGAGTTCCCGACGGCCTGGAACATGCGCAAGTCCGACGGGGAGTATCGCTGGGCGTACACCCAGGGTCTCGTCGGGCTCGGGCTGCAGGCGCTGCACCGCAAGCACGGGCAGGCCCGCTACCACGACTACGTGAAGGCCTACGTCGACCACTACGTCGGGGCCGACGGCGCCATCCGGACCGTCGCGCCGGACGAGTTCAACCTCGACTCGGTCAACTCCGGCAAGCTGCTGTTCCCGCTCCTGGACGAGGCCGGGGAGGCGCGCTACCGCAAGGCGATCGAGCAGTTGCGCCGCCAGCTCGAGTGGCAGCCGCGCACGCGCGCGGGCGTCTTCTGGCACAAGCTCAAGTACCCCTGGCAGGTCTGGCTCGACGGCCTCTACATGGGCGCGCCCTTCTATGCGGAGTACGCGCGGCGCTTCGGCCGGGCGGAGGACTTCGACGACGTCCTGCTGCAGTTCCGCGAGAGCTACGCGCGGCTGCGCGACCCGGCCACCGGCCTGCTCTACCACGGCTGGGACGAGAGCCGCCTGCAGCGCTGGTCGGATCCCGCGACCGGCTGCTCGCCCGCCTTCTGGACCCGCGCCATGGGCTGGTACGCGATGGCGCTGGCCGACGCGTGGGAGCACTTCCCGGCGGGGCACGCGGGCCGCCGGCAGCTGGCCCGCCTGCTCTCCGAGCTGAGCGAGGCGCTGCTCCGTGCGCGGGACGCGCGCAGCGGCCTGTGGTGGCAGGTCACCGACCAGGGGGGCCGGGAGGGCAACTACCTGGAGGCCTCGGGCTCGGCCATGGTCGCCTACGCCTGGGCCAAGGGCGCCCGCCTGGGCCTGCTCGAGCCGCGCTACGGCCAGCTCGCACGGCGGAGCTTCGACGGCCTGGTGGGGGAGCTGGTGGACTGGGACGCGGCGACGGGACGCCTGCGGTTGCGCAACGTCTGCCGCGGCGCTGGCCTCGGTGGTGATCCCTACCGGGACGGCAGCTACGGCTACTACGTCTCCGCCGAGGTGGTCGCCAACGACGCCCACGGCGTCGGGGCCTTCCTGCTCGCGAGCGCGGAGGTCGAGTAGGGCGGGCGCGCGCGTCCCCGACGCCCACATTAATTCGACAGTTGCAATAAGACAGTGAACTGTCTATATTGAGGCCATGGAGCCGATCTACGGGATCGACGACCTGGCCCGCCTCGGCGGCGTCAGCCGGCGCACGGTGCGCTACTACGTCCAGGAAGGCCTGCTGCCGGCCCCGCGCGGTCTGGGGCGCGGCCGGCACTACGGGCCCGAGCACCTGGAGCGGCTGCTGCGCGTCAAGGCCCTGCAGCAGCGCGGCCTGACCCTCGAGGGAGTGCGGGCCGTGCTCGAGCAGCGCAGCCCCGAGCCGGGCCGGAACGCCCCCCGGCCGGTGCCGCGCGACGCGGTGGCGCGCCTGGTGCTGGTGCCGGGGGTCGAGCTGCTGGTCTCGGCCGAGCGCGAGCTGCCGTCGGAGGACGAGCTGCGCGAGCTGGCCGAGTGGTGCCGCACCCGCTTCCGACCTGCCCAGGAGGACTGACCATGGACGCCGCCACTGCCATGCGTGCCGGCCTGAACTCGAAGCACAGCTGTGGCCACCTGCCAGTGCCGCTCCTGGGCGTGCGCGCTCGAGGCGAGATCCGCGGAACGGCCGCGCGCCTGACGCTGGCCCAGCGCTTCCGCAACGACAGCGACCTGCCGCTCGAGGCGGTCTACACCTTCCCGCTCGAGGAGGGCTCGGCCGTGACGGGCTTCGAGGTCGAGATCGGCGGCCGGCGCGTCACGGGCGAGGTGGAGGAGCGCGACCAGGCCTTCAAGCTCTACGACGACGCCTTGGCCAAGGGCCACGGCGGCTACCTGCTGGACGAGGAGCTGCCCGACGTCTTCCGGCTGAGCGTCGGCAACCTGCCGCCGCGGGGCGAGGCCACGGTCACGCTCAGCGTGGTCTCGGAGCTGCTGCGCGAGGGCGAGGCCCTGCGCTTCCTGCTGCCCACCACCATCGCGCCGCGCTACGCCCCCGTTGAGGACCGCGTGGGCGTGGGGGAGTCGCGCGAGGCCTTGCTGAACCCGCCGCGCGAGCCGGCCGTCCCCTACGGGCTCGACTTCCAGGCCGAGATCGACCTGGGGCGGCCCCTCGCCTCCGTCGAGTCGCCCACGCACCCGATCACGGTCGAGCTGCTCGACGGGAACCGCGCCCGCGTGAGCCTGGGCGCCCGCCTGGCGGCCATGGACCGCGACCTGGTCCTGCTCGTCACGCCGCGCGAGGCCGGGCAGCCGCAGGCGCTGGTCGAGCGCGACCCGCGCGGCGGCTGGGCCGCGCAGCTCTCCTTCGCCCCTCGGATCGAGGGCGCCTCGGCCCCGAGCGAGGTGGTCTTCGTGATCGACTGCTCGGGCTCGATGGAGGGGCAGTCGATCGACGAGGCCAGGAGCGCGCTGCAGCTGTGCCTGGCGAGCCTGACGCCGGCCCAGCGTTTCGACGTCGTCAGGTTCGGCTCGACCTGGCAGCGGCTGTTCGGCGAGAGCCGTCCCTACGACCAGGCCAGCCTGGAGGCGGCGCGCACCTTCGTGGGCGGCATGCAGGCCGACCTGGGCGGCACCGAGGTCCTGCCGGCCCTGGCCAGCGTGATGGTGCAGGAGCTCGTGCCGGGGCTGCCGCGCCAGCTCGTGGTCCTGACCGACGGCCAGGTGACCAACAGCGACGAGGTGGTCGCGCTGCTGCGGCGCCACTCCGGCGACACGCGCGTCTTCGCCTTCGGCATCGGGGCCGGGGTCGACAGCCGGCTGGTCAAGGGCATGGCGCGGGCGGGGGAGGGGGCGGCCGAGTTCATCGAACCCGGCGAGCGCCTCGAGCCCAAGGTCCTGCGCCAGCTCCGGCGCCTGATGACGCCCGCCTTCACCAGCCTGCGCGTGGACTGGGAGGGCGCCAGCCCGCGCCAGGCCCCGCACTTCGTGCCACCGGTGTTCGCTGACGGCCGCGTGATCGTCTACGGGCTGGGCGACGGCGACCTGCCGAAGGAGGCCGTGCTGCGGGCCCGCGGGCCCGCGGGCGAGGTCGAATGGCGCCTGCCGATCGACCCCGCGGCCGCCAGCGAGGGAACCCTGCTCGGGACCCTGGCGGCGCGGGCCCTGATCCGCGACCTCGAGGAGGGGATGAGCCCGCTCCACACGCGGCGCGGGTCGCTGCAGCAGCGCGGCAAGTCGGCCCAGGCCCGGGTCGACCAGGAGGTCGTGGCGCTGGCCAAGGCCTACGGGCTGGCCTCGCGCCACACCTCCTTCGTGGCCGTCGAGCGGCGCGAGGCCCCGACCGAGGGCGAGGCCGTGCTGGTCAAGGTGCCGATCGCGCTGCAGCACGGCTGGGGTGGGCAGCGGGCGGCGGCGGCCTTCCCGAGCGCGGTCTTCCGTGCCATGGCCCCGAAGGCCGCCGCCGCGCAGCTCCAGAAGGCGCGGCCGATGGCGGAGGAGTTCGACGGGCTGTGCTGCGAGATCTTGGCGCCCGACTCTTCCACGGATCGCGATTTCGCCCTCGAGGCCTCGGGCTCCCGGCCGCTGCGCGCGGGTGCGGCCGGTGGCGGACCGCTGGGCACCGTCGTGGCCCTCCAGCGCTTCGACGGCTCGTGGGACCTCACCGAGAAGCTGGCGGCGCTCCTGGGCAAGAAGGTCGGCGAGCTGCTGGCCCGCATCGACGCTCAGAACCACCAGGCCCGCAAGGCCCTGGCCACGGCCCTGGCCCTGGCCTGGCTGGAGCGCGAGGCCGCGGACCGCGAGGACGAGTGGTGTTTGCTGGCCGAGAAGGCCCGCCGCTGGCTCGACGCCTGCGGCGTGGCGGCGCCGGGCGCCGGCTGGCAGCAGCTGGCCGAGGAGCTGCTCACGGCCCGCGTCTAGTCGAGGGCGCGCGTGCTAGAGTCGCGTCTCTCACCGGCCGAGGCCCGGCCCCGGTCGAGCTCCCTTCCCGGGGGGGCGGGCCGGTGGGCACCAGGGAGACCCCATGACCGCCAGCCACCCGAAGTCCCTCACCGTCGGCTATCTGGCCCCGGCGCGCAACCTCGACCCCCGCAAGTCCTGGGACGTCGAGAGCTCGTTCGTGGTCCGGCACGTGTTCGAGCCCCCCTTCGGCAACGTCTACGGCAGCACCGAGATCGAGCCCTGCCTCTTCGCCGGCCCGCTGCGCCCCCGCGACGCGAAGGGCACGGCCTTCGACGCCGAGCTGCGCCCCGGGGTGCTCTTCTCCGACGGTTCGCCGCTGAGGATCGAGGACGTCGTGCGCTGCCTGCGCGAGTCGCCCGCCGTGCGCGAGGAGGCCGAGGTCAAGGCCGAGGGCGAGCGCGTGGTCTTCCAGCTGCGGCGGCCGAACGCGCGCTTCGACCTGGCGCTCAGCCACTACCAGTGCAGCGTCTACCGCGAGCAGCGGGGCGCCCTGCTCGGCACGGGCCCCTATCTGATCGCGCCGGAGAGCACGCCCGAACGGGTGAGGCTGCTGCGCAACCCGCACTTCCGCAAGCCGCCCGCGATCGACGAGGTGCTCTTCCTGAGCTACCCGCCCGAGGCCGACGGCCGGGCCCGGAGCCTGCTGCAGGCCATCGAGCAGGGCCAGGTCGACCTGAGCCTGTCGCTCGGCCGTGACGACATCGACGCGGCCAAGGGCGTGCGCAAGGTGCTGCTGCCGGGGGTCTCGCTGGCCATGCTGTACCTCAACTGCGAGAGCCCGCGGCTGCGCGACCCGCGCGTGCGCGCTGCCGTGGCCCGCGCCGTGGACCGCCTGGCCATCGCGGGGGCCTGCTACGCCAACCCGCTGGCCTTCGCCGCCACCAGCCTCACGCCGCGCCCGCTGGGTCCCGCCGACCTGCGGCTGGAGTTCGACCTGGCCGCGGCCCGGGCCCTCCTGGCCCAGCCCGGCGTGGAGCGGCCGGAGCGCCTGACGCTGCGCCTGCCGTGGGGGCCGCGGCCGTACCTCTCCTACCCCCAGCGGGTGGGCGACCTGCTGGCGGCGCAGCTGGGCCAGATCGGCATTCCCGTGGAGTTCAAGCCCACGCGCACGAGCACGGAGTTCCTGCAGTCGTCGGTGAGCGGCAGCTACGACCTGACCCTGGCCGGCTGGATCGCGGACACGATGGACCCTTGCGACTTCCTCGAGTCGAACCTGGCCAGCTACCGCGTCCCCCAGGGCGGCAACCTGGCCGTGGCCGCCAACCTCGGCCGGCTGCGCAGCCCCGAGATGGACGCGGCCATCGACCGCTTCCGGGGCGACCGCAGCACGGAGAACCTGGAGGCGCTGACCCAGGTGGCCGACCGCGAGGTGCCGATCGTTCCGCTGATGTACGGGCCGGCCTCGTCGGTGCGAGCCTACCGCGTCGACAGGTTCAAGCCGACGTCCCTGTGGTACGTCCCCGTCGAGGAGCTCGACGTGACGGCCTGATCCTCCCGCCCCGTCCAGTCGCCTGGATTGACGGCCCGGGCGGGGCGCGCTACCGTCCCGCGTCCCGAAACGGAGGAGCGATGGCTCTGATGCGCGGCGTGGGAACGGGTCTGGCGGCGGTGGCGCTGGCGTGGGCGCTGCCGGGCATGGCGGCCGAGGCGAAGAAGGGCGGTGCGCCCGCGAAGCCCGACTCCGGCGAGCCCTGGAAGGTCGAGGCCGAGCACGGGCCCTCGAAGCTGGTCAAGTTCACGACGGACGAGGGCACCTGGCTGCACCTCGACGTCAGCCCCGACGGGAAGCAGATCGTCTTCTCGCTGCTGGGCGACCTGTACCTGCTGCCGATCGAGGGCGGCGCCGCGCAGCGGATCACCAGCGGCCCGGCCTACGACGTGCAGCCGCGCTTCAGCCCGGACGGGAAGCAGATCGCCTTCGCCAGCGACCGCGGGGGCCTCGAGAACCTGTGGGTGGCCGACGCCGACGGGAAGAACGCCCGCCAGGTCTCGAGCGAGAAGGAGAGCACGGTCAGCGCCCCGGCCTGGTCCCCCGACGGGCAGTACCTGCTGGGCCGCAAGCGCCTCACCGACCGCTCGTCGCTCGGCACGGTCGAGCTGTGGCTGTTCCACCTGCGAGGCGGGAGCGGCGTGCAGCTCACCAAGAAGGACGAGCAGCCCGACGCGGCCGACCCGGCCTTCTCGCGCGACGGCCGCTTCGTCTACTTCTCGGCCCGCGACGCGCGCTTCCGCTACGACCGCAACGTCAACGAGGGCATCTGGCAGGTCAAGCGCCTCGACCGCCAGACCGGCCAGGTCCTGCCGCTGACCGGCGAGTTCGGCGGCGCGGCCGCGCCCACGCTCTCGCCCGACGGCCAGAGCCTGGCCTTCGTGCGGCGCGTGCGCGCGGTCACGCGCCTCGAGCTGATGGACCTGGCCTCGGGCCGCACGCGCCTGCTGGCCGAGGGGCTCGAGCGCGACCTCATGGAGAGCTTCGCCTTCCACGGCGTCTTCCCGGGCTTCGCCTTCACGCCGGACGGGAAGTCGGTGGTGGCCACCGCGGGCGGGAAGATCTGGCGCTGGGACGTGCAGGGCGGCGGGCGCTCGGCGATCCCCTTCACGGCCGAGGTCGAGCAGCGCGTGGACCAGGCCGTGCGCCAACCGCACGCCGCCTTCGCCGAGACGGTGCAGGCCCGCGTGGTGCGCTGGCCGGTGGAGTCGCCCGACGGGCGCCGCCTGGTCTTCTCGGCGCTGGGCCACCTCTACGGCATGGACCTGCCCAAGGGCCAGCCCACGCGCCTGACCCAGAACGCGGACCTCGAGTTCTCGCCCGCTTTCGCCCCCGACGGCCAGAGCCTGGCCTTCGTGACCTGGAACGACAAGGACGGCGGGGCCGTCTGGTGGTGGCCACTCGGTCCGCAGGGGCGCGGCCCCGCCCGGCTCACCAGCACCCCCGGCCAGTACGTCAACCCGGCCTTTTCGCCCGACGGCCAGAGCGTCGTCTACGTGCGCGGCAGCGGCGCCACGCTGCGCGGCGGCGACGTGGGCGACGAGCTGTGGCTCGAGATCCGCGTGGTCTCGGCCAGCGGCGGCGGCGACCGCTTCGTGATCGGCACCAAGGTGCGCGGGGCCAACCGGCGCATGCCGCGGCCGCAGTTCTCGCAGGACGGCCAGCGCGTCTACTTCCTGGAGGACGCCGAGGGCAAGCCCACCGAGGTGCCCAAGGCCGTGCTGGTCTCGGTCAAGCTCGACGGCACCGATCGCCGCGAGCACCTGCGCTGGGCCAAGGCCGAGGAGGCGGTGGTCTCGCCCGACGGGCGCTGGGTGGCCTACAACGAGGACCACAACGCCTGGGTCACCGCCCTGCCGCTCAAGCAGGAGGCCATCGACGTGGCCGCCGAGGGGGCCCTGCCCGTGGCCCAGCTCACCGACGCGGGCGGGGAGTGGCTGGGCTGGGCCGACGGCGGCCGCACGGTCACCTGGGGCTTCGGCCCCGTCTACCACCGCCTGGCCCTCGACCAGGCCGTGCCGACGCCGAAGCCGGAGGAGCCGGCCGCCGCCCAGCCCAAGACGGCCAAGGCCCAGCCCGCGGCCGGGAAGAAGGACGACGAGAAGAAGGACGAGAAGAAGCTGCCCGAGTCGCAGCAGATCGAGATCGCCCTTGCGGCGCCGCGGGCCAGGCCCAGCGGGGTGGTGGCCTACACGGGCGCCCGCATCGTCACCATGAAGGGCGACGAGGTGCTCGAGCAGGGGACGCTGGTGGTGGACGGCAACCGCATCCTGGCGGTCGGACCGGCCGACAAGGTGCAGGCGCCGGCCGGGGCGCGCAGCGTGGACGTCTCGGGCCGCACGATCATCCCCGGCCTGTTCGACGAGCACGCCCACCTGCACTACACGGCCCTCGACGTCTACCCGCAGAAGCCCTGGAAGTACGCGGCCAACCTGGCCTACGGGATCACCTCGACCCACGACCCGTCGGCCAGCACGCACGAGGTCTTCGGCCAGGCCGAGCTGGTCGAGGCCGGCCTGATGACGGGCCCGCGCATCTTCTCGACCGGCTTCATCCTCTACGGCGCCGACGACCCGGAGCGGGCCACCATCAAGAGCCTCGACGACGCCCGCAAGCACCTGCGCCGGCTGAAGACGATGGGGGCCTTCTCGGTCAAGTCGTACATGCAGCCGCGCCGCGACGTGCGCCAGTGGATCCTGCAGGCGGCGCGCGAGGAGGGCATGCTGGTGGTGCCCGAGGGCGGCGGCGACCTGGAGAACGACGTGACCATGGTGCTCGACGGCCACACCACCGTCGAGCACGCCCTGCCGGTGACGCCGTTGCGCAAGGACGTCCTGACGCTCTTCTCTCAGAGCGGCACGGCCTACGCGCCGACGCTGCTGGTGGCCTACGGCGGCCTGTCGGGCGACAAGTGGTTCCACCAGCACTACGACCTGTGGAAGGACCAGCGCCTGGCCCGCTTCGTGCCGCAGTCGGTGATCGACACGCTCGGCCGCATCCGCGGGGTCATGGCCACCGACCCGGCCGACTGGCACCACGTGGACGTGGCGGCCTCGGCCCGCGACCTGCTGCGGGCCGGCACCAAGGTGGTGCTGGGCGGCCACGGCCAGATGCAGGGGCTCGGGCCGCACTGGGAGATGTGGGCCTTCGTGCAGGGCGGCATGACGCCCCACGAGGCCCTGCGCGTGGCCACCCTGAACCCGGCCCTGGCGCTCGGCATGGAGAAGGACCTGGGCTCGCTCGAGCCGGGCAAGCTGGCCGACTTCGTGGTGCTCGAGAAGAACCCGCTCGAGGACATCCACAACAGCGAGACGGTGGCGCTGGTGGTCAAGAACGGCACGGCCTACACGCCCGACGCGCTGGCGCTGCCCGAGGGCCTGTCGAAGGGCTCGGCGCTGCGACGGCCGGCCGGTCCCGACGAGGACTAGGGGGGGATGCCGGCGGCGGCGCGGGCCCGGGCCTGGCTGGGCAACCTGGCGCTGCTGGCCTGCTCGCTCCTCGTGGCCCTCGGCGGGCTGGAGCTGGCCGCGCGCTGGCAGCTGGCCCGCCCGGTGCGCGGCAAGGGCCAGGGCGGCGAGGCCCGCCTGCGCTTCCACCCGCTCTTGGGCTGGGAGAAGGCCCCCGGCTCGGTCGAGAGCTGGGAGCGCGACGACTTCCGCGCGGTGGAGCGCATCAACTCGCGCGGCCTGCGCGACGTCGAGCGGGCCTACCCGGCCGGGGCGGCCTTCCGCGTGCTGGCCCTCGGGGACTCGTTCGTGGAGGGCTACACGGTCGAGCTGGAACGGACCGTCACGCGGCAGCTCGAGGGCCGGCTGAGGCAGGGCGGCTGCCCGGCCGAGGTCGTCAACGGCGCCACGGCCGGCTACGGCACCGACCAGGAGTGGCTGTTCTTCCGCGAGGAGGGGCGGAGGTACGAGCCCCGTCTCGTGCTGCTCTTCTTCTTCTCGAACGACCTCGACTCGAACGTCCGCGTCCAGTACTTCGGCGCGCCCAAGCCGCTCGTGGCCCCGGGCCCCGGAGGGCTGGAGCCGGTCAACACGCCGCTCCACGAGCGGCCGCCGCAGGCTGAGGCCGACCCGGCCGGCGGCCCGGCGCCGGAGCCGCCCCAGGGCTCCGCGCTCTGGTACTGGCTCCAGCGGCGCATGCTGCGGGGCGCCCCCCGAGCCTACGCCTGGCTGGCCGGGTGGGGCCTCTGGGCGCCGGTGCGGCCCCAGCCGGCGCCGCCGACCTACTGGGGCTACTTCGAGCCCCCCGACCCCAGGGTCCGCCGGCAGTGGCAGCGCTTCGAGGAGATCCTGGCCGCGCTGCAGGCCGACGTGACCTCGACCGGCGCGCGCCTGGCCCTGGTCTACATCCCCGCCAAGTTCGAGGTGCGGTCGCGGGAGGCGTACCTGACCAGCGTCTCCTACGGGATGGAAGGAGGGCGCTGGGACGCGACGGCGGTGAGCCGGCGCCTGGGCCAGGCCGCCGATCGCCTGGGGCTGCCGCTGCTCGACCTGACGGGCAGCCTGCGGCGGGCCGAGGGCTCGTGGTGGGGCGGATCGACCTACCTCGAGCGCGACGCGCACTGGACCGCGCGGGGCCACGCCGTGGCGGCCGAGGCCGTCGCGAGCTGGCTTGCGGGCCAGCCCGGCCTGCTCGACTGCCGGGCTCCGTCCCGCTGAGGCCGGCGGCCGACCGGGCCCGCGTCCGGCAATCCGACACCCGGCGTCCGGAAATCCCACACACGGGCAGGCGCGGGCGAGCCCGGCGCTCGCGCCATCTCCTGTCTCCACGGTGTCTTCGGCGTCCTGCGGGGCCCGGGCATCGAACTTGCCCTACAGGAGGTTGGCCGGACGTCCAGTTCGGTCCAACCCGGAGACGAGGTGACCATGAGTGCCTGGGTGCAGTCCGAGACCTTCCTGCTCGACCTCGCCAACATCGCCCTCGGCGTGGCGATGCTGGCCTGCCTGCTGTGGGTGGCGTACGGCGTCGTCCTGGAGTTGCTGGCCCTGCCGCAGGTCCGCAGCAGCCTCGGGCGCGACGACGATCACGTCCTGCTGACCCCCGACCTGGGCCTGACGATGGCCGACGGCGGAAGGCGGGTCGCGGCGCCGCCACGTCGGCCCATCGCCTGGCGCCGCCGCAGGCGCTAGGCGGCGAGCCGAGGTGCCGCGGTGCGTTGCCCCTTCCTGAGGGAGGAGCAGGTCAAGTCCTGCCGGGCCGTTCCGTTCCGCAAGCCCTTCTCGCGCTCGGCCCTGCGCGGGACCGACGAGCGCTGCTCCTCGCCCGCGCACGCGGCCTGTCCCGTGGCGGCGCAGAGCCGCGAGGCCCACCCGGCCCCCGGGCACTGCCCCTTCCTGCACGAGTCGCTGGCCCAGTTCTGCGCCGCGGCGCCCCTGCCGGCCTACGTCCCGTGGAGCGACTCGCCGGACGTGCCTTGCGGGAACGACGGGCACCGGTTCTGCGAGCACTACCTGGCGGTGGCGGGGGCCGCGGGCCGCGGACCGGCGCTGGCGGGCGCGGGGCGGCCCGGGGCCCTCACTCCCGAGGTCGAGGGCATCCCGCTGCCGGCCTGGCTCCACTACGCCCCGAACCACCTGTGGCTCGACGCCGGCGCGGACGGGCGGGTCCACCTCGGGATCGACGCCTTCCTGGCGCGGCGCCTGGGGACCGCGGAGGGGCTGCGCTTCCTGGGGGTCAGGGGACTGCTGCGGCCCACGGTCGTCGTGACCGCGGGCGGCGCCGAGCTGGTGCTCGCGTTCCCGCGGCCGCTGCTGGTGGTGGCCGCGAACACCCGCCTGCGGGCCTGCCCGCAGCGCCTGACGGCGGACCCCTACGGCAGCGGCTGGCTCTTCGAGGCCCACGCCGTGGCCGATGCCGCGCTCCTCGGCGGGCTGTTGCACGGCGAGGCGGCGCGCGCCTGGATGGCGCGCGAGGTCAGGAACCTGGCGGCGCTCGGCCAGCCCGTCCCCGCCTAGCGCGGGATCTCGTAGCGGCGGATCTTCTCGTAGAGGGTCGAGCGGTCGATGCCCAGGGCGGCCGCCGCCGCCTTGATGTTGCCCCCGCTCCGCTCCAGCGTGGCCGCGATGTACTGCCGCTCGAGGTCCTGCAGGGTCAGGCCCGGCGGCAGGTCCGGCGCGGCGGACGGGGCCGCCGTCGGAGGCTGGAGGAAGGCCAGGTCCTCGGCCGACAGGGTGCGGGTCCTGCAGCTCAGGATGGCTCGCTCGAGGGCGTTCTCGAGCTCGCGCACGTTGCCCGGCCAGGAGTGGTCGACCAGCAGCCGCATGGCCTCGTCGGAGATCTCCGCCACGTCGCGCCCCATCTCGTGGCCCAGCCGCTCGAGGAACTCCTGGGCCAGGAGCGGCACGTCCTCGCGCCGCTCCCGCAGCGGGGGCAGGTGGATGTTGATCACGTTCAGGCGGTAGTAGAGGTCGTCCCGGAAGCGACCCTCGCGCACGGCCAGCAGCGGGTCCTGGTGGGTGGCGGCGATCACGCGCACGTCCACGGCGATCTCCGCGTTGCCCCCCACCCGGAAGAAGCGCCGCTCCTGGAGCACGCGCAGCAGGTCGAGCTGCAGCTTGGCGGAGATGTCGCCGATCTCGTCGAGGAAGATGGTGCCCCCGTCGGCCTGCTCGAACTTGCCCTTGCGCTGGGCCACGGCGCCCGTGAAGGCCCCCTTCTCGTGGCCGAACAGCTCGGACTCCAGCAGCGTCTCGGCCAGCGCCGCGCAGGAGACCGCCACGAACGGGGCCGCGGCGCGCTCGCCGGAGTAGTGGATGGCCCGGGCGATGAGCTCCTTGCCGGTGCCGCTCTCGCCCTGGATCAGCACCGTCGAGCGCTGGTGGGCCACGTCGCGCACCAGCCGGAAGACCTCGAGCATGCGCGGGTTGCGGCTGACCAGGTCGTGCAGGTGGTAGTGGCGGTCGAGCTTGCGGCGCAGGATGGCGTTCTCGCGCTGCAGCTTCTTGACGCGGATGATGCGCCCGACCAGCAGGGAGATCTCCTGGGGGTGGCAGGGCTTGACGATGTACTCCTGGGCCCCTTCCTTCATGGCCGTGATGGCCGTGTCGACGGTGGCGTAGGCCGTGATGACGATGATCGAGGCCTCCGGCCGCAGCTTGCGGATCTCCATCATGGTCTCGATGCCGTCCAGGCCGCCGGGCATCTTGAGGTCCACGAAGTAGATCGCGTAGTCGCGCTGCCGGGCCCTCTCGATCGCCTCGGCGCCCGAGCCGGCGCAGTCCACCGAGTAGCCGTCCTCGCGCAGCCAGGCCGAGAGCGACTCGGTCATGGTCTCCTCGTCGTCGACGACCAGGATGTGCCAGCGGGCGTTCATGTTCTTCCTCCCGGGGGTGGGGCAGCGGTCGGCCGTCCGGCAGCCGCCCGCCGGCCCCGCAACAGCGCCGCGCAGCTCGCGCAGGGCGCGGTCGTCTTGAAGTCGAGGTCGTCCAGGCCCGGCGACAGGGCCATCGGGCAGCGGCGGTCGGGGCAGTGCAGCAGGCCCAGGGTGTGGCCGACCTCGTGCACCGCCTCCGTGAGCGCGCGCCGGGCCAGCAGCCGCTCGTCGGGGCGCAGACCGTGGAACTCGGGGCGCAGCCGGGCCAGCGAGATCACCGCCACACGCCCGCCCAGCTGGGCCTGCCCGAACACGAAGCTCAGCACGGGCACGAACAGGTCGCGCTCGGTGACGCCCAGCAGGGGCTGGCCCTCCGACGCCGGGCGCCGGAGCAGGGCGCGCAGCAGCGCCACCGCGCTCCACTGGCCGCGGGCCCGGTCGTAGGCCTCGGGCGGGTCGGCGAAGCCCTCGACCCGGCGGGTGCCCACCCCGAAGGCCAGCCGCAGCCCGGCCTCCAGCTCGCCCAGCACCGCCTCCGGCGGCGACCCCAGGGGCAGCAGTCCCAGGGGGCTCACGCCTCGCGGCCGTCGGCGCGCGCCTCGCCGCCCGCCCCCTCCGCGAAGAGCGGCAGGAGCACCTCGAACGTGGTGCCCTCCCCCGGAGCGCTGCGCACGTCGACCTGGCCGCCGTGCGACTCGACGATGCCGTAGACGACCGCCAGGCCGAGGCCGACGCCCTTGCCCTCGCCCTTGGTGGTGAAGAAGGGGTCGAAGACGCGGGCCAGCAGCTCCTCGGACATCCCCTCCCCGTCGTCCTCCACCCGCAGCGCCACGGCCCGGCCCCCCGCCTGCGGCTTTATGCTCACCGCGACGCGGCCCGAGCCCCGGGCGCGGGTGGCCTCGGCCCCGTTCAGGACCAGGTTCATGACCACCTGCTGGATCTGCGAGGCGTCGCACGGGACGCGCGGCAGGTCGGGGGCCACCGTCAGCTCGGCCCGCACGTTCATGAGCTCGAGCTTGTGGGCCACCAGCCCGAGCGTGGTGCTGGCGATGGCGCCCAGGTCGGCGGGCGCGCGCTGCGGCCGCGAGCGGCGCGAGAAGGCCAGCAGGTCCGAGACGATGCGGCCGGCCCGGGCGGTCTGCTCCGTGATGCGCTCGAGGTAGCCGCGGAACTCGGCCACGCGGCCGGCGGGGACGCCGTCTTCGCGCAGGACGCGCTGCATCAGGGCCGAGAAGTTGAGCACGCTCGAGAGCGGGTTGTTGATCTCGTGGGCTACGGCCGCGGCCAGCTGGCCCAGCGAGGCCAGGCGGTCGGCCTGCAGCAGGTGGCGCTGGGCCTGCCGCAGCTGCTCGGTGCGCTCGGCCACCTTGCCCTCCAGCTCCTGGGCCCCGCGCTGGATCTCGGCCACCGCCTCGCGCAGGCGCTCGCGCATCTGGTTGAAGGAGCGCGTCAGGGCCCACAGCTCGCGGGTCGAGTCGATGGCGATGGGCTGGTCCAGCTCCATGCGGCTGACGGCCGCCGTGGCCCCGATCAGGCGGCGGATGGGCCGGGTCACGAAGGCGGCCACGAAGGCCGCCAGCACGGCCGAGATCAGCAGCACCTCGACCGCCGTGGTGAAGGCGATGCGCTGCTGGGCGTGGCGTACCTCGGCGTCGACGGGCTCGAAGTCCAGCGAGACGTCGATCACGCCCAGCACGTGCTGCGAGGGCGGGTGGGCGTGGCAGGCGGCCGTGCTGCAGGAGGGCTCGTTGTAGACCGGCGTGATCATGGCCAGGTGGCGACGGCCGTCCGCGTCGCGGAAGACGCGCGCGCGCGACGGCGTCTCGACGCGCACCAGCGGGGCCGCGCGGGCGTGGCACAGCACGCAGGCCTCGGCGTTCTTGTCCACCACCTGGCCGGTCTCGCCGGCCGTGGAGTACATGATGCGCCCTTCCTTGTTGAAGATCCGGATGGCGCTGAGGCCCGGCTGGCGGGCCACCGTCTGCATGATTTCGTAGGCGTCCTGGCGGTTGTCGGCCAGCATGGCGTGCCAGGTGGCCGAGGCGATGCCGCGCGAGAGCTGGTCGGCTCCCAGGATCATCGTGCGCTGCAGGCTCCGCTCGACCTGGGCCACCCGGAGCATGCCGGAGACGCCGGAAACCAGCACCACCACCGCCAGCAGCGGCAGGATGAGCTTCTGCGCCATCGGCCGGGGAGCGGAGGACTCCGCCGACGCCATGTAGGAAAACCCTGCAAACCCCGCGCCGGGCGTGGTGGTCCGCCGAGAGGCCCTGGCCGCGAGTCGTCAAGCCCCGTGCCAGGCGGCCAAGGCAAGCGCGGTCAAGGTGATCCCCGGGCGGGGCGCGGGCGGCTGCGCGGGTGGGACGGGCGCGGGCGGGCGGCGGGCGCCGCAAGCCGTTCGCCGCGGTGGATCGGCGCCGCAGGACCGACGCGGACGACCTCAGTCCTCCCGGGGCGGCAGGCTGCGGTACAGGAACGCCGTCGCCAGGCCGCCGCCCGCCAGCAGGGCCAGCCCCAGGAGCGCGTCGCCCCGCTCGGGGGTGTCGAGGGGCTTGTCGACCAGGGGGGCCAGCCCGAAGGTGACCGCGTTGAGCAGCCCGTGCGCCAGCATGGGCGCCGCCAGCGAGCCGGCCCGCAGCCGTAGCACGGCGAGGCCCAGCCCCACCACCAGCGCGAAGGGCACCCGGAAGAACAGCAGCGACCCGTCCGGCAGGCTGTCCACGTGGATCGCGCCGAAGAGCGCGGCCGAGACCACGACGCCGGCGGTCGCGCCCCAGGCCCGCGCCAGCGAGGGCAGCACGGTCCCGCGGAAGAGCAGCTCCTCGCACAGCGCGGGCGCCAGGGCGATGGCCGCCAGGGAGAGCAGCCCGTCGAGCAGGTCCTTGGGGCGCAGCGCAGCGTGCAGGCGCTGGAACAGCTCGAGGTAGGCCGGCGGCAGGGGGAAGAGCGCGGTCTGCAGGTTCATGACCCCCAGGCTGACGGCCCACAGCGAGAGGCCGCAGCCCAGGCAGAGCGCCACCGGCCGGGCGGGCAGGCCTGTCAGTCCCAGCGAGGGCCGGAGGGGCGCGCCGGACAGGGCCAGGAGCCCCAGGCCGGGCAGCACCAGCGCGGCCTCGCCGGCCAGCAGCGCGCCGCGCTGGCCGAGCCCGAGGAAGCGCAGCGCCAGCACCAGCGCCACCTGCATCAGGACCCAGCCCAGCAGCACGGCCAGCACCGCGGACACGGGGTGCAACGCTCGCTCGCCGGTGCTCGTGCCGCCCATGGGGCGCGGATTATGGCACGCCCCGGCATTTCGCGGCGGGCGGCGCCGCTGACACAATCGCGCACAGGAGGTGGAGCATGTCCGGTCGGGGCCGGGGCGCCGGGGCGGCCGCGCGGTGAGCCCGCGGCGCTTTCGGCGCGCGGCGGCCTACGTCGCCTACCTGGTCGTGGTGAGCGCGACCGGGGCCTACGCCCTTTTCACCGTCCAGCGCGCCGCCTCGATCTACGAGACCCTCAAGGGCCCGCGCCGGGGCTTCAGCGGCCGGCTCTACCGGGCCGACGCCGAGCTGGGCTGGACCTCGATTCCCGGCGCGCGCGGCGAGATGGTCTTCCCCGCGCGGCCGCCGCTGCCGGTGCGCTTCGACCAGGACGGCTTTCGAGTGCCGGCCGAGGCCCCGGAGCGGGCGGAACGGCGCCGGCCGCTGGTGCTCGCCCTCGGCTGTTCCTTCACCTTCGGCGACGCCTGCCGGGCCGAGGAGGCCTACCCGCACCTGCTGGCCCGGGCCCTGGGCGGCACGGAGATCAACGCCGGGCTGTGCGGCGGCAGCCTGGCCCAGATGCTGATCCAGGCCCGGCGTCTGATCCCGCAGCACCGGCCCGACTACGTGGTGGTGCAGTACTCGCCGTGGCTGCTCAAGCGCGGCTCGACGGGCTTCGGCAAGTCCACCTTCGGGCTGGTGACGGCGCCCTACTTCTACTGGCGCGGCGGGGCGCTCGAGATCCAGCCGCCGCTGCCGGGCACCGCCGTCTTCGGCCTGCCCTTCCACGACTTCGAGAGCGACCGGCGTGGGGCCGGCGAGTTCGCCTCGTTCCTCTTCCGCGCCGGCGCGCCGCTCCTGCTGCACGACGACTGGCTGTGGCTGCGCCACAGGGTCCAGCTGAGGCGCGGCGAGGTGCCCGCGCCCGCGGACGAGAACCCGCAGGTGCTGCCGCTCGTCTACGGCGAGCTGGCCGGGCTGTGCGCGCGCCACGGGGCCCGGATGGTCGTGGCGCGGCTCAGCCAGCCGATGGAGAACCGGCCGATCCGTCTGCCCGCGCTCGCGGGCGTGACGCTGGTCGACCCGCAGGCCGAGCTCAACGCGCTGGCGGGGGACGCCGAGGCCTACGACCGCAAGTTCCGGCACTGGAGCGCCGCGGAGGGGCTGGTGGACCCGCACCCCAACGCCGCCGCCCACCAGGTCATCGCGGCCTCGATCGCGCGCGCCCTCTCCGGGAGCGGCGCGGCCGCCCGCTGAGCCCGCCGCCCCGCAACGGACCTGCGGCGGGCCGCCCCGCGCGGAGAATCGCCCGCGCTCGGCGCTGGCCCTCTCCCTCGGCGCCGCCGGGGGTTCCGAAATACAATGCCACGCTTCGACGATGACGCTGCCCGCCTGCCGTCCTGTCACGAGTCCGCCCCCGGGGGAGGCATGAGCCTGGCCCTG
>JBDIBD010000012.1:0-27765 GCA_039812725.1 Vicinamibacteria bacterium | reverse complement strand
CCCGTGGTGGTTGCAGGGCTCGAGGGTCACGTAGGCGGTGGCGCCGCGCGCCGCGGCGCGGGCCTGCTCCAGCGCGCCGACCTCGGCGTGGGCCTGGCCGGCACGGGCGTGGAAGCCCTCGCCCACCACCCGCCCGTCGCGCACGACCACGCAGCCGACCATCGGGTTGGGGCTGGTCTCGCCCCGGCCGAGGCCGGCCAGCTCGAGCGCGCGGCGCATGGAGCGCTGGTCCTGCTCGCTGTCGGGCGGTCTGGCGCTCGCTGGCACGGTGGTCAGTCTGGCGAGAAGCCCGGAGGAAGTCCAGGCCGCGGAGGAGCTCAGCCGCGCCGCGTCCTGCGCCGCAGGCGGGCCAGCACCCGGCGGCGGCGGCCCGAGACCGTCGCGTGAAGGGCCTCCGTGAGCGTGCCCTTGCGCAGGTGCAGGTCCGCGCGGGTCACGTCGCCGATGGGTCCGCCGAGGGGCGCCTCAAGCCCCGCCGACTTGCTGAAACCGAGCTTCTGGCTGGCGTAGACGCTGCGGTGCCCGACCAGGAGGAAGGCGGTCCCCGCGCACAGGGCGGCGTAGACGCCCACGTGCCCGGGGAGCAGCTCCATGCCCATGACGGCCGCCGCGATCGGCGTGTTGGCGGCGGCGGCCAGGACGGAGACGAAGCCGAATGCGGCCACCACTCCCGTGGGCAGGCCGGCCAGCTGCCCGAGCATGGCCCCGCTGGTGGCGCCGATGAAGAAGATCGGGGTGACGATGCCGCCGCTGCCCCCCGTCTCGAGCGTGACGGACGTCGCGAAGGTCTTGAAGAGGAACGCCAGCACCAGCACCTGGCCGGTCCCGGCCAGGGCGGACTCGATGGTCGCCACGCCCAGGCCTGCGTAGGCGTCCCCGGCGGCGAGGTAGAAGATCGTCAACAGGAGGCCCCCGGCGGCAGCCACCGCGTACGGTCGCTGCTGGAAGCGCGAGGCCAGCCGGTCGGTGGCGCGCATGGTCTCGATCAGCAGGAGCGCGATCAGGCCGAAGGCCGCGCCCAGCAGGATGGACCAGAGGACGATCGACTGCTTCTCCAGGAAGCCCAGGTCGGCGTGCAGCACCGGGACCGGTGCGCGCACGCCGCACACCAGGTGGGCGACGATGCCGGCCACCAGGCACGGGAACAGCACCGGGTACTCGATGCGGCCGAGGTAGAGCACCTCGATCCCGAACAGCGCGCCCGAGACCGGCGTGCCGAAGACCGCAGCGAAACCGGCGCCGATGCCGGCGATCACCAGCCGCCGGCGGTCCTCGTCGCCGAGGCGCAGCAGGTCGGCGAACAGGCTGGTGATGGAGGCCCCGATCTGGGCGCAGGGGCCTTCCTTGCCGACCGAGCCGCCGCAGGCCAGCGTCAGCACGGTCGCCCCGAGCTTGACCGGCGCCACCTGCCAGTCGATCCTGCCCGAGCGCTGGTGGATGGCGGCGATGACGGCCTCCGTCCCGTGCCCGCGCGCCGAGGGGGCGAAGGTGCGGATCAGCCAGACGCAGGCGGGCAGGGCCAGCGGGAGCAGGTACCAGGGCTCGACGCCGGCCGGCAGGAGACGCGCCATGGCACGGTCCGAGGCCGCCAGCGACCAGAGGAAGGCCCGCGTCCCCCAGCCCACGCAGAAGCCCGCGCCGGCTCCCAGCAGGGACCACTTGAGGGTGCTGACGAGCAGCGCGGTGTGCTCGGTGTACCAGCGGCTCTCGTCGGCCAGGCGCCGCGGCTCGGCCTCAGCCACGCCGCCCCGCTTCGGCCGGCCCGGCCCGGTGCGCGGCGGCGTCCCGAGCGGCCTTCGTCCCCAGCCTGCCCATGCGCGCTCTCACATGATACCTCATACTTGGAGCACAAAAGAGCTTCGGCCGCGAGCCGGCGCCGTGGAGGCGAGCCAGCCATGACCTCGAGGAACACTCGGAAGCAGGACGCTGCGGTGCGCTCCCGGGGCGCCCGCCGCCACGGCGCCGCCACGGACGCGGCCGAGGTGGTGAACGACCTGCGGCGCCTGTTCAAGGCCATCCAGGAGTATTCCAAGGCCATCCTGCGCCGCACCGGCCTCAGCGCGCCGCAGGTCTGGGCCCTCAACGTGCTCGAGGCCGCTCCTGGCCTCTCGCTGAACGAGCTGTCGGAGCGCCTGTTCGCCCACCCTTCGACGGCCTCGGGGATCATCGACCGGCTCGAGGAGCGCGGCGTGGTCCTGCGCGAGCGGGACCCCGACGACGGCCGGGGTGTCCGGCTGTCGCTGACGCCCCGGGGACGGCGGCTCGTGCGCCGCAGCCCGCCCCCGGTGCAGGTGGGCCTGCGCAGCGCTCTCGAGCGCATGCCGGCGCTGCAGCTGCGGCAGCTCCGTCGCAGCCTCGATCACCTGGTGCGCGGGACCGCGGCGCGCGGCGTCGAGGCGCCCTTCTTCGAGGCGGAGGCGACGCCCGCTCGGGCGCGCCGTCGCGCACCGGCCCGCGGCTGACCTCCGCCCGCCGGGGGCGAGGCCTGGCCTCCACCGGCACGCAGCGCCGCCAGGCGCGACAGCAGCGCATCGACCTGGCGCTGGTCCCTGACGCAATACGCCGCGCGCGAGGCCAGGTGCGGGCCCACGCGGATGGTCAGCAGGCGCTCCTGCCGTTCCAGCGCGAAGACGTCCTCGTCCGTCTGGTCGTCGCCGACGTAGACGGCCCGGTCGCAGCGCAGGCGCGCCATCTCACGCTCCAGCGCCGTGCCCTTGTGGGCGCCGTGCTCGGGCGTCAGGTTCACCACGGCCTTGCCGCCGAAGACCCTCGCCCCGGGCAGGCCGGTCACCGCCCGCATGACGGCCTGGCGTGTCCGCGCCCGGTCGGGCGCGGCGCGGTAGTGGATGGCCAGGCTGAGGCCCTTGTCCTCGAGGACCACTCCGGGCAGCCCGGCCAGCGCACCCGCGAGGGCGCGCTGCCAGCGGGCCACGAGCCGCTGGAAGCGGCGGCCGGCCCGTCCGGCCTCGAGCCCGTGGTTCCCGATCACCGCCACGACGCCGAGCCCCTCGAGGCGCCCCGCCACGTCCGCGCGGGCGCGGCCCGAGATGACGACACAGGGGTAGAGCTCGACCAGGCGCCCGAGGCAGGCCCGGGTGCGCACGCGGAGCGCCGCTCGTTCGGGGTCACGCACGATCGGCGCGAGCGTACCGTCGTAGTCGAAGGCCAGCAGGACCCGACCGCGCACGAAGCGGGCGAGGGTCCGCGCTCGATCCCTCGCCAGGATGTTCCTCATCGCGAGGCCGCCGCGGGCTCGTCCCACCAGGTCGACAGCCGGCCGGTCAGGCGCTCCCGCCGCCGCAGGCGGGCCGCGTCGACGAGCATGCGCCCCGCCCAGCGATAGACGTTGAACTCCGAGAGCAGTGAACGCATGGCGCGCATGCGCTCGCGCTGCTCCTCGGCCGGCATGGTCAGCGCGGCCGCGAGGGCGGCGCTGGCCTGGTCGAGGTCGTAGGGGTTGACCACCAGCGCCTCAGTCAGCTCCCTGGCCGCCCCCGTGAACTGGCTCAGCACGAGCACGCCGCGCTCGTCCTCACGGGCCGCCACGAACTCCTTGGCCACCAGGTTCATGCCGTCGTGCAGGCTGCTGACGTAGCACAGGTCGGCCGCCCTGTAGAAGCGGAACACCGTGGGCGGCTCGTGGTGACGGCGCAGCAGGATCACGGGCCGGTAGCCCGGCCCGCCGAAGCGCGCGTTGACGCGCGCCGCCAGCGCCTCGACGGCCTCGTTGAGCTGCCGGTAGCGCTCGATGGCCGTGCGGCTGGGCGCCGCGAGCTGGACGAAGCTGAAGCGCCCGCGCAGCGCCGGCTCGCGCTCCAGCAGGCGCTCGACGGCCAGCAGCCGCTCTTCCACGCCCTTGGTGTAGTCCAGGCGGTCGATGCCCAGGCCGAGCAGGGCCTCGGGGCCGAGCCCCAGCTCGCCGAGCACGCTGGCCCGGCACTCGGCCGCCGAAGGCTCCGACTCCAGCCAGCGCACCGGCCACTCCAGCGAGATCGGGTAGGGCCTGACCAGCGTGCCGCGCCCCTGCTGGACCACGGCGTTCTGCTCGCGGTCGATGCGGGCCTCCAGCAACCGGTCGACGGCCCCCAGGAAGTTGTTGCAGTGGGCCTGGGTGTGGAAGCCCACGATGCTCGCGCCCAGCATGCCCTCGAGGAGCTGCTCGCGCCAGGGACAGATCGCGAAGCGCTCCGAGTTGGGCCAGGGGATGTGCCAGAACATGATGACCGTGGCGCGCGGAAGCCGCTCGCGGATCAAGCGCGGGGCCAGCGCGAAGTGATAGTCCTGGACGAGCACGATCGGGTCCTCCGAGTCGACCTCCTCGGCCAGGGCGTCGGCGAACCTCTCGTTCACGGTCCGGTACTGCTTCCAGTCGTCGCTGCGGAAGATCGGCCGGGCGTGGGCGATGTGGCACAGCGGCCAGAGCCCCTCGTTGGCGAAGCCGTAGTAGTAGCCCTGCTCCTCCTCGGGCGAGAGCCACACGCGGCGGATCGAGTAGGACTCCTCGCCCGGCGGCACGCGCACGCGCCCGTGGCGGTCGGCGGTCTCCTTGTCGGCCGAGCCGCTGCCGTGGGCGATCCAGGTGCCCGAGCAGGCGCGCATCACGGGCTCGAGCGCCGTCACCAGCCCGCTGGCGGGGTGCAGCACCTGGATCGACCCGTCGCCCGCCCGCTCGTGGACGTAGGGCTCGCGGTTGGCCAGGATCACCACGCGCTCTCCGTGCAGGTGGCGGTTCAGGGTCTGCTTGAGGCGCTGGGGCGTCCAGGCCCCGTGCTCGCCCTCCACCTCGCGGTCGGCCACGATCCGCTCGACCAGCTCGCGCACGTCCCGCAGCAGCGGCCGGAACTCCGGCCGCTCCGTCCCGGTGCGCAGGAAGCGGCGCAGCTCGTCGCTCCAGCCACGCCAGGAGAGCCGCGCCGCCACGATGGTCACGGCCGAGGCCGCCAGCGCCAGGAAGCCGAAGGCCAGCAGCAGGAACTGCTGGGTCTTGGCCTCGCGGCGCTCGACGAAGCTCAGGTCGTGGAGCAGCACCACGAAGCCCAGCGCGCGGTCGCCGTCGGCGATCGGGATGGCGCTGACGTGGACCCCGCCTCCAGGCAGCCGCTCGGCGCTGTCCCAGGCGAGCCAGGCGGCGCCGGGGGCCTCGGAAGGCGGCCGCACGTGCGGCCCGACGCGCCCGCACCCGAAGGCCTCGGGGTAGCCGGGGGTGGCGGCCAGCAGCCGGAGGCCCTCGTCGCAGGCCGCGGCAGCCATGATCCTCTCGTCGCGGGCGATGTCCTCCAGGGAGGCTCGCAGCGCCTTCCGGCCCTCCGCGCTCCAGCGGGCGACCAGGGTCTCGCGGGCGCCCGCCAGCGCCAGGCGGGCCCGCAAGCTGACGTCCTTCTCGAACCAGTCGTGGGTGGTCCGGTGGACGAGCTGGGAGGCGGCCCAGGTCAGCAGCCCCAGCCCGACCACCAGCGCGAGGACGAAGCGAAACGCGCGCACGGTCCATTCAACCACGATAAACTTTGAGCACCAAACAGATCGCTGCTATCCTTCCGGGTGATGCGGCTCGAGGAGCTCGGTCTGGTCGGCAACTGCCAGTTCTCGGCCCTGGTCGAGGCGACGGGCGAGGTGGCTTGGTGCTGCCTGCCACGCTTCGACTCGGAGCCGGTCTTCTCCAGCCTGCTCGACCACGAGACCGGGGGCCGCTTCCTGGTGGGGCCCTCGGAGCCGGTCCCCGGAACGCAGTGCTACCTCGAGAACACGAACGTGCTCGAGACCCGCTTCGACACGGCCGAGGGTTCGCTGCGGATCATCGACTTCGCGCCGCGCTTCGTCGAGCACGGGCGGCTGTTCCGGCCGACCCAGCTCTACCGGATCGTCGAGCCCCTCCAGGGCACGCCCCGCATCCGGGTGTGCTGCGAACCGAGGCTGGGCTGGTCGAAGGAGTCGCCCGCCCGGGTGCAGGGCTCGCACCACGTGGCCTTCGGCGGCTTCGCCAGCCCGTTGCGCCTGACCACCGACATCCCGCTCTCGTATCTGGGCGGGCAGGCCTTCGCCCTGACCGAGAGGCGCCATCTCGTGCTGGCCTGGGGGGCCCCGATCGAGGAGCCGCTGCGCCCGCTCTGCGCCCGCTTCCTGGAGGAGACGCTGCGGTACTGGCGAGGCTGGGTCAAGAACTGCGACATCCCGCCGCTCTACCAGCAGCAGGTCATCCGGTCGGCCCTGGCGCTCAAGCTGCACTGCTTCGAGGACACGGGGGCCATCGTGGCGGCCATGACCACCTCGATCCCCGAGTCGCCCGCGAGCGGCCGCAACTGGGACTACCGCTACTGCTGGCTGCGCGACGCCTACTACGCCCTGGGAGCCTTCCGCCTGCTCGGCCAGTTCGAGGAGCGGGAGAGCTTCAGCAACTACCTGCTCAACGTCGCCTCCGGCACGCCCGACCTGCAGCTCAGCCCCCTGTACCGGATCGACGCCACCGCCGACCCGGAAGAGCGCGTCCTCGAGGGCTGGCCGGGCTTCGAAGGGCACGGGCCGGTGCGCGTCGGCAACGCCGCCGCGCGGCACCTCCAGAACGACGTCTTCGGGGAGATGGTGCTGGCGCTGGCTCCCGTGTACTTCGACGAGCGCTTCAGCGCCGAGCGCTCGCCGGCCACCCTGGCCCTGCTGCAGCGGCTGGCCCGCAGGGGGATCGCCCTGGCCGGCACCCCCGACGCCGGCATCTGGGAGTACAGGACCGCGTGGCAGCCGCAGACCTTCTCGAGCCTGATGTCCTGGGCGGGCGCCGAGCGCATGGCCCGGGTGGCCGCACGCCACGCGCCGGGACTCGAAGCCGAGTTCGCCGAGGCGGCCAGCCGGATCCGGGACGAGATCGTCGCCAGGGCCTGGCGGGCGGAGGCCAACTCGTTCGTCGGCACCTACGGCGGGCGGGACCTCGACGCCGCGTTGTTGCAGATGGGGCCCCTGCGGCTCCTCCCTCCAGACGACCCCCGGGTGGCCGCCACGGTCGGCTCCATCCGCAGCGAGCTCTCGCGCGACGGCTGGCTCCAGCGCTACCGGTTGGACGACGGCTTCGGCCAGCCCACCGTGGCCTTCCTGATCTGCAGCTTCTGGCTGGTCGAGGCGCTGGCGGCCACCGGGCGAGACGCGGAGGCCCGGGCCGTGATGGAGCAGACCCTCACGGCCTGCTCGCCCCTAGGGCTGCTGTCGGAGGACTACGACGCTTCGACCGGGCGCCTGTGGGGCAATTTCCCGCAAGCCTACTCGCACGTCGGGCTCATCCACGCGGCGTTCGCAGCTTCGCCGAAGTGGCCGGACGTGCTGTGAGCCGGGCCGCGCGGGCGGGCAGCACGGCGGGACGCCGGCCCGCTCGGCGCGACGTCCTGAAGGGCGCCCTGGCTCTCGTCGCGAGCGGCTGCGGTCGAGGGCCGCTGCCGGGCCCGGCGGGGACGCGACGGCTGGCCATGCTCGTGCCGGCCAGCGAGCGCGAGGTCTGGTCGCCTCTCGCGGAGGCCTTCGAGAGAGCCCAGCCGCGAGCGCGGGTCGAGCTCGTCGAGGGGCCCAACTCCACCGACCTGCGCGAGAGCCTCTACACGGCCACGCTCCTCGCCGGCGACGACAGCTTCGACCTCGTGCTCATGGACGTCACCTGGGCGGCCAAGTTCGCCGCGGCCGGCTGGCTCGTCGCGCTGGACGAGGACTTCCGGCGGGAAGAGCTGGCGGCCCTCCTCCCGCAGGCCCTGGCCGCCGGACGCTACGCCGGCCGGCTCTATCGCCTGCCGACGCGCAGCGACGTCGGGGTGCTCTACTACCGCCGGGACTGGCTGGCCGAGGCCGGCCACGAGCCGCCGCGCACGTTCGCCCAGCTCGAGCGCACGGCCCGGGCGCTCCAGCGTCCGCCGCAGCGCTGGGGCTTCGCCTGGCAGGGCGCTCAATACGAGGGCCTGGTCTGCTTCTTCCTCGAGGTCCTGCACGGCCACGGCGGGTTCTGGGTCGACCCCGCGACGCTCGAGGTCGGCCTGGATCGCCCCGAGAGCGTCGCCGCGCTCGAGTTCCTGGCGGCCGCGCGAGGCGGGCAGCCGATCAGCCCGCCCGGCGTCACGACCTACAAGGAGGAAGAGAGCCGCCGGCTCTTCCAGGACGGGCGCGCCGTCTTCCTGCGCAACTGGCCCTACGCTTGGCGGCTGTCGCAGGCGGACGGCTCGCCGCTGGTCGGCAAGGTCGGCGTGCAGGCCGTGGTGAGCGTCTCGGGCCGGCCCGGCGCAGGCACGCTGGGCGGCTGGGGCCTGGGGGTCTCGCGCTTCTCCCGCCAGCGGGAGCTGGCGGTGGAGTTCATCCGCCACGCCGTCTCCCTGGAGGGTCAGCGCGCGCTGGCCCGCGCCAGCGGCTACGTGCCCGCACGCGCGGAGGCCATGGCCGATCCGGAGCTGCTCGCGGCCAACCCGCTGCTGGCCACGCTGACGTCGATCCACCAGTCCGCCGCAGCCCGGCCGGCCTTGCCGCGCTATGCCGTGGCCTCGGACGTGCTGCAGCGCGGACTGAGCGCGGCCTTGGCGGGGATGGCCTCCGCCGCCCAGGCCCTCGGCCTGGCGGCCCGCGAGACACGCGCGCTGCTCTCCGGCGCGAGGCCGAGGCCGGGCTCGTGAGCAGCCGCACGAGTCGGCTGCTCCTTCTGGCGCCGGCGGCCCTGCTGGTGACCGTGGTGGTGGGCCTGCCCGTCCTGCGCGTCCTGCAGCTCAGCCTGATGCGGGCCGACCTCGACGGCGGCATCTCCCTGGCGTGGGGCGGCCTCGACGCCTATGCACGCCTGTGGGGCGACGCGCGCTACTGGACCTGCCTGCGCAACACGGCCGTCTTCACCGGCGCCTCGGTGGCGCTCGAGACGGCCCTGGGCGTGGCCTTCGCCCTGGTGCTGCACCAGCGCTTCCACGGGCGCGGCGCCCTGCGGGCGCTGGTGCTGCTGCCTTGGGCCCTGCCCACGGCGGTCATGGCGCTGGCCTGGGCCTGGATCTTCAACGACTCCTTCGGCGTCGCCAACGACCTGCTGCGCCGCCTCGGGGTGCTCGAGCGTCCCGTGGCCTGGCTGGGCGAGCCAGCCACGGCCATGGCGGTGCTCGTCCTGGCCGACGTGTGGAAGACGACGCCCTTCGTGGCCCTCGTGGTCCTGGCCGGGCTCCAGGGCATCCCTGAAGGTGTGCTGGAGGCCGCGCGCGTGGACGGGCTCACCGCCTGGCAGCGCCTCCGCCACGTGACGCTCCCGCTGCTGACACCGGCCCTGCTCGTGGCGGTCGTCTTCCGGGCGATCCAGGCCTACGGCGCCTTCGACCTCGTCTACGTGATCACCGGCGGCGGCCCGGGCGGTTCCACCGAGACGGTCTCGCTGTACGCGTTCCAGCACTACTTCCGCTACCTCGACTTCGCCTACGGCTCGGCCGTGGCCGTCCAGGGCGTCCTGCTGGCGCTGCTGCCGCTCGCGCTCCTGTTGCGCTGGGCCCGCCGGAGGGAGGCCCGGTGAGGCGGGTCGGCCTGGCCCTCGCGACCGCGCTCCTGGCGGCCTGGAGCCTGGCGCCCGTGGCCTGGCAACTGCTCACGGCGGTCAAGCCGGACGCGCAGATCACGCGCACGCCGACGGTCTACCTGCCCGACCCACCCACCTCTCGCCACGTCACGGCGCTCCTGGCCCGCAAGCCCATGGCCGTCTACCTGGCCAACAGCCTGGCGGTCTCGGCCGTGGCCACGACGCTGGCCGTGGGCGTGGCCGCGCTCGCGGCAGCGGCCTTGTCGCGCTCGGCGGCGGCCTCCCGCGACCGTGCCCTGCTCGGGTTGCTGCTGCTGGCGCTGTTCCCTCCCATCCTGCTGTTGTTCCCGCTGTACGAGGGCGTGCGCGCGCTCGGCTGGGTCAACCACCTGCCGGGCCTGGCCCTGCCCTACGCCGCCCTCAACCTGCCGCTCGCGGTCTGGATCCTGGAGAGCGGCTTCCGCCAGATCCCGCGCGAGCTCGACGAAGCCGCCCGGCTGGACGGCCTGGGCTGGCTCGCGCGCCTGGCGCGCGTCCAGGCGCCGCTGGCGGCGCCCAGCCTCGTGACCGCGGCCATCCTGGTCTTCATCTTCTGCTGGAACGAGTTCATGCTGGCGCTCACCTTCATGACGCGCGACTCGCACAAGACGGTCACGGCCGGCATCGCCAGCATCGGCGGGGCCTCCATCTACGAGATCCCCTGGGGCCAGCTCTCGGCCGCGGTCCTGCTGGCCACGGCGCCGCTGGTCCTGCTGGTGCTGGTCTTCGAGCGGCGCATCGCCGGCGGCCTGACGCGCGGGGCGGTCAAGGGCTGAGATGGACGACCTGCGAGGCGAGGCGATCTCGAAGGTCTTCCCGGGAGGCGCGCGGGCCCTCGAGCAGGTCTCGTTCCGGGCACGCGCCGGCCAGGTCTTGACCCTGCTGGGCCCCTCGGGCTGCGGAAAGTCGACCCTGCTGCGCATCGTGGCGGGCCTCGAAGAGGCCACTTCGGGACGGCTTTTCCTCGGCGAGCGGCCGTTCGACGGCGTGCCCACGGGGCAGCGGGACGTGGGCTTCGTCTTCCAGAACTACGCCCTCTACCCCCACCTGAGCGTCGAGGACAATCTCTCGCTGGGCCTGCGAGCGCGGGGCCGGCCGCGGGCGGAGACCGCGGCTCGCGTGCGCCGGACGGCCGAGCTGCTCGGCATCGGCGCGCTGCTGCAGCGCCGGCCCGGGCAGCTCTCGGGCGGCCAGCAGCAGCGCGTGGCGCTGGGGCGGGCGCTGGTGAGGGAGCCGCGGCTCTACCTGCTCGACGAGCCGCTCTCGAACCTCGACGCGCTGCTGAGGGAGAGCATGCGCAGCGAGCTCAAGCTCCTGTTCCGGCGCCTGAACGCGACCGTGCTGTACGTCACCCACGACCAGGCCGAGGCCATGAGCCTGTCCGACGAGGTCCTGCTGCTCGACGACGGGCGGGTGCGCCAGTGCGCCCCGCCCCAGGAGCTCTACGCCCGGCCGGCCGACCTCTTCGTGGCCACCTTCGTGGGCAGCCCGCGCATGAACACCTGGCTGGGCGAGTGCGCGGAAGGCGGCCTCCAGCTGCGCGGGCTGCGGCTGGACGTCCCGGCCGGCCCGACCCGCAGGCCCCGCCTGTGGGTCGGCCTCCGCCCCGAGGACGTCGAGGTGCGGCCGACGCCGTTCGAGGGCGCCCGGGAGGCGCTCGTGGAGCTGGCCGAGCCCCTGGGGGACCGGGTGCTGCTGACCCTGCGCGTGGGCGGTGAGAGCCTGCGCGCGCTCACGCCGCCCGGGGCCAGGAGCGAACGGCTCTGGGCGCGCCTGCCACCCGAGCGCCTGCACTGGTTCGACGGGCAGAGCGGGGCACGGCTGGACCCGCGCCCGACGCAGGCCGTGTGACGTGCCCCGGTGGTATGCTGGCCGCGAGGGTGGCAGTGTGAGCAAAGTCGCCGGCCGGCTGCCGCGTTTCTCCCGCGCGTACGACGCCCTGGCCCTGGCGCCCCGATCGCCGGAGGCCACTCCCAGCTCCCAGCACGACCCGCCTCGTCGCCGCCGGCGCTGAAGCGCCGCTCTCCAGGCCGCCAAGAACCAGGCCGCCGGGGAGCTGGCTGGCCGTCGCACGCGAGCACGCTTGAGTCTCGAGGAGGCGAACCATGAGCGACTTCCACCAGATGGGGCCGGTGACCTCCCTGCCGCGCCTGCGCGTGCTCCCGGTGGAGGTGCTGGAGCAGCGGATCCACGAGCTGACGCCCAAGTTTCCGGTGGGGCTGGTGATCCCGATGGTGCCGTCCGAGATGGAGCGCCCGGCCCTGGGCAACATGCTGCGCGAGCTGTGCCTGGTCGACTATCTCGACACGCTCGTGATCTCGCTCAACCAGGCCAGCGCCGAGGACTACGCCCGCACGGTCGCTTTCTTCGACGCCTACCCGGGCCGCAAGGTGATCCTCTGGAGCGAGTCGCGCGCGGTGCAGGCCTTCCTGGAGCGCTTGGAGTCTGCGGGCCTGAACGTCGGCAACCCGGGCAAGGGCCGCGCCTGCTGGCTGGCCATGGGCCTGCTGCTGGCCGAGGAGAAGGTCGACTACATGGCCTTCCTGGACGCCGACATCGTGAACTTCCACCGCGAGATGCTGGCGCGCCTGGTGCTGCCCGCCCTCGACCCGATCGTGGACTTCGATTTCGTCAAGGCCTACTACGCGCGCTTCTCGGAGCGTCTCTACGGCCGTGTCACCCGGCTGTACGTCTCGCCGCTGCTGGCGGCCTTCACGCGCCTGATCGGGGCCGACCCCTACATCCGCTATCTCTCGGCCTACCGCTACCCGCTCTCCGGCGAGTTCGCCGTGCAGCGCGACCTGGCCTCGCGCATGCGACTGCCGTCCGACTGGGGGCTCGAGATCGTGACCCTGTTCGAGGCCCTCCGGCACCGCGCGCCGGTCCGGCTGTGCCAGGTCGAGATCTCCGACCGCTTCGAGCACAAGCACAGCCCGCTCTCCGCCGCGGACGCGAGCGCGGGGCTCAACCGCATGGCCAGGGACGTCGGGACCCACCTGCTGCGGACCCTGGCCGCGGCCGGAGTGGTGCTCTCGGACGGCCTGTTCAACAGCCTCATCGCCGCCTACCAGCGCGAGGCGGAGGACGCCGTGGCCGACAGCTACGGCGTGGCCATGGTCAACGGCCTGACCTACGACCGCCACCAGGAGGAGATCGCGGTCCAGACCTTCGGCGCGGCCCTGCGCGCTTCCATCGACGAGTTCAAGGCGGACCCCTCGGGGCCGCCGCTCGTGCCGAACTGGTCGCGGGTCTGGGCCGGCGTCCACGACGCGGGCCCGATGCTCGTCCAGGCGGTGATGGAGGGCCCGGCGTGAGCGCCATGGAGCGTGCGCCCCTGCTGGTCGTCACCGACCTGGACGGCTGCCTGCTCGACTCGAGGACGTACTCCCACGAGGCCGCGCGGCCGGCCCTGGCAGCGCTGGCGCGCGAGCGCTGCCCGCTGGTCCTGTGCAGCGGCAAGACGCGGGCCGAGATGGGGCTGCTCGTGCGCACGCTCGGCCTGGCCCACCCTTTCATCGTCGAGAACGGCGGCGCGATCGTCTTCCCGCCAGGTTCGTTCGAGGGTGACGTGCCCGGCGCGAGGGTGGAGGGCGACACCCGCGTCCTGGCCCTCGGGGCGCCGCGGCCGCGGCTGATCTCGAGCCTGGCCGAGCTGGCCCGGCAGGCCGGAGTGCGGGTGCACGGCTTCGCCCAGCTCTCGCCTCGGCAGCTGAGCGAGCTGGCGGGCCTTACCGGCGCGGCGGCGGCCCTGGCGCTGGAGCGCGAGTTCGACGAGCCCTTCCTGGTCGAGGGCGGCGAGGCGGAGCTGCGCGCCCTGGCCGAGGCCGCCGCGCGGAGCGGGCTGCAGGTCAGTCACGGGGGCCGCTTCCACCACCTGATGGGCGGGAGCGACAAGGGCCTGGCGGTGCGCGCCCTGCTGGCCCTCTACCAGCGCGCCGGGCGGGAGTTCCAGTCGGCCGGCCTGGGCGACGCCGAGACCGACCTGCCGCTGCTCGCCGCCGTGGACCGTCCCGTGGTCGTGCCGCGCGCCGACGGCCGCCTGGACCCGGCGCTGGCGGCTCAGTTGCCGCACGCGGAGCGTGCGCCGGAGCCCGGCCCGGCGGGCTGGAACGCGGCCCTGCTCTCGATCCTCGAGGGGGGCAGCCTGCCACGCGTGTGCGACCCTGCGGACGAGGCGCGCTCGTGAACGACCCGCTCGCGCTGCCCGCGGCCGTCGACGCTCGCCTGCGCGAGCTGGGCGGCGTGGAGGTCCTGATCGGGATTCCGAGCTTCAACAACGCCCGCACCATCGGGCACGTGGCGCGCGCCGCCGCGGCGGGCCTGGCCAAGCACTTCCCCGCCGCCCGCAGCGTGATCGTGAACTCGGACGGCGGCTCCAAGGACGGCACGACGGAGGCCGTGGCCCAGGCCGAGTTCTCGCCCGCGACGATCCTGGTGTCCCACCCCCTCAGCCCCGTCCACAGGATCGTCACGCCCTACAACGGCATCCCCGGCAAGGGCAGCGCGCTGCGCACCATCTTCGCCATCGCCGAGCGCCTGAAGGCCAGGGCCTGTGCCGTGGTCGACGCCGACCTGCGCAGCATCACGCCGGAGTGGATCGAGCTGCTGGTGGGCCCGGTCTTGCACCAGGAGGTCGATTTCGTGGCGCCGCTCTACCTGCGCCACAAGTACGACGGCACCATCACCAACTCGATCGTCTACCCGCTCACGCGCGCGCTCTACGGCAAGGAGGTGCGCCAGCCCATCGGCGGCGATTTCGGCTTCTCGGGGCGACTGGCGGCCCACTACCTGACGAAGCCGGTCTGGGAGTCGAACGTGGCCCGTTTCGGGATCGACATCTGGATGACGACCACGGCCCTGGCCGACGGCTTCCGCGTCAGCCAGAGCTTCCTGGGAGCCAAGATCCACGACGCCAAGGACCCCGGCGCCGACCTGGCGGCCATGTTCGTCCAGGTGGTCTCGTCGGTCTTCGACCTGATGAGCACCTACCGCCAGCGCTGGCCGGAGGTGCGGGGCGCCGAGGAGGTCCCGCTCTTCGGCTTCCCCCACGGCGTGGGGCTGGAGCCGGTGCCGGTCAACACCGACCGCATGCTGGGCGTCTTCCGGCAGGCCGCGCGCGACCTGCGCGAGGTCTGGCAGAGAGCGCTCGAGCCGGAGACCCTGGCCGAGCTCGAGGCGTTGGCCGAGGCCCAGCCGTTCCGCTTCCCCGACCGCCTGTGGGTGAGGACCGTGTACGACTTCGCCACGGCCTACCACCGCCGGGTCCTGCCTGGCGACCAGTTGCTGGGCTCGATGGTCCCGCTGTATCTCGGCCGGACGGCGTCCTTCGTGCTGCAGACGGCCGAGAGCGGCCCCGAGGAAGTCGAGTCCGTGATCCGCGGCCTGGCGGACGAGTATCTCAGGCAGAAGGGCTACCTGCTCCAGCGCTGGGGCTAGGCAGCCGGGAGGCGCGCCATGTGGGAGTTCCTGAGCGAGGTGATCCGCAAGACCCTCAGCGGTTTCGGCGAGCGCCTGGCGGCGTTCGGCCCGAACGTCCTGGCGATGCTGCTGATCCTGCTGACGGGCCTGGTGGCCGCGGGCATCCTGCACGTCGCGCTCAAGTTCGTACTGCCGCGGCTGGGCTTCGACCGCTTTGCCCAGCGCCTCGGGCTGGCGCTGGTCCTCCAGAAGGGCGGCATCACGCGCCCGGCCTCGGCGGCCGTGGCCGCGCTGCTGGCGTGGGGCCTGCTGGCGGTGTTCGTGCTGCTGGGCATCGGCGCCCTGAACCTGCAGTTCGCCATGGACCTGGTCTCGCACGCCTTCGCCTACCTGCCGCAGGTCCTCATCGCGGCGGCCCTGCTCGTGCTGGGGTCGCTGGTGAGCGCCTTCCTGCGCCGCAGCGTGCTGATCGCGGCGGTCAACGCCGGCCTGCCCTCCGCGCGGCTGCTGGCCGGGGGCGTCCACACCGCGCTGATGATCCTGTTCGTGGCCATGGCCCTCGAGCACCTGGGGGTGGGCCGGCAGGTCATCCTGGTGTCGTTCACGGTCCTGTTCGGGGGCGTGGTGTTCGCGCTGTCGCTGGCCTTCGGCCTGGCCGGGCGAGACCTGGCCCGCGAGTTGCTCGAGCGGCTCGTCCGCCCGGCGAGCCGTGAAGGGGAGACGGACGGCCTGCGGCACCTTTGACGGCCGCGCCGGGGCGCGAGGGGGGCCTCCGTGACGCGCTTTCGGGTCTGGGCGCCTCGGCCCGGCTCGGTCGAGTTGGAGCTCGGCGGGCGCCGCGTGCGGCTGGCGCGCGAGGAGCACGGCGCCTGGGTGGTCGACCTGCCCGAGGTCGGGCCAGGATCCGACTACGCCTTCCGCGTCGACGGGGACGGTCCCTGGCCCGACCCCCGGTCGCCGTGGCAGCCACTGGGCATCGGGGGGCCCTCGCGCGTCGTCGACCATGCCGCCTTCCGGTGGTCGGACTCGGGCTGGCAGCCCCCGCCCCTGTCGGGCGGCGTGATCTACGAGCTCCACGTCGGGACTTTCACTCCCGAGGGCACGTTCGCCGGGGCGATCGGGCGGCTCGACCATCTGGTCGCGCTCGGTGTGACCCACGCGGAGCTGATGCCCGTGGCCGAGTTCCCGGGTGAGCGCGGCTGGGGCTACGACACGGTCGCCCCGTTCGCCCCGCACCACGCCTACGGCGGGCCCGCGGCTCTCAAGCGCTTCGTCGACGCCTGCCACGCACGCGGCCTGGCCGTGCTGCTCGACGTCGTCTACAACCACGTCGGCCCCGGCGGCGAGCGGCTGCGGCGCTTCGGCCCCTACTTGCGCGACGCCGGGGGGACGCCCTGGGGCCAGGAGTTCGCGCTCGACGGCGCCGAGAGCGGCGAGGTCCGCCGCTTCCTGGTCGAGAACGCGCTGGCCTGGCTGCGCGACTACCACGCCGACGGGCTGCGCCTCGACGCCGCGGACGCCTTGCACGACACCTCGCGGGTCCACTTCCTGGGGCAACTGGCCGCGGAGGTCCGCGGCCTCTCGGGGCGGCTCGGCCGTCCGCTGGTCCTGATCGCCGAGAGCAGCGCCAACGACGTCAGGCTGGTCACCGCGCCCGGGGCCGGCGGCTACGGCCTCGACGCGCAGTGGAACGACGACTTCCACCATGCGCTGCACGCGCTGCTGACCGGGGAGCGAGCCGGCTACTACGCGGACTTCGGCGCCCTGGACGACCTGGCCAGGTGCCTGCGGGAGACCTTCGTGCTCGACGGGCGCCACTCGGCCTATCGCGGCAGGCGCTGGGGCTCGTCGGCCGCCGGGCTCCCGCGTCACCGTTTCGTCTGCTTCGTGCAGAACCACGACCAGGTCGGGAATCGGCCCGCCGGGGAGCGCAGCGCGCGGCTCGTGGGCCCCGGCCGGCTGAAGGCGGCGGCGGCCCTGCTCCTGACCTCGGGCTTCGTGCCACTCCTCTTCCAGGGCGAGGAGTGGGGCGCCTCGACGCCGTTTCCCTACTTCTGCGAGCTGGCCGACCCCGCCCAGAGCCGGTCGGCACGCGAGGGCCGGCTCAGGGAGCTGTCCTCCTTCGGCTGGAGCCGGAGCGATCCGCCCGACCCCCTGGCGCGCGAGACGTTCGAGCGGGCCCGGCTCGACTGGGCCGAGCCGGAGAGAGAGCCGCACTCGTCGCTGCTGGCCTGGCACCGGCGCCTGATCCGGCTGCGGCGCGATCTTCGGGCCGGGGAGCCGGACGGCCCGGTGCGCGTGAGCTGCTCGGAGAGCGAGCACTGGCTGCTGGTCGAGCGGGGCTGGGGCTGGCTGGTCCTCAACCTCGGCCCCACGACGCGCCGCCTGCCCGTCCCGGGAGGGGCGCGCCTCCGGCTCGCCTCGGACCCGGGAGTGCGGCTGACGCCTGCAGGTGTCGAGCTGCCCCCCGATGGCGTTGCGATCCTGGCGCGCTGAGGGCCTGCCGGGCCGGCGCCACCCGGGGTCATTGCGGACCGTGGGCCAGCCAGGCCATGTAACCCGCATAGGCCGCCAGCAGGCAGGCCCCGCCGCGGCGCGAGAGCCGCTGCCGGCGCGCGACGAGCGGAAGCAACAGCAGGGTCAGGCCCATCAGCACCCACAGGTCGACGGAGACGGCGCGCGAGTCGATCGGCAGGGGCCGCACCAGCGCCGTGGCGCCCAGGATCATCAGCAGGTTGAAGACGTTCGACCCGACGATGTTGGCCACGGCCAGCTCCTGCTGCCGCTTGAGGGCGGCCATGACGCTCACGACCAGCTCGGGCAGCGACGTGCCGATCGCCACGATCGTGAGACCGACCACGCGCTCGCTCAGGCCCATCGCCTGCGCGGTGCCGACCGCGCCGGCCACCAGGATGCGCGCGCCCAGGATCAACCCTCCCAGCGCGACCAGGAGCGCGAGCGCCAGCCGCCAGGCGGGCCGGCGGCCGAGCGACTCGGCGCGCGCGGGGACGGTCTCTCCCGCGGCCCGCCGCTCCGCGGCCGTGATCTCGTCCCGCGCCACCCAGACCGCGTAGCCGGCGAAGCCCGCCATCGAGGCCAGGAAGAAGGCGCCCTCGAGGCGGTCGAGCCCGCCGTCCCGGCACAGGAGCAGCACGATCCAGGAGGCCAGCACCAGGAAGGGATACTCGAACCGGAGCAGGCCCCGCGCCACGGGGATCGGGGCGAGCAGGGCGCAGCCGCCCAGGATCAGGCCCAGGTTCGCGATGTTGGAGCCGATCACGTTGCCCAGGGCGATGCCGGCCGATCCTCGCAGGGCGGCGGTCAGCGAAACGAGCAGCTCGGGCGCGGACGTGCCGGCCGCCACGATGGTGAGGCCGATGACGGCGGGCGTCACCCGGGCCTTCTCGGCCAGCGCGGCGGCGAAGTCCACCAGGCGGCTGCCAGAGTAGGCCAGCACGAGTGCGCCAGCGGTCACCAGCAAGGCGTCGAGCAGCAAGTGTCGCTCCCGTCCGAGCGGCGCGCCTGTTCCGACGGCGTGCTCCGGCAGCGCTCGGGGCTCCCGAGGGTCTCCCGCTGAACGGCCGTGCTCCTGGGGGCGGACGGTATCGGCATCGCGGACACGGGGTCAAGGAGCGTGCTGGCCGGAATCGAGGCGCCGGATCGTTGAGCCGCCCTGTCACACCTGGCCCGGCCCGGCATCTCAAGGACGTGGCCGGCGCTTTCCGGCGGGAGGAACGGGAATGACGAAGCACATCACCTGCAACGACCTGGTCGAGGGCTGCGCCTTCGAGGCCAGCGCCGCGACCGAGGAGGAGCTGCTGAAGCAGGTGGCGGCCCACGCGGCCCGGGACCACGGCGTCACCCAGGTGACTCCGGAGCTTCAGGCCAAGGTCAAGGCGGCCATCCAGAACCGGTAGGCTGGAGAGCGTGGAGGTCCCCGGCCCGGAGCCGAGCGACGAGGCGCTGGCGGCGCGCGCCGCGGCCGGGGACGCGCTCGCCTTCGAGGCGCTCGTGCTGCGCCATCAGGCCCGCGCCTACCGCCTGGCGTCCCGGCTGGTGGGCCTGGACGGCGACACCCAGGACGCCGTCCAGGAGGCGTTCCTGCAGGTGTTCCGCAAGCTGGCGTCCTTCCGCGGAGAGTCGCGCTTCTCGACCTGGCTCTTCCGCATCGTGACCAACGCAGCGCTCATGCAGCGCCGCCGCCGGTCGCGGCGGCCGGCCGAGTCGCTGGAGCAGTACCTGCCGCGGTTCGACGCGCAGGGGCTGCACGCGGCGACGCCGGCGCAACTGCAGGTGGCGGCGCGAGCCGAGGAGCTGCTCGACCGGCAGACGCTGGCACAGAGGGCCCGCGAAGGCATCGAGCGCCTGCCGGAGGTGTACCGCGCCGCCTTCGTGCTGCGCGACCTCGAGGAGCTCGAGACCGCGGAGGTCGGTCTGGTCCTGGGTCTCGAGCCCGCCGCCGTGCGGCAGCGGGTCCATCGGGCGCGCCTGTTGCTGCGCGGCTACCTGGGCCATGTCGCGGAGGTAGAGCCATGAGGGCCGACGTGGTCTGTTCGTCGGGCGTGGAGCTGCTGATGGAATACCTGGAGGGCGCGCTGGCCCCGGAGGTGCAGGCCGACCTCGAGGCCCACGTCGCGGGCTGCCCGCGCTGCGCGGCGTTCCTCGCCTCCTATCGCGCCACTCCCCCGATCCTGCGGCGGGCCACCCTCGCGGCGCTGCCCCAGGACCTCGGGGACTCGCTGCTGGCGTTCCTGCGCCGACGAAGGGGTTGAGGCCTTGCGAACCGCATCGCGCCGCCGATCGCCGAGCGACGTCGCCTTCACCCCGGCCGTCAAGAAGGTGCAGCTCGAGAGGGGCTCGCGCGCCGCCTACGCAAGAATGGAACTGGGCGCGGGATGGAAGACCACCGTGACCCCGAAGCTCGAGGCCTTCCTGTCCGGGCTCGACATGTTCTACCTCGGGACGGCCAGCGCCCAGGGCCAGCCCTACATCCAATACCGGGGCGGGCCGGCCGGCTTCCTCAAGGTCGTCGACGAGAGGACCCTCGGGTTCGCCGACTTCGGCGGCAACCGCCAGTACGTCTCGATCGGCAACCTGACCGAGAACCCGAGGGCCTTCATCTTCCTGATGGACTACGTTGGCGCCCAGCGCATCAAGCTCTGGGGCCGCGCGCGGGTCGTGGAAGACGATCCCGCGCTGCTCGAGCGCCTGGGCGACCGGGCCTATCCGGGAGCCGTCGAGCGCGCCGTGCTGTTCGAGATCGAGGCCTGGGACGTCAACTGCTCCCAGCACATCCACAGGCGGTATCCGGGGTCCGTGGTCGCTCCCGCGCTGGAGAAGCTCCAACGGGAGGTCCACGAGCTGCGGGTCAGGCTGGCCCGGTACGAGGGGAGCCCCCGCGAGGTCTAGGTCGCCGCGAACAGGCTCTCGGCGAAGGCCTGAGCGTCGAAGGGCAGCAGGTCGTCGAGGCCCTCGCCCACGCCCACCCAGCGGATCGGCAGGCCCAGCTCGCGCACCACCGCCACGGCGATGCCGCCCTTGGCGGTGCCGTCGAGCTTGGTCAGCACCAGGCCCGTCACGCCCGCCGACTGGCGGAACTCGCGGGCCTGGGCCAGGCCGTTGCCGCCCACGGTCGCGTCCAGCACCAGCAGCGTCTGGTGGGGCGCGCCGGGCACCTCGCGCCCGGCCACGCGCGTCATCTTGTTGAGCTCGACCATCAGGTTGGTCTTGGTGTGCAGGCGGCCGGCCGTGTCGACCAGCACCAGGTCGAGCCCCTGGGCCCGCGCCGTGCGCAGCCCGTCGGTCAGCACGGCGGCCGGGTCGGACCCCTCGGGGCCGCGGTGGAATGCGGCCCCGGCGCGCCCGGCCCAGACCTCGAGCTGCTCGGCCGCGGCCGCGCGGAAGGTGTCGGCCGCCACCACCAGCGCCCGGCGTCCCCCGGCGCGCGCGTTGTGGGCCAGCTTGCCGATGGTGGTGGTCTTGCCCGCCCCGTTGACGCCCACCAGGAAGACCACCTCGGGCCTTTCCGCCGTGGGCTCCGCGACCGGGCGCTCGAGCGCGCGGCGGACCTCGTCGACCAGCGCCTGGCGCATGGCCTCGGCCCCGCCGGTCGCGATCTGGCCGCTACGGGCCCGCAGGGTCTGCATGGCCTCGCCCACCGCGGCCACGCCCATGTCGGCGGCCAGCAGGGCCTCCTCGACGCTCTCGAGGTCGTGCGGGTCGAGCGGCCGCCGGCCGCGCACCAGGTCCTCGACGGGCGTGTTGAGCACCTGGCGGGTGCGGGTGAGGCCGCGCTTGAGGCGGTCGAGCAGGGACACCTAGAGCTCCGCGTCGAGGCGCCGGCCGTACTCGTGGGCCCGGCGCAGCCCCAGCGCGCCGCTGGCGTCGGCGCGCAGGGCCAGGATCACGTAATAGCCGTCCTTCAAGGCCACCAGCACGACCTGGCCGCCGTCGTAGCGGCAGTGCATGCCGCGCACCTCCCCGGTCAGGTAGCGGCCGCCGGTGCGCCGGGCGGCCTGCAGGGCGATGCCCTGGTAGGCGCCGATCAGGCGCGGGCGCAGGCCTCGCTCCCCGGCCTCGAACGCCACCTCGCCCTCGCTGTCGAGCAGCAGGGCGGTCTCCGCGCCGGGGACCGAGCGCAGCAATCCCTCGAGCAGCGCCTGGTAGGGCATGGCCGGTTCAGTGGGGGAGCTGGCGCAGCTTCTCGAGCGCCCGCCGCCCGCGCGGGCCAGCCGGGTCGAGACGCGCCACCCGCTCGAGATAACCGCGCGCCTCGGTGAAGCGCCCGGCCTGGAAGCAGGCCTCGCCCAGGCTCAGCAGCACGGCGGGCGAGTCGGCCACCTCCTTGTCCCCCAGCTCCAGCGTGGCGATGGCCTCGTCCAGCCGGCCGAGGGCCACGAGCGTGTCGGCCAGTCCCAGGTAGGCGTCGACGTACTTCGGGTTGCGCTGCGTGGAGGTGCGGTACCAGTTGTAGGCCTCGCCGTAGTTCTTGTCCTCGAGGTAGGACCGGCCCAGGTTGCCGGCCGTCATCTCGGGGGCCGGACAGAGCGGGTCGGCGAAGACCGCCAGAAGCTCCTTGCGCCCCTCCTCGCGCCTGCCCGAGAGCAGCAGGGCCACGCCCAGGTCGTTGCGCACGTCGACGTAGAACTCGTTGAGCTCGAGCGCCTTGCGGTAGCACTCGATGGCCTTGTCCCACTCGCGCTTGGCGGCGTAGGCCGAGCCCAGCCCACGCTGGAAGTAGGGGTTCTTGGGATCCTCCTTGACGGCCGACTTGAGGGCCTCGACGGCCATGTCGACGCGCCCCTCCTTCAGGTGCTGGATGCCCTGGTTGAAGCGCAGCTCCGGGTCGGGCTTGCCCTGGTCCGCGGCGGCGGCGGCGCCGGCGGCCAGCAGCAGGCCGGCCAGGAGGGCGGACCGGCAGGCGGTGGTGGCTGTCATGGTTCTCCTCATGCGCCCGGGGCGGCGCGGCGCGTGACGCCCGCGGCGGCCGGGAGCTGGCCCGTGACGGCGGCGCCGGCCGGAACCTGGCGGGCCTCGATCGACGCCCGGCGGGCCTTGGCCGGCGTCAGCTCGCCGGCCTGGAAGGCCTTCTCGATGGCCTCCACGCACACGGGGTCGAACTTCTTGGCGGCCAGGAAGCGCAGCCGGGCCAGGGCCGCTTCGTAGGTCATGGCCTTCGAGTAGGGCCGGTCGGTGGTCATGGCGTCGAAGGCGTCGGCCACGCTGACGATGCGCCCGAGCAGCGGGATCTGCTCGGCCTTCAAGCCGTCGGGGTAGCCGGTGCCGTCGTAGTTCTCGTGGTGCATCAGGCCGTCGCCCGCGCGCTGCTTGAGCAGCGGCACCGCCTCGAGGATGTGCTCGCCCTTGCGCGGGTGCTGCTTCATGATCTCGTACTCGTCGTCGGTCAGGGCCGCGGCCTTGCGCAGGATCTTGTCCTCGATGCCGATCTTGCCCACGTCGTGGATCAGGCCCGACAGGTGCACGCGCTCGACCTCCTCGCGCGGCATGCCGAGGTGCTTGGCCATCAGGGCCGAGAAGTAGGCCACCCGCTCCGAGTGGCCGCGGGTGTAGGGGTCCTTCTCGTCGATGGCGTTGGCCAGCATGCGGATCGAGCCCAGGAACAGGTCGCGGTTCTCCGTGGCCTTGCGCTGGACCTCGTCGATGGCCTTCTGGATCTCGGCCCCCATGTGGTTGAAGGCCTCGGCCAGGAAGCCGATCTCGTTGCGCGTGGCGACCTGCACGCGCGTGCCGTACTGGCCCTCGGCCAGCCTCTTGGCGCCGTTGGCCAGGGCCTGGATGGGCCGGCTGATCTGGCCCGCGAAGATGGTCCCCACCGCCGCGGCCGCCACCGTCACCAGCAGCACCAGCACGAAGGACTGGCGCGCCATGGCCTTGGCCGCGTCGTAGGCCTTGTCCTCGTCGACCTGCACGATGACCCCCCAGCCCAGCTCGGGGACGCGCGTGAAGGTGCCCAGCATCTCCAGGCGCTCGCCCTTCGGCCCGCTCAGCGTGAAGGGCTCGGTCGAGGAGGCCCGCCCACGCGAGGCCAGGAACTTCTCGACGATCGGCAGCTTCGAGAGGTTGGTCCCCTCGCGGCCCTCCTCGCGCGAGTGCGTCACCAGCGTGCCGGTCTCGTCCACCACGTAGACGTCGACCAGCCCGCCCTGGGCCGCGCTCTGGGTGAGGGCCCCCAGCCGGCCGAGGCCGGCCACGGCCATGACCACCCCGCGGGCCTGGCTGCGGCCGTCCGGGGTCTTCTCCGCGAAGACCGGCTGGGAGATGACCAGCACCGGCTCCTTCATGGCCGAGGGCACCGGCCGGCTGGTGATCGCCTCGCCCGAGAGGCCCCGCTCCCAGGCGTCGCGCAGCAGGCCCGCCACGGCGTCGTCGGGCAGCTGCACGCCCGCGCGCACGCCGGCGCCCGAGGCGTCCACCACGCTCACGTAGGTGAAGCCGCTCGAGCCCTCCAGGAAGCGCGCCAGGGCGCGCGGGTTGGAGCGCAGGCGCTCGACCAGCTGCTGGAACTGGTCGGGGCCGGTCTGGGTCTCGAGGGCCCGGCTCATGGCCTGCAGCTGGGCCTCGAGGCCGTTCACGTACAGGCCCACCTGCTGCGACAGGGCCCGGGCCTTGTCGAGCTGGCTCTGCTTCTGGTCGTACTCCAGGATCTCGCGGCTGCCCTTGACCAGCTGCCAGGAGGTCCACAGCAGCGGCAGCACGCTCAGCGCGAACACCAGCGCCAGCAGGCGCGTGAGGATGCGCCCGCGGAAGCGCGGGGCGGTGGCCCCGGTCAAGTCCTCACGCCTCCGGCTGGGTCTGGCCACGCGCCGTGGAGGCGTCGCCCGGCTTGAGCGGGCCGACCACCTCGTAGACCGCTACCTCGTTGGTCTTGCCCTTGAGGGTGGCGGTGCCGAGCGAACGGCACTCGAACTGGTCCTTGACGGCCTGCCAGGTGTTCTCGCCGATCACGATCATGCCGGGCTTGGCCACCGAGCTCTCGAGCCGCGAGGCGGTGTTCACGGTGTCACCCAGCACCGTGTACTCCTTCTTGTTGACCGAGCCGATCTCGCCCGCCACGGCCTTGCCGCTGTTGATGCCGATGCGCGTGCGCAGCAGCGGCCCCTCCTTGCGGTCGGCGTTGAACTCCTCCAGCCGCTCGCGCATCTCGAGCGCGGCGCGGATGGCGCGGGCCGCGTGGTCGGGCATGTCGAGGGGCGCGCCGAAGACCGCCATGATGGCGTCGCCGATGTACTTGTCGAGGGTGCCCTCGAACTTGAACACCACCTCGGTCATGCGCGAGAGGTAGTCGTTCAGCATGTAGGCCACGGCCGCGGGGCTCATCTTCTCCGACATGCTGGTGAAGCCCACGATGTCGGAGAACATCACCGTCACCTCGCGCACCTCGGGGACGCCCAGCGCGTCGCCGTCGTGGTCGGAGGCGGCCAGGATACGGCTCGTGACCTGGGGCGACAGGAAGCGCCCCAGGCGCTCGCGCTTCTTCTCCTCGGCCACGATCTTCTGGTTGAGGCGCGCGCGCTCGATGGCCACCGCGGCGTAGTTGGCCAGGGCCGTCAGCAGGTCGAGGTCGTTCTCGGTGAAGCTGTTGACCCGCATGGGCGAGTCCACGTGGATGATGCCGATGACCTGGTCCTTGTTCCACAGCGGCGCGCACATGGCGCTGCGGATCGAGTTGATGCGGATCGACAGGCCCCCGCCGCCGGCCAGGAAGCGCGGGTCGATCTGGGCGTCCTGGGTCAGGATCGAGACCCGGTCGCTCATGCACTTGTCGGCGATGGTCTTGGAGATCGTGATGCGACCCTCGTCCTCCGGCCGCGTCCCCTCGCGGTGCTTGACCACCATCGGCACCAGGTGCTGGGTCCCGGCGGCCTCCTCCTCGAGCATCAGGAAGCCGCGGTCGGCCGGCACGTGCTCGAAGACGATGCTCATGACCTGCTCGAGGACCTCCTCCACGGGCCGCACGGCGATGAGCGTCTCGGCCACGCTGGTGAGCACCTTGAGGATGCGGTTGGACTTCTCGATCTCCTTGACGTCGGGGACGGCGCCGGCCTTGCCCGCCGCGGCCCGCCCCAGGCCGGCCGAGGTGTCGGCCGAGGAAAGCAGGCGCGAGAGGTCGCCCACGCTGCGGATGATCGTGCCGGCCTCCTCGGAGAGGGGCTTGGCCTCGTCCAGCACGACCTTGGCCTCGAGGCTCTTGGTGAACAGGATCTGGAAGCGCCCCAGCAGGATGCGGTCGCCGTCCTTGAGCGGGGCCTCGACCACGGTCACGCCGTTGATCTGGGTGCCGTTCTTGCTCTTGAGGTCGACCAGCCGCACGCCGTCGTCGTCCACCACGATCTTGGCGTGGTTGCGGGAGATGCCGTTGTCCTTCAGCACCACCTGGCAGTCGGGCGAGCGGCCGATGACCACCTCACCCTCGGAGAAGGTGTGGCTCTGCTGCGCTTCGCCGTCCTGGTAGATGAGGCGGTACATGTCCCCCCGCCGGCGGCACGCGCCGGTTCCCGGCCTGCGGTTAGTCTACTCCCTTTTCAGACGGCGGGACATGAGCTCCTCGACCGCGGCGCGCGGCGTGCGGCCCTCGTACAGCACCGCCCGCATCTGCTGCGCGATGGGCATCTCCACGCCCGCGCGCTCGGCCAGCGCGCAGGCCGCGAGCGTGGTGCGCACGCCCTCGGCCACCTGTCCGGTCTCGGCCTGGGCGCGCTCCAGCGACAGGCCGCGCCCGAGCGCCTGGCCCACGCGCCGGTTGCGCGAAAGCGCCCCCGTGCAGGTCAGCACCAGGTCGCCCAGGCCGGCCAGGCCGGCCAGCGTGTCGGGCCTCCCGCCCTGGGCCACGGCCAGGCGGGCCATCTCGGCCAGGCCGCGCGTGATCAGGGCCGCCACGGTGTTGTGGCCGAAGCCCAGGCCGTCGATGATGCCGGCCGCGATGGCGATGACGTTCTTGAGCGCGCCGGCCAGCTCGACGCCCACCAGGTCGTCGCTGGCGTAGGCCCGGAAGGCGCGGGTCGAGATGGCCTGCTGGAGGCGCTCGGCCAGCCAGGCCTCGCGCGAGGCCACCACGATCGCGGTGGGCTGCTCGCGCACCACCTCGAGCGCGAAGGACGGCCCCGAGAGCACCGCCAGCGGGTGGCCCGGCAGCACCTCCTCGGCCAGCTGGCTCATGCGCTTCAGGCTCTCGATCTCGATCCCCTTGGTGGCCGAGACCAGCGGCAGGCCCGGCGGCAGCAGCGGCGCCAGGCCGGCCCACACGCCGCGCGTGGACTGGGACGGGACCACCGAGATGACCACCTCGGCACCGGCCACGGCGGCGGCCAGCTCGGTGGTGGCCCGCAGCCCCTCGGGCAGCACCTCTCCGGGCAGGTAGGCCGGGTTCTCGCGGCGCGCGTTGACCGCCTCCGCCAGGGCCGGCTGGCGCAGCCACAGCCCGACGTGGTGGCCGGCGCGGGCCATCTGCGCGGCCACCGCCGTCCCCCACGAGCCGCCGCCCAGCACCGTGACCTTCATGGCGCGGGCGGCGCGGGCGGGCGGCGCCCCAGGCGGCTCTCCGTCCCGGCCAGCAGGCGGCGGACGTTGCCGTGGTGCTTGGCCACGATCACCAGCGCGGTGGCCAGGATCGAGAGCGCCACGGGCAGCGGCGCCTGGACGGCGAAGGCGGTCACCGCCAGGGCCACGGCTCCGCCCATGGAGGCCACGGAGACGTAGCGGAACAAGCCCAGCAGCACCCCGAAGGTCACCAGTCCCACCAGCGTGGCCCACGGCAGCAGCGGCAGGAAGGCGCCCACGCCGGTAGCCACGCCCTTGCCGCCCTCGAAGCGCAGCCAGACCGGGAAGATGTGCCCCAGCACGGCCACCAGGGCGCAGACCGGGGGCAGCCAGTCCGGGCCGTGCAGCTGCAGCGCCAGCAGCGCCGCGAAGGCGCCCTTCGAGGCGTCGAGCACGAAGGCCAGGGCACCGGCGCGCTTGCCGGCCTGGCGCATCACGTTGCTGGCGCCCACGTTGCCGCTGCCCACCCGGCGCACGTCGTCCACGCCGAAGAGGCGCGCCACCAGGAAGCTGAACGGGAGCGCGCCGAGGAAGTAGGCCCCCACCAGGGCCAGCGTGGCGGTCATCGGGCCTCGCCGAGCGTGAACACGTGCAGGGCAGTGTACCGCGCCCCGCGCGGGCCGAGCTCGCTGCGGAAGAGCGTCAGCCGGTCGAGCCGGGCCTGGCCCGCGTCGCCGGGCGGAAGCTCGGGGCGCGGGGCCCGGTCGCGCCAGCGCCCCAGCGTCAGGTGCGGCGCGAAGTCCCGACGCTCG
>JBDIBD010000011.1:0-29061 GCA_039812725.1 Vicinamibacteria bacterium | reverse complement strand
AGCGCGGCCTCGAGGCGGGGCGAGACCGGCGCCGGGCCGGCCCCGGCCGGCAGGGCCGCCAGCAGCGTCAACGCCAGGGTGGGGACGAGGGTGCGAGCGCTCTTCATGCGGCCTCCCGGGCTGCCCGGTGAAGACTCCAAGATACCGCCCGTGTGGCCGTCGCGCCAGCCCCCGGCCGGGGGTGTGACCGGGCGCACCGCCTTGCACCCCGGCTCGGATAGACTCGCCCGGTTCAAGGAAACAGGAGGATCTCCTCATGGCAAGGCGACTGGCCCTGCTGGCGCTGGCGGTGTGCGCCGCGGCCTGCGGCGGCGTGGCGCGCTTCGCCCTCGACGTCAACCCCGGCACGTACCGCGCGCAGGTCTTCCTGGCGTCGGACGGCCCGCGCCAGGCCACCTTCACGCTGGCCGTCACGCACCCGTAGGCGCGCGGTGGCGGCGCTGCGCTGCGTGGCCCTGCTGCGGGCCGTCAATGTGGGCGGTCGCGGGACCGTGGCCATGGCCGACCTGCGCGAGCTGCTGTCCGGCCTCGGCCTGGGTCAGCCGCGCTCGCTGCTCAACAGCGGCAACCTGGTCTTCGAGGCCCCGCGGCGCGCCCCCGCGGCGCTCGAGCGCCTGCTCGAGCGCGAGGCCGCCGCGCGGCTGGGGCTCGAGACGGACTTCGTCGTGCGGACCGCGACCGAGTGGCGGGAGCTGGTGGCGGCCAACCCGTTCACGGACGAGGCGCGCGACGACCCGGGCCACCTGCTGGCCATGGTCCTGAAGGGCGCGCCCTCGGCGGCGGCGCTGGCGGCGCTGCGGGACGCGATCGTCGGGCGCGAGCGGGTCGAGCTGGCCGGGCGCACGGCCTACCTCGTCTATCCCGACGGGGTCGGCCGCTCGCGCCTCACCACGGCGCTCCTCGAGAAGAGGCTGGGCACGCGCGGGACCGCCCGCAACTGGAACACGGTGCTCAAGCTGCAGGTCGCCCTGCAGGGCTGAAGGGAACGTCGGGCGGTCCCGCTCCGTCTTGTGGGACAGGAGCTGCCCTTGGAAGTCCCCCAGCCGCGCGCGTGCCGCGGCCGGCTCGCCGTGCTCGTCCTGGCGGCGTTGCTGACGGCCGGCTGCATGCCCGCCTCGTGGGGCGCCGGCGCGCTGCTGCACCCCTCGCGCCGCTCGCTCTCCGGGTTGGTCCCGGCCGGCGCGCGCGAGGTCGCGTTCACGGGCGCCGGCGGCGTGCACCTGAAGGGCTGGCGGCTCGAGCCCGAAGGGCCGCGGCGCGGCACGTTCGTCTACCTGCACGGGTCGGCCGACAACCGCGCCTCAGGGCTCGGGGCGGCGGCGCGTTTCCGCGCGCGCGGCTTCGAGGCGCTGCTCTACGACGGCCGCGCGCACGGCGCCTCGGAGGGCACCGCCTGCACCTACGGCTTCTACGAGAAGCAGGACCTGGCGCGGGCGCTCGACCTCTTGCCGCCCGGGCCGGTGGTGGTGCTGGGCGTGTCGCTCGGCGCCGCCGTGGCGCTGCAGGCCGCCGCCGACGACCCGCGCCTGTCGGCCGTGGTGGCCGTGGCGACGTTCTCCGACCTTCGCACCGTGGCCACGGAGCGCGCGCCCTGGGTGGCCAGCCAGGCCGACATCGAGGCGGCCTTCCGGTTGGCCGAGGAGCAGGCGGCCTTCCAGGTCGAGGCCGTGAGCCCGGTCGCGGCGGCGCCACGGATTCGGGTTCCCGTCCTGCTGGTCCACGGGGCAGAGGACCACGAGACCCCGCCCGCGCACTCGCAGCGCGTCTTCAAGGCGCTGCCGGGCGACAAGCGGCTCCTGCTCGTCCCCGGCGCCGGACACGACGACGCCCTGAGCGCGGAGGCCTGGCGCGAGATCGAGGAATGGGTGGAGCGCGTGGTGCCTGGGGGGGCGTCGTGAGGGATCTGCTCGGTCTCGTGCTCGGTCTGGCCGAGCAGATCGCCGAGGGGCTGGGTTGGTGGCGCGACTGGCAGCGTACCTGGTCGCCGGTTTCGTTCTGGCTGGCCGTGTTCGTCTTCGCCGGGCTGGCGCTCGTGGTGCTGATGACGGTGGTCGGCCGCTGAGGCGGGCGAGCCCCGCATGGCCGCCCGGGCCCGGCTCGGGTAGGATCGCTCCCTCCTGAAGAGAGGCCAACGATGAAGCTGCTGTCCACCGCCCTGGTCGTGCTGGTGGCCGTCGAGCACCTGTGGTTCCTGGTGCTCGAGATGTTCCTGTGGACGCGCCCGCTGGGGCTCGCGACCTTCCGCAACACGCCCGAGTTCGCGCGGCAGTCGGCCGCGCTGGCGGCCAACCAGGGCCTCTACAACGGCTTCCTGGCGGCGGGCCTGCTCTGGGGGGCTTTCCACCCGACGCCCGACGTGGGCCGGCAGGTGGAGCTGTTCTTCCTTGGTTGCGTGGTGGTGGCCGGCGTCTTCGGCGCCGCCACCGTCTCGCGACGCATCTTCTTCCTGCAGGCCCTGCCGGCCCTCGCGGCCCTGGGCCTGGTGGCGGTGGCCTGATGCGAACCGAGCTGGCGCACTACCAGTACCGCGGCGCGCGGGCCCTGGTGCTGCTGCACGACAAGGAGCTGCGCGAGTTCCTGGCCGTCTGGCGCCGCGCGCGCACGGCCAACCTGGCGCTGCCCGCCACGTCCGACCCCGACTACGCCTCGCTGGAGGCGCTGCTCTTCCACGTCCTGCGGGCGGCCCGCGGCTACATGACCTGGATGTGCGAGTCGCTGGGCCTCGACGACCCGGGGATCGAGGCGCCGCCGCCGGTCGAGCGGGTGGCCGCCGAGGCCGACCGCTACGTCGAGCACCTGCTGGAGCGCTGGCGCCTGCCGCTGGCGGCGCTGCCCGAGGAGCGCTTCCACGAGCCCGAGTTCCGCTCGCGCTGGGGCGTGCTCTACTGCGTCGACGCCATGCTCGAGCACGCGGTCGTGCACCCGGTGCGGCACGCCTTCCAGCTGCGCGAGCTGATGGAGGGCGCGCCGTCGTCCTGAGGACCGCGACGGCGCGGTCGGCGAGGCCGGGAATGGCAGGCCGTCAGAGGCCGATCTCGTCGGCGATCGGCTTCAGGGCCTCGATCAGGAAGGCCACGTGCTCCTCCAGGGGCCGGCCGATCGCCGCGGCCCCGCCGTAGACGTAGCCGCGGTCCACCGAGCGCGCGAAGGCCTTGTCCTTGAGCTTCTTGACCACCGAGTCGACCGGCAGGTCGGCGATCTTCTTCGAGGGCCGCACCTTGACGCAGGCACCGATGAAGCCCACCAGCTCGTCGCAGGCGTAGATGGCCTGGTGCAGCGGCGTGTCGCGCGGGAGGCCCATGTAGTCGGCGTGCGAGCAGACGGCCAGCACGATCTCCTCGTCCCAGCCGCGCTCGCGCAGGATGCGCTGGCCCACGTGCAGGTGGGTCTCCTCCGTGGGGTTCTGCTCGTAGTCGAAGTCGTGCAGCAGGCCCACCTGGCCCCACTTCTCGACCTCGGCCGGGTCCGTGACGCCGTACCAGCCCGCGTAGGCGCGCATGGCCTGTTCCACGGCGCGGGCGTGCTTGCGCAGCGCGTCCGACTGGGTGAACTCGAACAGCAGGGCCTCGGCCTCGGCGCGGGTCTTCATGGCCGCAAGATAGCCGCGGCCCGCGTCCGCCTCAAGCGCCGGGCTACAATGCGGCCAGGGTCGCGCGCCCGCCTCGCGCCTCGGCGCCACGCCCCGGACCTCCACCATGAGCCTCAACCGACCGCGGATGCTCCTCGCCCTGCCGCTCCTCCTGCTTCTTTACGCCTGCGGGGAGGGCGGCCGCGCCGGCGGCGAGGCCCTGTTCGCGCGCTACTGCGCCTCGTGCCACCGCCCCGACGGCCAGGGCCAGCGTGCCGTCTTCCCGCCGCTCAAGGGCCACGCCGCCGAGCTCGCGGCCACGCCGGAGGGGCGCCGTCGCCTGATCCAGACGCCGCTCCACGGCCGCCAGGGGCCGCTCGTGGTCGACGGGGTCAAGTACGACGGCCTGATGGTGCCCGTGCGCTCGCTGCGCGACGAGGACCTGGCCGCCATCCTCAACTACGTCCTGTCGGCGTGGGGCAACGACCGCCTGTTGCCGCCCGGCCACCAGCCCATCCGGGCGGAAGAGGTCGCGCAGTGGCGCGACCAGCCCCCGCTGCCCTGAGCGCCTAGCGGCCCTGGCGCCAGCCCAGCACGTCGCGCAGGATCGACCAGCGCTGCCCGCGCGCCCGCGCGTCCTTGCCGAGGATCCAGTGGTCGTAGAGGGCCTGGATCGTGCCGTCCTTGCGCTTGAGGTCGATCCAAGTGCTGAGGAAGCGGGCGGCCTCCACGTCGTGCCCGGCCACCGGGTAGGCCATCGGCAGCTTGATCTCGAGCGGGTGCGGCACCGCCACCGAGAAGGCGGGGTGGAGCAGCGTCAGGAACGAGCCGCGCTCGGCCGTGAGCACGAAGGCGTCGATCTCCGGCAGCCGGGCGGTCATGGGGTCGGTGGAGTCGGCCAGGGTGACGGGCACGATGCGGGCCCGCGGGAACTCGCGCCGGACGAGGTCCTCGATGGAGGGCAGGTTGGCGACGCCCAGCCGCAGGCCGTCCTGGGCGCGCACCCAGGCCGCGTCCGAGAAGTCGCCGCGCCGGTGGTCGGGGACCACGAAGGCCAGCGTCTCGTCCAGGTAGGGCGCCGAGAAGGTCACCTGGCTGGCGCGGGTCGTCGTCACGAGGACGCCGGACATGACGACGTCGACCCGGTTCGACTGGAGGGCCTCGACCAGCCCCTCGCGCGGCACGGGGGCGAACTCGGCCGCGAGTCCCAGCTCGCGCGCCAGCTGGTGGCCCATCTCGACGTCGAAGCCCACCAGCTCGCCGCGCGAGTTGAAGTAGCTGTAGGGCATCTGCGTGCGCACGAAGCCGATGCGGATGCGCCCGCGCTCCCGCAGCGCCTCGAGCAGCGGCCGGACCGCGCCGGGCTCGCGCGCCGGCGGCAGCTCCTTCAGCACCGTGGCGCCCGGCGAGGCCGGGAGCTGCGGGCCGAGCTCGCTGGCGAGGCGTCCGCCCTCGTACGCGGCCCCGCCCAGGGCGTGCAGGCCAGCGGCCAGCCCGCCCAGCGTGGCCGCCATCAGGGCCGCCGTCACCAGCGCGTAGCGCAGCAGGCGCCGGGCCGACCAGCGCAGGCGGCCCTGCAGGGCGTAGGTCCCCACGATCGCCAGCACGAGCAGGTGCGAGGCCCCGGCCAGCGTGCCGAAGCGCGAGTTGACCACGCCGGTGGCCAGGAACAGCTGGAACGTGTCGGCCGGGACGCGCGCGAAGTCGAGCAGGAACGGCATGGCCACGTTGATGCCGCCGAACAGGCTCAGGATGCCCGCGCCGGCCAGGCCCGGGTACCGGGCCACGCCCAGCGGGGTCTCCGAGTACCAGGCCGCGAACAGCACGAAGCTGAGCGACAGGATCTTGGCGGAGTGCGGGAAGTTGTAGAAGGCGGGCACGATCACCTCGGGCGCCGCGGCGCCCTCCGGGTCGGCCGGCTCGTGCTCCTCGAGCAGCGCCCGCGCGCGCTCGATCAGCGCGGGCAGGACGATGAACAGCTCGCCCGTGATGAAGGCGGTGATGAGCACGTTGCGGGTCGACTCCAGCACCCGCAGGGCGGAGATGGGGGTCAGGCAGCCCACCAGGCCGGGGAAGACCCACAGCGACAGCAGCAGCGCCAGGGCCGCGTAGGAGATCTGGAAGACGCGCAGGCGCGCGACCTGGTCCAGGTCCAGGGTCCCCGCCGTGTGCGCGGCGATGGCGAAGAGGCCGTAGGGGGTCAGCTGCACCACCAGGCGGTTGGCGCGCGCCAGCGCGCTCTCGACGGTCCGCAGCGGCCCGATCAGCTTGTCCTTGCCCGGCACGCCCATCAGCGCGATGCCCAGCAGCCCGCTGAACAGCACCACCGCCGGCACGATGCTGTTGGCCAGCGAGTGGAAGGGGTTCGACGGGATGTAGAGGGCCACGAAGTCGACCGGCGGCGGCGTCTCCACCAGGGTGGTGCTGAAGAACGAGGCCGACTCGAGCGACGGGAAGACCAGCGGCATCAGGAAGACGGCGCCGAGGGCCAGCCCCCACAGCGCCAGCGTCAGGGCCCCCACCCGCACGAAGAGGCGGCGCGCGGTGGCGGGCTCGAGGCCGCCGATGCCCACCACGAGCGAGACCGTGACGTAGGGCAGCACCGTCATCTGCAGCAGGCGCACGTAGGCCTGGGCCGCCAGTTGCAGGGGCCCGGCCAGGTCGCCGAGGAAGAGGCCGACGGCGATGCCGAGGAAGAGGCCCACCAGGATCTTGTTGCCGAAGCTCAGCTGGGCCATGCGCAGGTCACTCCACGCGCGAGGTCGGCTCTCGGGACCCCGCCGAGGGCCGATCTTACGTCACCCGCCCCTCGCGCCGCGGACGCGGGCTCCGGCGGGCCGGTCCGCATCGCACGGGCGCGCGAGCCCGACCGGCTGCGGGCTCCCCGTCGAGGACGAGGTGACCCAGCCGCCGGCCACCGAGGCAACTGGGGGGCGGGCGGACCTGCCCTACAATGGGCCTCGCACGGCTTCGACTCCTCCTGGTAGGCCCACGCCCATGACCTCCGACAATGTCGCTTCGGCCGGGAGAGACGAGCGCCCGCCCGGGGCGCTGGACCGGCTGCTGCGGGTCTTCGGCGACGTGCGGGCCGGGGAGGGCGCCACCGCCCTCCTGATGAGCCTGAACGTCTTCCTGCTGCTGACCGGCTACTACATCCTGAAGACCGCCCGCGAGCCGCTGATCCTGCTGGCCGGCGGTGCCGAGCTGAAGTCGTACGCCTCGGCGGCCCAGGCCCTGACGCTGATCTTCTACGTGCCGCTCTACGGCCTCGTGGCCCAGAAGCTGCCGCGGCAGCGCTTCCTCTCGGCCGTGATCCTCTTCTTCGTCGGCTGCATCCAGCTCTTCTACCTGGGCAGCCTGGCGGGCGTGCCGCACCTGGGCTTCGTCTTCTTCGTCTGGGTGGGCATCTTCAGCCTGACCTCCATCGCCCAGTTCTGGTCCTACGCCAACGAGATCTACACGCGCCCCGAGGGCGACCGGCTCTTCCCGCTGATCGCCATCGGCTCCACCGCCGGCGCGCCGCTCGGCGCGGCCGTGGCCGCGCGGCTCTTCGCCCAGGGGCTGAACCCGTTCGTGATGATGGAGATCGCGGCGGCCATCCTGCTCGTCCACCTGAGCCTCTACCGCGTGGTGGCCGCGCGCATGGCGGCCCGCGCCGGCCGCCCGGTGGTCGAGCCGATCCGGGCCGGCAACGGCTTCGCCCTGGTGCTGAAGAGCCCCTACCTGCGCCTGGTGGCGCTGCTGCTGGTGCTGCTCAACATCGTCAACACCCTGGGCGAGTACATCCTGGGCCAGGCGGTGGTCAGCCAGGCCGACGCGCTGCTGGCCCTGGACGCGGCCTTCGACAAGCAGGCCTACGTCGGCACCTTCTACGGCCGCTACTTCCTGCTGACCAACCTCGTGGCCATCGCCCTGCAGGCCTTCGTGGTCTCCCGCCTGGTGAAGCGCCTGGGCCTGCGCGGGGCCGTCTTCGCCCTGCCGGTGGTGGCGCTGTGCGCCTACGGCGCGGCGGCCACCGGGGCCGCGCTGGGCCTGCTGCTGTACGTCAAGGTGGCCGAGAACGGCACCGACTACTCGGTCATGAACACCGCCAAGCAGATGATCTGGCTGCCCACCAGCCGCGAGGAGAAGTACAAGGCCAAGCAGGCCATCGACACCTTCTTCGTGCGCGCCGGCGACATGCTGGCGGCCGGCGTGGTCTTCGTCGGCACGCACTTCATTCACAAGGGCGTGGCGGGCTTCGCGCGCCTGAACGTCGTCTTCGTGCTCCTGGCCTGCGGCGTCGCCTGGCTGCTGCTGGGGGAGTACCGCCGGCTCACGGCGGATCGCCCGGCCGCCGGCGCGTGACGGCCGTCCGGGCCACTCGAGGAGGGTCCCATGAACCGACGCCGATGGGGTCTCGCGGGGAGTCTCGTGGCCGTGCAGCTGCTCGCCGGTGTCGCCCCGGCCCTGGACGCGTCCGGGCAGGCCGCCCCGCCCGCGGCGCAGGCCGTGGCCGAGCCGCAGACGCGCACGATCGTGGCCGGCCCGGAGTTCGACCGCAGCGGCAAGTGGCGCACCTGGTTCGGGCAGGGCTTCCGCAAGGCCTGGACCACGCCCGTCCAGGTGCCGTTGCTCGACCTCGCGCGCGAGGCCGGCGGCCTGACGCCGCTGCGCCAGGTGGGCGGCCTGCAGACGGTGGGCCTGGCGTTGAAGAGCGGGGACGGGCGCGGCTTCACCTTCCGCAAGCTCGAGAAGCACCCCGAGCGCGTGCTCCCGAAGGAGTGGCAGGAGAGCTCGCTGCGGGGCGTGGCCTTCGACCAGACGGCGGCGGCCCACCCGGCCGCCACGGTCGTGGTCGGCGCGCTGGCCCAGTCGGTCGGGCTCCTGTTCTACGGCTCGCGCCTGGTCGTGATGCCCGACGACCCGGCCCTGGGCGAGTTCCGCCAGACATTCGCCAACTCGATCGGCACGCTCGACGAGTACCCCGGCCCGGGCTACAAGGGCATCACCGAGATCGTCTCGACCCCCGGGCTGTGGAAGAAGTGGCTGGAGGGCGGCCCGCAGAACCGCGTCGACAGCCGGGCCTTCCTGAAGGCGCGCCTGTTCGACCTGGCGGTGGGGAACTGGGACCGGCACTACGGACAGTGGCGTTGGGCCCGGGTCGCGGGCCAGCCGCTGTGGGAGCCCGTCCCGGAGGACGCCGACCAGGCCTTCACGCGCTACGAGGGCCACGCCATGACGGCGGTGCGCCAGGTCATGCCGCGCTTCATGCGCTACGACGGCCGGTACCCGAAGAAGCTCGAGGGCCTGACCGCCAACAACGCCGACGTGACGCGCTGGTTGCTGGCCGACGTCGAGTGGCCGGTCTACGAGGAGGTGGCCCGCGAGCTGCAGGCCCAGATGACCGACGCCGTCATCGACGAGGCCATGCGCCGCATGCCGCCCGAGTGGTACGCGCTCGACGGGGCGCAGATGACCAAGGACCTGCGGCAGCGCCGCGACGGCCTGCTCGCGTACGCCCGCAAGTTCTATCGCCACCTGGCCGACCGCGTGGACGTGCGGGGCTCGGACCAGGACGAGCTGGCCAGCCTGCGCCACCTCGAGGACGGCGGCCTGGAGCTGACGCTGGCGCCGCTCGGCGCCGACGGCGCGGCCGGCGCACCCGTCTACCGCCGCCGCTTCTCCTCGAAGGAGACGCAGGAGATCCGCCTGTACCTGCTGGGCGGCAACGACCGCCTGGTCTCGAGCGGCTCGCGCCGGGGCGGGATCAAGCTGCGCGTGATGGGCGGCCCGGGCAACGACCAGCTCGGCGACCAGGGCGGCGGCCAGCCCGACTGGAAGAACCCGGCCCCCGACCCCGAGCGGCCCTGGATGGAGCCGCGCAACTACGGCTCCTGGACCGTGCCGATGATCCAGGTCTACTGGGAGCCCAACCAGGAGTTCATGCTGGGCGGCGGCTGGACGCGCACGGCCTGGGGCTTCCGCAAGTACCCCTGGTCCACCCAGCAGAGCTTCACGCTGCTGTACTCCACCGGCTACCAGAACGTGCGGGCCAGCTACGCCGGCCGGCGGCGCCTGAGCGACACCAGCCTGCTGTTCTCGCTGGACGCGCGCTTCTCCGGCATCGAGAACCGCAACTACTTCGGCTTCGGCAACGAGACGCCGCAGATCGAAGACAAGGCCCTGTACAAGACCGAGACCAACGAGTTCAGGGCCTTCCCGGCCCTGCGCTGGCAGCCCGGCTCGGCCTTCGAGCTCTTCGCCGGCGTCGACGTCAAGGGGATCAAGACCAAGGGCGGCGACAGCCTGGTGGAGCAGGAGCAGCCCTACGGGGCCGGGGACTTCGGCGAGGTGCTCGTGCGCACCGGCTTCGAGTACGACACGCGCGGGCGCAGCCTGGGCATCACCGCCCAGCGCGTGATGGCCGCACCCGAGACCTCGGCCACCTCGCCCCAGAAGGTGAGCGGCGTGCGCCTGCTGGCCGAGGGCTTCTACGCGCCGAAGACCTGGGACGTGGTCTCCGAGTTCGGCGGCGTCGAGGGCAGCCTGTCGGGCTACCTCGGCGGCCAGAGCCTGGTGCTGGCCACCCGCGTGGGCGGCCGCGCCGTGTGGGGCGACTATCCCTGGTTCGAGTCGGCCAGCATCGGCGACGGCGTGCGCGGCTACTACGAGGGCCGCTTCCGCGGCGACTCGGCGCTCTACGGCAACGCCGAGCTGCGCTGGTGGGTGGGCAGCAGGAGGCGCGGCGTGCTGCCCCTGCGCTGGGGCCTGACCGCCTTCGCCGAGTCGGGCCGCGTCTGGCTCGAGGGCGAGGACTCGGAAAAGTGGCACAACGGCTTCGGCGGCGGGCTGGTGGCCCAGCTCATCGGCACGCCGATGGCGCTGGGGGCCTCGATCGCCCAGGGCAGCGAGGGCGTGCGCTTCTACTTCTCGGGCGGCTTCTCGTTCTGAGACAGTCGTGAGGAGACGGCCGGCCTGAGCTTGCGGCGCCACGTCGCGTGGCATATCTTCCTGGTATATGGCAGGAGGGCCAGTGCCCCGATCCCGACGCGCCCCGACCCGCAGGCCCGCGCCCGAGGAGCGCGCCCGCGTCTTCTGGAGCGGCCGCAGCCAGGCGGTACGGCTCCCGAAGGCCTTCCGCTTCTCGACCCAGGAGGTCTCCATCCGCAGGGAGGGGCGCAGCGTCGTCTTGGAGCCCGTCGAGATCGAGCGCGACGAGAAGGGCTGGCCCGAGGCCTGGTGGCGCCTGGCCGGATCGGCCCCCGACTTCGACCTCGGGGAGCGCCGGGTCGCGCACGAGCGTGGTGACGTCCTGGCCGGCCGGCCTGACTGACCGGTGGCGACGCGCTACCTGCTCGACACGAACACCGTCAGCTTCCACATCCGGGCGTCGTCTCCCGCCCTGCAGCGGCGCTTGCGCCGGGTGGAGGCGGCGCAGGTCGCGCTGAGCGTCGTCACCGACATGGAGATCCGCTACGGCCTCGCTCGAAACCCGAGGCTGAGGATCGCCGACCTGGTCGAGGAGTTCCTGGCGGGCATCACGATCCTGCCCCTGGACTCGTCCGTCGCGCGGGCCTACGGGCGCGTCCGCGCCGAGCTGGAATCGGCCGGGAAGGCGATCGGCCCCCTGGACCTGATGATCGGCGCCCACGCCCTCTCGGTCGGCGCCACTCTCGTCACGAACAACGTCCAGGAGTTCCGTCGGATCCGGGGTCTGCGCGTCCAGGACTGGACTCGCTGAGACGATCTCGACCGCGCCGCGTCCTGTGATGGACCTCGCCCGGCCTGTGCTCAGGCGAGGCTCCCGGGGTGCTAACCTATCAGCATGCCAGCGACGGACACCGAGATCCCCGGGCGGCACGGCCGGATCACGGTGGACGACTACCACCGGATGATCGCGGCGGGGCTGCTCGATGAGGACCGGCACATCCAGCTCCTGACCGGGGCCCTCGTCGCGATGACGCCCCAGGGCAGCCGGCACGCCGTGGTGATCCAGCGACTCACGGTGGCCCTCGTGCGGGCCGTCGGCGACGACCTGGCGGTGCGGCCCCAGCTTCCCCTGACGCTCTCCGACGACAGCGAGCCGGAGCCCGACCTGGCCGTCGTGCGAGCCGCCGACACGCGGCTCGAAGGCCCTCACCCGAGCCGCGCCCTGCTGGTCGTCGAAGTGGCCGGCGACTCGCTGCGGCTCGACCGGCAGTCCAAGCGGGAGCTGTACGCGCGCGCCGGCATCCCGGAGTACTGGATCGTCAACCTGGCCGAGTCCTCGATCGAGGTCTTCCTCGAACCGGACCCCGTCACCCGCTCGTATCGGTCGAGCTCCGTCGTGGTTTCCGGCGAGAGGCTCGCGGCCCGGGCCGTCCCCGGCCTCACGATCGACGTCGCGACGCTCTTCGGCTGAGGGCCTGAAACTCCCTTGGCTCGTGGCTGACCGCTACTGATGGAGCTCCCCCCAGTGGTCAAAGGTGCAGCCCTTGCCAAGCGAGGCGCCGTGGGGGCGCTCTTGGCACTGCTGGTGGGCGTGCCGTCACTTCTCTGGGGAGCGTTGGCGCCAGTGAACGAAGCCAGAATCGATGATTGGCACGCGGCACAACAAGGAGGAACACCCGCGATACTCTGGTACTTGTTCGCGCCTATTCTGCCGCCCGCATACGTCCTGATCGTCGTGCCCGCGCTCACGCGATTCCTGGCGCTAAGGGTCGCGCCGGGATCGGTGCCAAGATTTGGGACGATCTCGGCGGCTGTTCTGCTCGCGTTCTTCGGGAGCTGGGCGGTGATGGGCCTCGGCCTTGCGGGCGCCGTCGCTGCAACGGCAGTCCTCCTGGCCATGCTGTTCGCCACCGGCACCCTCGCGACCTTCGACGCCACGAGTACCAGCACGAAGCGCAGCTGACGGACACCGCGTCGAGGCAGGCACACCCACCACCGGAAGGCCAGCCAGCGGTGAGTTGTGCGCCTTGGTCCACGGGGAGGCACTAGATTGGCCAAGAGCCCTGGGGGCACGCGCCTCCGCCTTGCCGGGAAGATGGCGCTGTATCATCTGCTCCTGCTGGCGACGGTCTACTTGCCCGTGTTCAGCGTCAATCGGAAGGTCGTGAACACGGCCGTCTACGGCCTCCCGTTGGCCCCGAGTGGTTGGGGGAATGAGATCGCGGAGATAGTGTTCACATGCGGTCTCTTGGGCCATGTGATGGTGCTTGGCGTCGCAGCCCACGTTGCCGGTGTCCTGCTCTTGGGAGCTACTGCCGGCTACAAGGCGGCGCGAATGGGCGCGCTCCTTCTGGCCCCCTTGGTGCCCTTGACGCCCCTGCTTCTTGGGTGGGTGCGGCTCGTCTTCATGCCCCTGGTCGACACGGTCATGGCCACCGTCGCCTACGGGATGGCCTGCCAGTTCGTGTGGGCACGTGTCTGCGGCCCGGCGTCGGCTGTTGGCGGTGGCCGGCGGAGCGGCTCTTGATGTCGCGCCCGCGGGAACGGGGGATGCAGTACCAGGTTCAGCAGCCTTCCTTCTGCCCCTTCCGCACGGCCGGCTCACGCCAGCCTCCCCGCGACAGCCCCCAGGGCGGGTTCTTTCCCGCCCGCGGGTGGTGACGGCACCGCTCGGCAACACTCGACGCGAGAGCTGCGCAGACCCCTTGTTCAAACCTGAGCGCCCGCCTGGACGTCGTGCCGGGCCGCCCGAGCAACTCTCGATGGCGAGCCCGCGGGAACGCGCGATACAGGAGCGGGTTCAACACCCCTCGTTCTTCCCCTTGCGCCCTGGAGGAACCCCACCGACGGCCGACGGCGGCGGCGCGGCGACGACCACCGGCGCGCTCGGCAGCGGCAGCGGCTCGGCCGTAACCGCCTCCGCGCCACCCTGGGCCGCGTCCACGGAGACATGGTCGACCACGCCAGCTCGTTCGCATCAACATACCGAACGTTCGGTATGTCTAGGGGCAGCGTTGACAGATTCCGCTTGACGCCGCGGGGGGGGGGGTGATACAAGCCCCGGCGTCTCGACTTGACGTTCTCCATGCCGGCGGCCGTTGCCGCTGGCCCTCCCATGGGGGCCGCACGAGTGTCGTCGCACCACGTCTGCCCATCCTGCGGCTTCCCGCTGCGGCGCGCGCTTGCGCCGGCCCATCCTGGCCTCTTCCCCCTGGCGTCGCCCTGCCTCCGCGCCCGGCCTGACCATTCCCCGGTGAACCTCATGAACCACCTCGTCCGCCGTCTCGCGCCGTTCGCCCTCGCGCTGGCTGTCGCCGCTCCTCACCTCCGTGCCGTCGAAAAGGCCAGCGAGCAGGTCAGCCCCTTCTTCGGCTCGTTCGGCCACGGCATCCCGATCGAAGTGCCGCCGTTCCGCGGCCTCGAGCCGCACCTGGCGCTGGGCTACACGTCGGAGGGCCGCGACGGGCTGGTGGGCGTGGGCTGGAGCCTGGGCGGCTTCAGCACCATCGAGCGCACGAACGCCGGCGGAGGCACGCCGCGCTGGGACGCAGGCGACGTCTTCCGGCTCGACGGCGCCAAGATGCTGGCCTGCACGGCTGGTGTCGTGTCGCCGGGCTGCGCCGCGGGCGGGACGCACGCCACGGAGAACGAGAACTTCAAGCGCATCAAGCTGGACGCGGCCAGCAACACCTGGACGGTTTGGGAGAAGAGCGGCGTGCGCTCCGTCTACACCTCGCTGATGAGCGCCGCCCAGGGGACGTATCGCTGGGGCCTGAGCCAGGTGATCGACACGCTGGGCAACACCGTCAACTACTCCTGGCAGTGCAACACGGACTGCTATCCCAGCTCGGTCACGTACGGCCCGTACGCCGTGACGATGTTCCGTGAGGCCCGCCCCGACGTGCTGACCTACGCGCGCGGGGCCGACCTCGGCCGCACGGCGGAGCGCCTGCTGAGCGTGATCGTCTGGATGCCGGGCGTGGGCCACATCCGGGGCTACAAGCTCACCTACGGCACGAGCCCGCAGACCGGGCGCTCGTTGCTGAGCAGCGTGCAGCAGTTCGGCAAAGATCTGGTCCACAGCAACGGCCTCATCACCGGCGGCACCTCGCTGCCGCCGCACACCTTCACGTACACCACCGACGCGGCCGGCCGCACGTTCGTCTCCCAGGGCTCCCAGCCGCCCACCCCGGCGGGCACCACCGAGCCGGTCGAGTGGTCGGAGCTGGTCAAGACCGAGGCCGTCGATCCCACCAACACGCTGAAGAAGATCGACGGCGTGAACGGCGACTACGACGCGCGCGGCAGCTCCACCCGCGCTCTCGCCAGCGGCAACGGCTACATGGAGGCGCTGGCGCTCGGGAGCTATCCCAAGCGCTGGGGCCTGAGCCGCAAGGTCAAGGACTTCGCGCCGGCCGACATCGACTACGCCTTCAGCGAGCAGGGCGGCTCGCCGGGGCCGGTGGTGGTCTACGCGTACGAGAAGGGCACGGCCTACGGCCCCTGGAACGCCAACTACGGCGACGTGCTGCGCATCGAGGTCAACAACGGCGCGGTGCAGTGGAAGAAGAACGGGCAGTTGCTGCGCGAGCGTCCGGCGGGCTCGAAGGTGGGCTACCCCCTGGCGGCCGTGGCCACCCTGACCCGCAAGCAGGACGTGGTCAGCGCGGCCATGATCTCCGGCTCGCTGCAGGACGTGGCGGGCTGGTGCTGGGGCGAGCAGCTCCTCACGGGCGACTTCAACGGCGACGGGCGCACCGACCAGGCCTGCTACACCAACCAGACCCAGCAGATGCGCGTGCGGCTCTCGACCGGGCCGGGCTTCGCCGACCCCGTGGTCTGGCGCACCGGCTACGACTACAGCCGGGCCATCACCGGTGACTTCGACAACGACGGCAAGACCGACCTGGCCGCCTTCAGTCACTACAACGCGGACTTCCTCGTCACGCTGTCGACGGGCACGGCCTTCGCCGACGCGGTCAACTGGGGCAGCGCGGCGGTCACCGACCCGGCCACGGGCTTCCACTACAACTGCAAGACCGAGTACGTGGCGCTGGGGGCGGGCGACTTCGACGGCGACGGCCGGCTGGACGTCTCCTGCCGGCAGAACTGGAACGGCAGCACGACGCCTCCGCCCACCGGCGCGCAATCGCCGATCATCATCGGCCGCTCGACCGGCAGCTCGTTCCAGTTCTCGTACTGGGGCGACCTGGGCTGCGCCCCGCCGGCCTACCAGCAGACCAGCGCCATCGACTTCGATGGCGACGGCAAGGACGACTGGGCCTGCATCGGCAACGGCCACCTGCAGGTCTACGTCTCGACCGGCAGCAGCTTCGTGTTCCCGTCCTTCGGCAGCCTGGGCCCGAGCTTCTGCGGCGCGCACTACGTGCTGGGCGACTTCAACGGGGACGGGCGCACCGACGCGCACTGCGTCGACAACGGCAAGATCGCGCTCTCGACCGGCCGCAGCTTCGTCGAGCAGGGGACCTACGGCACGTGGTGCCCGTTCGTGCCGGGCGAGACCGATCCCACCACCCAGGTCTTCGCGGCCGACGTGGACGGCGACGGGGCCAGTGAGATCGTGTGCAACAACGCGGTCGGGGCGGTGAACGACATCCAGGTGCGCGACTGGAGCGACGCCACGGGGCTGGGCGCAGCCGAGACCTGGAAGACGAGCTGGTGCGAGGGGCAGTTGCGGGGCGGGGACTTCGACGGCGACGCCAAGATGGACCTGCTGTGCGACAAGCTCGCGACGCCGGTGGCCTTCGGCGGCACGTCGGGCCAGAGCCGCGACCTGCTGGCGGGGTACCAGAACCCCCTGGGCGGGACGGTCAGCGTGGCCTACACGGCCACGTCGGCCTTCCCCAGCACGAACAACCCTCCGCCGCGGTACGCGGTCACGGGCATCACCACCAACGACGGGCGCGGGGGTGTCGCGACCACGTCCTACACGTACTCGGGCGGCTTCATGGACCGCCTGGAGCGGCGCTACCTGGGCTTCCGCTACGCGCGGGTGACCAAGCCGTGCCTGCCCGGCGAGGCGGCGTGCCCGTACAACGAGACCTGGTTCCTGCAGGACCCGAAGGTGGGGCCACTGGTGGAGCGGGCTGAGGCGCACGCCGGCGGGGGTGCGTTGATGGCCAAGAGCGAGCAGGAGTACTCGGCCCTGCCGGCGTCGGCGCCCTACTTCCGCTTGCCGACCGGGGCCTGGAGCTACGCCTACGGCAGTGGGGGCGAGAGCAAGCGCACGTACACGACGTACGCCTACAACTCGTACGGGAACCCCACCCAGGTGACGGAGCACGGGGACTACGACAGCGCCGGCGACGAGCGCACGACCGTGACCCAGTACGCGGCCAACGCCACCAGCTACGTCGTCGACCGGCCCTCCGCAGAGGAGCTGCATGAGGGGGTGGGCCCTGCAGGCACGTTGGTCCGGCGCACGGCCTACGGCTACGACGGTCAGGACCCGGGCACACCGCCGGTGGCCGGCCGGCTGACCCGCGCGAGCAAGTGGCTCGACACGACCGGAACGTACGAGGACACGGCCATCACCTACGACGCCTGGGGCAACGTCCAGACGGTTACGGACCCATCCTCGGCCCAGGTCACCGTGACCATGGACTCGACCCACCACCTCCAGCCGGTGGAGGTGCGCAACGCGCTGAATGAGGCCCAGACGGCCCAGTGGGACTGGATCTGCAGCGCCCCAGCGACCACCACGGATGCGAACGGCGTGAACGCCACGGTCACGTACGACGCCCTGTGCCGAGTGCAGACCCGCAGCGGCCCTCTGGGCAGTTTCGAGAACTACAGCTACCTGAACCTGGGCTCGCCCACGCAGCAGCGCACGCGGGTCGAGAGCCCCTCGCCCTCGCCCGGCGACGGCACGGGCAACTACTTCAAGCAGGACTACTTCGACGGCTTCGGCTGGAGCTACCGCTCGGAGAGCAAGGGCCCCAGCCTGGCCGAGACGATCGTGTCGGAGAAGGGCAGGAATGCCCGCGGCGGCCTGGCCTGGCAGAAGCAGCCGTACTACACCGGCGCGGCCAGCAGCCCGGTCAACAGCTACGGCTACGACGCCCTCGACCGGGTGGTGACGACCGTCCTGCCGGACAACCACCAGATCCAGGTGGCCTACGGCGCCTGGCAGCAGACCACCACGGATCCCCTAGGCCGCACGGCCACGACCTACCTGGACGCCTTCGGTCGCACGCGTCGCACCGAGCAGGAGGACGACCAGGGCCGCACCGTCGCGAGCGAGCTGAGCTACAACGCGCGCGGTGAGCGGGTGGGCATGAGCGACCCCGCCGGCAACGAGTGGAGCTGGACGTACGACTCGCTGGGCCGCCTGCTTCAACGCGCCGACCCTGACTCGGGCACCTGGACCTGGGCCCACAACACGGCAACTCGCACCACGACCCAGACTGACGCCAAGGGCCAGATCACCGAGACGCAGGCGGACGCCGCCGGCCGGACTATCCGCACGACCACGTACGGCCCAGGCGGCAGCAACGTCACCTTCAGCTACGGCGAGCCACGTACGGGCTACTTCAATACCGGCCGGTTGACGACAATGACCGACGCCTACGGCAGCAAGCGGTACGACTACGACTCCCTCGGTCGGCAGGTGCGGCAGACGCGCGTGCTGGACGGCGTTTCGTACACGGTCGAGCGGCGCTACTCCGCGAGCGGCCACCTGACAGGGATCACCTGGCCCGACGGCGACACCTTCGGGACCACGGCCGCTCCGATCACGTACGACGGAGCCGGTCGCCCCAAGGTCGTGCCGAGCTTCATGACGAGTGCGACGTACGACGCGCAGGGCCGGCCAGTCCAGCGCTGGCAGGCCAACGGCACGATCACCTCCTGGACCTTCGACGAGCGCGGCATATTGCGCAGGATCCAGACCACCTCTCCTGGCGAGCCGGACGGCCTAATCCAGGACCTGCAGTACACACCGGATGCACTAGGCCGAGTGCAGAGCGTCACGAGCCCGTTCCCGTCCGAGAGCTGGAGCTACGGCTACGACCTGCTTGGCCGGCTGACCACGGCCACGAACCTGTACGACCCGGCGCAGAGCCAGGGCTTCCAGTACGACGTTGTCGGAAACAAGACCTGGGACTCGCGCATGGGCGCCATCATGTACCCGCTGCCGGGCTCGACTAGGGCGCACGCGCCATCGAGCGTGGCCGGGCAAGCGATGACCTACGACCTGAACGGGAACCTGCTCTCGGGCCGCGGCCGCACGTACGAGTGGAACGTGGAGAACAAGCCCACCCTGATCAACGGCGTGTCCTTCACCTATGCGGGCGACGGTACCCGGCTCAGGAAGACGGGCCCGAGCGGGACCGCACTGTACCCGCTGGGGGACGACTACGAGGTTCGGGGCAGCGAGGTCACGAAGTACCTGCGATTGGGCGGCGCCCTGATCGGCAAGCGCATCGATGGCGCCAACCGCTGGCTGCACGTGGACCGGCTCGGTTCGGTGCAAGTGGTGACGGACGCGGCGGGTCTGAGCATTCAGCGCCGGGCCTACCGGCCTTACGGCCAGAAGATCGCTGACTCGACAAGCTACCGGGAGCCGTTGGGGTACATCGGAGAGCGGCTGGACGATGAGACGGGCCTGACGTACCTCCACGCGCGGTACTTCGACAGCACGGTCGGTGCATTCGTCTCTCCGGACCGACTCGATCCCGATCTCCCGGGTGTGGGAGGCAACCCCTACGCCTATGTGCTTGGTGACCCGGCCAATGCGGTTGACCCGAGCGGCCTCTCGCGTGAAGGTCCACCAGACTACGGTGGCGAGGCGTGCGCACGCTTCGGGTGGTCTTGCTCCGCTGCCCAACTTGGCGGGGGCTGGGGAGGGATGGGTGGCCCAGGTCCTGGGTCATCAGCCAGCAGCGCATCCCCTGCCGGCGACCTCCCACCGGTCCTGGCAGGGCCGAACGGGTATCTCTACCCATCAGAGAACGTCTCAGCCTCGGCTCTCGCTGCTAGAGGGTTCTACTTCTACAATCCCCACAGTGGAGCAATTGCCTACGCACCGGTGCCGAAGCCAGCCACCGCCACGTTCTCAATACCCAAGGGTGGAGGCGGCATGACAGTCCTCGGTGAGTTCTTCATCCAGGGTGAGTCCGCCTTCGGCTTGAAGGCTGACGATCGCGGCTTCGATCCCGCACCGAACCCCAACCAGTCCCGAGCCTTCTTCTCCCTGAACTTTGGCACAGGCACGGGCCTCCTCCAAGTTAACCCGAGCTGCTTCTCGTTCGCCTCCTACTGCAAAGATGCCTTTCCGGTGAACCAGGGCAACAACCTGATCATCTATGGGGCGCTCGGGGACAATCGCGTCACCATACAGGGTTCCTTGCAGAACTCGGTACTCCCCGGAAGCCCTGCCATCGACTTCACAATCACCTTCTCCTTGTCAGGCAGGGGCGTGTCCTTCAGTGGAGCTCGCGACCCCTTTCCGTCTCTTGAGATCACAAGCAGCCACGGCGGGCCGGTTTATAACTATCCTCAGAACCCCGGGTGGCTTGGTGGCCCATTGGCGCTCACGCCGGCCTACCCGCGACAACCCCTAGGCGGGTTCTTTCCCGCCCGCGGGCGGTGACGGCGCCGCTCGGCAACACTCGACGCGAGAGCCGCGCAGACCCCTTGTTCTGAATTGCCCGCGTCAGGCACAGAAGCGAGGGGGCCTTGGCGACGGGAGTGGGAATGACGCGATTGCGCTTTGTTGGGAAGCTGATCTTGTGGCACTACCTCCTGTTCGCAACAGTCTATCTGCCGGTTTACGCGATCAGTCGGGTGTTCGTCCTTGCCTTCGTCTCTGACGTGCCTCTGGCCGCCAGCGGGTGGGGGAATGAGGCCGCCGAAGTTGTGTTCATCTGTTTCGTCTTGGGTTACCTCATGGTGCCCGGGGTGGCGGCACATGTTGCCGGAGTGCTACTCCTCTGGGCCGTCGCCGGTGACAGGACGGCCCGGGTTGGTGCAGTCCTGCTTGCCGCGGTCGTTCCCTTGACGCCCGTACTTCTCGGCTGGATTTGGGTTCAATTCATCGTCCAGCCATTCGTCGACACGCTCGTGGCGACCGTCGCCTACGGGATGGCCTGCCAGTTTGCCTTGGCGAAGCTGAGGCGTCCTGGGAAGGACGGTGTCCTCGCGTCTTGACGTGACCGTTTCGAGCAACGGCGGCCACCATGACGGGTCCCACAGGTTCAAACCTGAGCGTCCGCTTGGACATCGTGCCGTGCCGCCCGAGCGGCTCTCGATTTCGAGCCCGCGGGAACGCGCGATGCAGGAGCAGGATCAACACCCCTCCTTCTTCCCCTTGCGCGCCGCAGGAACCCCGCCCGCGGCCGAAGCCGGGGGTTCAACCACGACCGGCGCTGACGGCATCGGCATCGGCTCGACCGTAGCCGGCTCCACCCCGCCCTGCCGCGGCGTGCCGCCGAAGAACCGCGCCAGTTGCACGCGCCGCTCGAAGGCCGCGCGTTCCGCGGGCGTGGCCGAGGCCGACAGCGTCGGGAAGAGCACCTGGTCCTTCCACTCCTCGAGCCCGCCGCGCAGCGAATAGACCGACTTGTAGCCCTGCGCGCGCAGCAGCATCCAGGCTTGGGCCGCGTGGATGCCGCCATCGGAGTACAGCACCAGCTTCTCGGGCCGGCCCACGCGCTCGGGGCCCAGCTCGGCCAGGGGCACGTTCTCGGCCGTGGGGACGTGGTACTCGGCGAAGGCCTTCGGGTCGCGCAGGTCGATCAGGCGGTAGTCGGCACGGCCGGTCACGATCCAGCCGGCCAGCTCGTCCACGGAGACGTGGTCCACCTCGGTTTGCACCACCTGGGCCAGCTCGCGGGTGTCGAGGCGCACGCCGGGACCGCGGTAGGGGTTGGCGAACAGGGCCACGCCGCCGAGCGTGAGGGCCAGGAGCGCGAGCTTCCTCTCGAGCGACAGCTCAGCGAGCTTCACGGTGTCCCCCTACTCGGTCCGCGCGCCGAAGCGCTTCTCGAGCCAGCCGGCGCCGGCGAAGCCGCCCAGGGCCATCAGCACCACGGCGAGGACCACGAGGCCGTAGGGCAGGTGCAGGACCTCGGGCAGGGTGCGCGCGCCGTACGAGCCCGACAGGAAGAAGGGCTTGATCAGCGGGAAGGCGAAGGCGAAGGCCAGGGTGCCGCCGAAGATGCCGAGGGCGTAGACGAGGCCGTCGAGCTTGCCGGTGGCGATGGCCGCGGTCGAGGTGCCGGGGCAGTAGCCGCCCACCACGAAGCCGACGCCCAGCAGCAGGCCGCCCACGATCTGTGGCCACAGCCAGGTGGGGACGAGGTAGACCTGGCGCAGGTCGAGGAAGCCGACCCAGCCCAGGTAGGTCAGGCCGAGCATGGCGGTGACGATGGCGGTGAACATGACTTTGAAGACCGCCAGGTCGTTCAGGTAGAACTGCGAGACCAGCTTGCGGGCGGAGCCGAAGCCGGCGCGCTCGAGGAAAAAGCCGAAGCCGATCCCGATCAGGAAGGCCACCAACAGGCTGGCCTCCTCGCCGAACAGCCCAAGCTTGTAGAAGGGGGCGCTCATCGCCACTGCCACCTCATGAGGCGGGCCACGGCGTAGGCGCCGCCGAAGACGCACATCATGAAGGCCCAACTCCCGGCGTTGAGCAGCGCGCCGCCGGTGAGGGCCTGGCCGCTGGTGCAGCCGCGCGCGAGGTGGGCGCCGCAGGCCATCAGCGCGCCGCCCACGAAGGCGCCCGCGAAGCGCGCGCGGTTGGAGACGCGCGGGCCCTTCTCGACGCCCACGCGCACGCGCCCGGCCAGCAGGCCGGCGACCAGCGCGCCGACGAAGGCGCCCAGGATCTCGAAGACGAGCCAGGCCTTGAGCGGGTGCGCGCTGGGGTCGGCCACGTATTCGCCCAGGAACTCGTTGCTCGCGGTGGTCTCCGGAGCCACGGCGTGCAGGGCCCAGGCCGTGGTGGCGCTGAAGGCGCCCGACGCGCCCAGGCCGCGGCCCATGACCACGAAGCTGGCCAGGAGCACGAGGCCCAGGCCCACGCCGGCCAGGTAGGGGTTCATGTACGGGGCCGCGGCGCGCTCCGCCGTCAGGGCGTCGACGGCGGGCCGGTCCAGTTCGGGGACGGTCACGGCGGACATGCTCACCTCCTCAGGCCCGCGCCCAGTGGCTGGCCTGACCGGCGTAGACGATCACGAAGCGCAGTGCCAGGCCGCCCGCCAGGACCAAGAGCGGGGCGACCGGGGTGTGCGCGATGCGGTGGCTGACGGCCAGCGTCTGGACCACGATCGGCAGCAGCATGCCGAGGCCCACGGCCAGTACCCAGAAGACGGCGGTGTAGGGGCCGCCCAGCAGCAGGCCGGCGGCCTCGCGGTGCGCCGTGGCGCCGCCCAGCAGCGCCAGCAGCATCAGGCCGACCAGGACGACCTCGACCGCCAGCGCGGCGATGTCGATGCGCGCCAGGGTGACGCGCTCCTCCGGGTCGGCAGCCACCAGGTGGCCGAAGGCCGCGCCCGCGGACAGCCCCGAGACGAGGAAGAGCGGGCCGAGCAACGCGCTGTTCCAGAGCGGTCGCGCGCCCAGGCTGCCCAGCAGCACGCCCGTGTAAACACCCAGTGCGACGCCGGAGAAGACGCTCGACCAGCCCAGCGCCGCCAGCGCGCGGGGTGAGCCGGCCAGCTTCGCGGACAGCCGGCCGAGGCCGGGGAAGAAGTCCACCAGCAGCGCGGGCGGGCGGGCCACCACCTGCGCCGCGAGCACCGGGTAGATCAGCAGCAGGATCCAGGCCCCCCACGACATGGGCGAGGTGGGCTCGAAGGTGACGTAGAGCCGCCAGACGTGGAGCTTGTGCTCGAGGTCGAGGAACAGCGCGAGCATGCCGACGGACAGCAGCAGCAGGCCCATCCAGGGCATCAGCCCGCAGACGCAGCGGGCCTGGCGCACGCCGCCCGTGAGCAGCCGCCAGCCCGACAGCACCAGCATGCCGGCCACCCAGCCGCCGAGGAAGAGGTAGACGGGGATCTCCCAGCCCCACACGTGCAGGGCCGGGTCCACCAGGGGGTTGGCGCGGGTCGTCAGCAGCTCGACGTTCATCGCGGCCGCCTCCGCTCCTTCCGTCCGTCATCCTGAGGAGCCGCCGTCTGGCCGGCGACGAAGGACCTGATCGTCCAGCGTCGCCGAAGGCGACTCGATGACGGCAGCCACGACTCGATCGTCCAGCGTCGCCGCAGGCGACTCGGGAACGGAGGCTGGGCCGACAGATCCTTCGCTCCAGGCCCGACGGTGTCGCTCAGGATGACGGGGGGGTGGACGGTGTCGCTCAGGATGACGGGGGTGGGGGTGGTCGGGGTCATGGCCGTCGCCTACGTCAGGTAGAAGATGCGCGGGCCGGTGCCGGCCTCGGGCAGCAGCGCGTGGTGCTCGCGCGAGGCCAGCAGCTTCGACACGCCGGAGTGGGGGTCGTCGAGGTCGCCGAAGTGCATGCAGCGCGTGGGGCAGACCGAGACGCAGGCCGGCAGCTGCCCCTTCTCGACACGGTGGATGCAGAAGGTGCACTTGTCGGCGTGGCCTTCGGGGTGGATGAAGCGCGCGTCGTAGGGGCAGCTGGCCAGGCAGGCCTTGCAGCCGATGCACTCGTCGTGGTCGACCAGCACGACACCGCCGTAGCCGTGCACGTGGCTGGCGCCGGTGGGGCAGCAGCTCACGCAAGGCGGCCGGTCGCAGTGGTTGCAGCGCTCGCTCCGGATGGTGAGCCGCAGGGTCGGCCAGCGCCCCTCGTGGCGCTGCGCCATCCAGTCGCGGTTGAAACCCTCCGGCACCTGGTTCTCGGTCTTGCAGGCCAGCACGCAGTCCTGGCAGCCCACGCACAGGCGCGTGTCGATGACCATGCCCAGCCGCGCCATGGCCTCAGGCCTCCGCCGCGAGTTCCAGGGTCACGAAGTTGACGTTCATGCCGGTGCCGCCCATGAGCGGGTCGACCGCGTAGCGGGTCACGAGCTGCGAGTCGGAGGCGCCCTTGCGGAAGGCCCGCCGCAGCAGCTTCGAGCTGTGGCCGAAGCCGTGCACGAGGTACAGACAGTCGGGGCGGATGGCCTGCGTGGCCCGCACCCGCACCGGGTCGGACAGCACCCCGTCCTGGTTGCGCAGCCGCACCCGGTCGCCCACGCGCAGCCCCTGGCGCGCGGCCACGTCGGCGTTCACCCAGGCCTCGTTCTCGGGCATGGCCTCGTGCAGCAGCGGGTTGGTCTGGGTGCGGCCGAAGGAGTGCACCGGCGCGCGGCCGTAGAGCAGGCGCAGGCTGCCGGCCGGACCCAGCTCCGGCCGCCTGTACTTCGGCACCGGATCGAAGCCCGCGTCGCGCAGCTGGGTCGAGTAGAGCTCGATCTTGGCGCTGGGCGTGGGGAAGACGGGCTTGACGCCCTCGTCGAAGAAGATCGGCTGGCGCGCCCCGCGCAGCACGCCCTTCTGCTTCATGAGCGCGAGGCTCAGGCCGGCCGCCTTCAGGCGCGTGTCGAGGTACTCCTCGACGGTCTTCCAGGGGTAGTACGCCTCGAGCCCCAGCTTGAGGGCCAGCTCGCGCGCGATCCACCAGTTGGGCTTCTGGTCGGCCGGCGACGGCACGACGGGCTGGCGCAGGGCCACGAAGGGCTCGCGGAACCACTCCACGTTGAGGTCGTCGTAGCGCTCGAGGTAGGTGGCCTCGGGCAGGATCACGTCGGCCCAGCCGGCCATCTCGCTGCCCACCACGTCGACCACCGCCAGCAGGTCCAGCTTCTGGATCGCGTCGATGGTCTGCTGCTCGTTGGGGAGCGCCGACATCAGGTTGGTGCCGTAGACCAGCCAGCCCCGAATCGGGTACGGCTCCCCGGTCAGCGTGGCCTCGCGCAGCCCCGTGGTGATGGTCTCGGTGGCGAAGGGGTGCTCGGCGCCACGCCGATCGGCCCTGCCGCGCGCCGGCTTCGGATATGGCGGGTACGGGTAGGCCGGCACGTCCATGTGGGCCGGCTGGTAGAAGCCGCCGCGGCGCCCCCAGCTCCCCAGCAGCGCGTTCAGCAGCGCCAGCGCGCGGCTGCGCTGGGTGTCGTCGCCGTACCAGGTGGCGTGGCGCCCGGGGTGCACGAGCGTGGCCGGCCGGTGGCGGGCCATCTCGCGGGCCGTCTCGCGGATCAACTCGGGCTCGAGGCCGGTTTCGGGCCAGGCCCACTCGGGGGTGAAGCCCGCCACCTCGGCCGCGAAGGCCTCGAAGCCGAAACCGTGGGCCTGCACGTACTCCTGGTCGTACAGCTTCTCCGTCACCAGCACGTTCATCCAGGCCAGCAGCAGGGCCAGGTCGGTGCCCGGGCGGATGGGCAGGTAGTGCTTCGCCTTCGAAGCCGCCACCGAGAAGCGCGGGTCGACCACGATGAGGCTCGCGCCCGCGCGCAGGGCGTCGGCGAACTCCTGCACCTGCGAGTTGTGCATGTTCTCGCCCAGGTGCGAGCCCACCAGCACCAGGCAGCGCGCGCCCGCGATGTCGGTGCGCTCGGGCGAGCCCACGTCCTCGCCGAAGGTCAGCGTGAAGCCCACGTCGCGCGGGCCGCGGCACTGGGCGAAGGAGGGCGCCGCCAGGTTGGGCGTGCCGTAGGCCTTGAGCGTGTGCCGCAGGAAGCTGCCGCCGATGCCGTGGCTGAAGTAGGCCAGCGCCTCGGGACCGTGCTCGGCCTTGATCTTCTGGAGCTTCTCGGCCACGTAGCCCAGGGCCTCGTCCCAGGTCACGGCCGTCCACTGCTCGCGGCCGCGTCCCTTCGTCCGCAGCAACGGCGCGGCCAGGCGGTCGGAGTCGAAGTGGGCCCCCACGCCGCCCGTGCCGCGCGGGCACAGCCGTCCGCGCGAGAGCGGGTCGTCGGGGTGCCCCTCGATCTTCCAGAGCCGCCCGTCGCGCACGGTGGCGATGGCGTTGCATTTCCAGAAGCAGACGTCGCAGAAGGTTGGCACCTGGCGCAGGCCGGTCTCGGCGGCCGGGCCGGCGCTGGCCTGCACGGCCCGCAACGCGCCACCGCCCAGGGTGGCCACGCCCAGCGTCCCGCCCGAGACCTTCAGGAAACGGCGGCGAGAGAGCATCTCCAGGTTCCTCGGTGGCAGGGCTCCATGGCGCAGCCCTTGCCGGAGGATGCACGAGCCGTGCCTCGGCCCAGGGACAACCCTGCCGGGGTTCCAGCACGAGCCCGAAGCCCGAGGCCATGCAACGAGATGCCGGGCGCGACCCGAAGCGGGAGGCCGGTCTGGCTGGGCCGCGACCGCGAGCCGGACGCTCGCCGCACCGCGAAAAACCTTCGCGCGCGGGTCAGGGGCCGACGCTCTGGCCGGCGCGCCGGGCCAGCGGCCAGGCCAGCTGGCCCAGCAGCCCGGCCGGCATCGACTCGATCCCCGGGTAGCCCAGTTCGCGCGGGCTGCGGTCGCGCGGCCAGAAGGCCGTGCCGAACAGGTGGTCCCACAGGCTCAGCACGATGCCGTAGTTCTTGGCGACGCCACCCTCGTCGGAGGCGTCGTGGTGCCACAGGTGCATGCGCGGGGTGTTGAAGACCCGCCCCAGCCGGCCCAGGCCGACGTCGAGGTTGGCGTGGTTGAAGTCGCCCCAGGCCGTGCCGATCACCGCCACCCAGAAGGCCGCCGGGCCCGAGGCGCCGAGCAGTGCCAGCGGCAGCCACAGCAGGCTCTTGTAGACCACGATCTCCACCCAGTGGAAGCGGAAGTTGCCCACGAAGTCCATGGTGGTGATCGAGTGGTGGACCTTGTGGAAGGTCCACAGGAAGGGGACGCGGTGCAGCAGGTTGTGCACGCACCACTGCAGGAAGTCGGAGACCAGCAGCAGGGCCACGACCTGTGCGGCCAGGGGCCAGGTCCGCAGCGGGGCCGCGTCGAGGGCGAGGCCTGCCTGGCGCAGCGCCGCAGTGGCCTGCAGCGCCGCCCAGCCGTTGAGCGGCGCCAGCCACCAGCCGAGGAAGTGCCCGTTGAGCGCCAGGAAGCCCAGGTCGCGCAGCCAGCCGGGGCGCAGCAGCGCCTGGTCGCGGCGCCACGGGAAAAGCCGCTCGAGCGCCACGAACAGCAACGAGATGCCGAGGAGCCAATGGAGGTAGTTCATCCGGTTGCCGCCGACAAGGATACCGCTCGTCATGCTGAGCGACGCCGGCGAGCCGGGAGCGAAGCATCTGTCGGTCCGGCCTTCGTCGTCGACTCGCCTTCGGCGAAGGATCCCGTCCGTCTGATTGCCGTCTTCGAGTCGCCTTCGGCGACGGATCCCGTCCGTCTGGTTGCCGTCTTCGAGTCGCCTTCGGCGACGCTGGACGATCAGATCCTTCGTCGCCCGCCGGACGGCCGCTCCTCAGGACGACGACGTCAGTAGGACAGCGACAGCCCCAGCTCGAAGGCGTGCGAGGCGTAGTCGTAGTACGCGTCGTTGGAGCTCGAGTCGGTGTAGCGCCAGCCCGGCTGCAGGGCCAGGCTCCAGCTCCCGGTGCGGGCCGTCAGCACCGGGATCGAGGCCACCAGGCTGGCCTGCGAGACGCGGTCGGCGCGCGTGGCCCCGTCGGGGAGCGGCAGGCCGTCGAGGCCGAGGGCCGGCTGGCCGCGGTAGTCCCGGCGTGTCCAGCCGCCGGAGGCCTCGACCCAGGCGCCGTTGCCGAAGGCCTGCTTGAGCGCGCCCCGGAAGGCCAGCGCGTCGCTGGCGAACGGGTCGTCGTAGACGCCGTCGTCGAAGAAGAGCGCGGGGGTCGAGACCAGCGCCGGCGGCAGGTCGCCCGAGGTGACGCGCTGGTAGTACTGCAGCGACAGCCCGGTGCGGTCGGCCAGCGACTGCGCGGCCCGCAGCATCCAGCTCGTCAGGCGGGCCCGCGCGGGGCCGCTGCCGGACGTGACCGGCGGCACCACGGGCGGCCGCGTCAGCAACTGCTGCTGCGTCATCTGGCCGTGGCCGTTGCCCGCTCCCGCCCGGCCCTGCTGGACCTGGAGTGGCGTCTCGCCCGCCGAAGCCGGCAGCCCCGTGGCCGTGGGGTCGCCGTCGTAATCCTTGAGCCCGAGGTGCAGCTCGCCGATCAGCGTCGTGCGCGTGGGCAGGTTGGCCCGCAGGCTGGCGAAGCCGTCGTGCTGGCGCTGGTCGAGGCTCTGCAGGTCGTCGAACTGGCGCGCGTCGAAGCGGTAGCCGGCCCGCAGCACGAGGCCCGTGACGGGCCGGGTCTCGACGTTCGCGAAGGCGCCCAGACCCGTGTAGTTCGCGTACGACCAGGAGCTGCCGTTGCGGCGCAGCGACGCGGAGGCCCCCGTCCAGGCGCGGGTGCGAGCCTCCTCGTCCCCCAGGCGCCAGGTGGCGCCCAGCCCGTGGCGCCACGAGGCCCAGGAGCCCTCGTCGGCGTAGCTGGCGCCGTCGAACGAGTACCACAGGCGCGCGGCGCCCAGGTTGTGCTCGAAGTCGAGGGCCCCGGCCACGGTCGAGTCGTCGGGGCGCGGGGCCGTGCCCGAGAAGGTCTCGAAGGCCGGCGTCAGGTCGAGCGCCAGGGCCGGCTGGGCGGCCGCCGGGCGGGGCGCGGCGGCGAGGACGGTGGCGA
>JBDIBD010000010.1:0-29470 GCA_039812725.1 Vicinamibacteria bacterium | reverse complement strand
GCGGCGCTGCAGCCGCTGGCCGACGAGCGCGGCTTCGCGCTGGCCGGCGTCGACCGCCCCCCGCCGCGGCGCCTGCGCCTGCGCCTGCCGCGGGTGGGGGTCTACCAGTCCTGGGTGCCGGCGCTCGACGAGGGCTGGACGCGCTTCGTGCTGGAGCGCCAGATGGGGCTGCCCTTCGTCACGCTGCACGACACCGACCTGCGCCGGGGCGGCCTCGAAGCGCGCCTCGACGCGCTGGTGCTGGCCGACCAGCCGCGCGGAGAGATCGTGGCGGGCCACGCCCCGGGGCAGATGCCCGACGAGTACACCGGCGGCCTGGGCGCGACCGGCCTCGAGCAGCTGCGCCAGTTCGCGCGCGCCGGCGGCACGCTGCTGCTCGTCAATCGCGCGGCCGAGCTGGCCTGGCGCGACCTGGGGCTGCCGGTGCGCAACGCCCTGCAGGGGCTCGAGGCCGCGGACTTCTCGGCCCCCGGCTCGATCCTGCGCGCCCAGGCCGACCTGTCGCAGCCGCTGGCCCACGGCCTCGACGCTGCGCCGGCGCTGTGGTTCGAGAGCGGTCCGGCCTTCGAGCTGCTGGGCGAGGGGCAGGCGGTGCTGCGCTACGAGGAGCCCGAGCCGCTGCTCTCGGGCTGGCTCACCGGCGGCCGGCGCCTGCAGGGGCGCGCGGCGCTGGTCGAGCTGCCGCTCGGCCGCGGGCGCGTGGTGCTGTACGGCTTCCGGCCCCAGTACCGCGGCCAGTCGTGGGCCACCTATCCGGCCCTGGTCAACGCGCTGCTGCTCTCGGCGGCCCGGCCGGCCCAGTGAGCGGCGAGCCCCCGACGGCCGGTGAGGGCTCTCCGGCGAGCCGCCGGTCCGGCGTGAGGTCGATCCCGGAGAGTCGCAGGCAGGGCTCGCCCGCCGGCAGGGGCGAGCCTGCGAGCGAGAGGCAGCGGATCTCGGCCAGCTGCCAGCCGGCCTGCAGGTCGAGCACGATCCGGGCCGTCGAGTCGGCCGAGGCCGGCAGCCGCGAGACCGAGGTCGCGTCCGCGCCAAGGCGGAGCGCGAAGGCCCGGTCTTCGCCCAGACCGGCTCCCCGCAGCGTCAGCGCGTGCCGGCCGGGTTGCGGCGACCAGAGGCCCACGCGGGCCCAGGCGCGGACCACCCGTGTGACGTCCGCGGCCAGGCTCTCGAACCCGCGCTCGGGACAGGCGAACGCGCGCGGCGGCGCCCCCGGGGGCACGGCGAACAAGGCGCCTTCGGCGTCTTCGAAGATGGGCGGCCCCAGGAGGTCGATCAGCACCGAGCGCGCCTGCTCGCCCTGGGACGCCAGGCCCGGCAGGTAGCGGAAGTCGTCCTTGAGCAGCGCCACGTGGCTGGCGCCGTAGGCCCGCAGTGCCACGCGCCCGGCCGCTCGCCGAGCCTCCGGCTCCAGCCCGTCCACGTCCGGGACGTCGAGGCTCAGGGCCTTGAGCTCGCGAAAGCCCGGCAGCGCGTCGAATGGCTGGGGCGGCAGGCTGCGCGAGAGATAGCCGCCAAAGACCGGCCGACCGTGAGCCGTCTGGTAGAGCATGCGCTGCGGGAGCTGGGCGGGCCAGTCCGGTATCGGCACCTCGAGCAGCACGTCCTGCCCCGGGGCGGCAGCGGGCAGCCGGTGGTACAGGGCGGGGACGTGAACCGCGGCGGTGGGGTAGGGAACGGCGGCGGTCTCGAACAGCGCCGCCGCGGTCAGCGCCGCGGCGACCGCGGACGCCCGCCGCGGCCAGCGCGCCAAGACCTGGCGCGCTCCGAGGGCGGCCAGGACCGCCTGCGCGATCCCCGCTATCAGCACGAAACGGGAGGGCGCGTGCGCGAGCGTGCCCAAGGGCAGGTGGTAGAGCGCCAGGTACGGCATGGGGAGCGGATGACCGAAGAGCGCGACGGGCTGCCCGCCCACGTGCAACTGCGGCCCGAGCGCCAGCGCCAGAAAGAGCACCCACGCCCAGCGGAAGAGGCGCGTCTGAACGGAGCGCGCCTCCCGCCAGCCCCAGAGGGCCAGGGCCAGGGGAACGAGGCCGAGGAAGACGGTGTTCTCCACCTGGTTGTCCGCGGGCCCGAAGAGGCGCTGGCGCAGCGAAGCGGCCGCCGCGCCCCACAGCGGGTGGGCCGAGGAGGGCAGGACGAAGCCCAGCAGATCCGCCGAGTTCGCCTGGCAGTCGCCCATGGGATCAGCGAGGGCCCCGCCCCGCCCCAGGTCGCTGACCAGGCCCCACCAGGCCGGAGCGCTCAGGGCCAGTGCCAGGGCCAGAGGTGGCAGCACTCGCAGCAGCGAGCCGCGCAGGGCCGCCGCATCGGTCCAGGCGAGGTGTGCCACCTGCAGCGCGACGAACAGCGCCAGGAAGGTCCCCAGGTACCAGTTGGTGAGCGCGGTGAGCCAGGTGAAGACCGCCAGGCCGACGGCGTTGCCCCGGCCTCCGGCTCGGGAGCAGCGCAAGAGGAAGAGCAGGGCGAAGGGCAGCCATTCGGTCGAGAGCAGGTCGAGGTGGCCCATCAGGCGGCTGAAGCGGTAGGCCGAGAACGCGTAGCCCGCTCCCGCGACGAAGGCGGCCGCGCTCGAACCGGACGGGCCCAGCAGGGTCAGCGCCAGGCAGTAGACGCCGAAGGCGCTGCCGACGAACGCGAGGCCCACGAGCAGGTTGTAGCTGAACGTCGGTCCGAGGGCGGCGGTGACCGGCGCGAGCAGCAGGCTCGGCGCCAGCAGCAGGCTGTGGTAGGCGAGCGAGGTGCCGTCGGGGTGATACAGCAGGCTCGTCCGCAGCGGGGTCTGCCCGCTCCCGACCGAGCGGGCGACCCACCACAGGTCCCAGTAGTAGGCCCAGTAGTCGCCAGGGTCGCCGGGGTCCCCGGGGACGTGCGTGCCCCAGCGAGCCGCCACCGGCCAGGTCGCCACGACGGTGAGCAGCGCATAGAGGACCAGCGCCCAGGCGTGCCGCGACAGCTGGAGGCGGCCGCCGAGCGGGAGGGTGCGCGAGCTCACCGGCCACCGGCAGGCGCAGGGGCCGGCGCGATCACTGCCGGTCACTGCAGTGCGCGGCGCAGCAGGGGCAGGCTCCGCTCGAACAGGAACTGGGCATAGATGGAGTGGCCGGCCTCGCTCAGATGCGGGTCCGACGGGAAGTACACCGTTCCTGCACCCTGCGCCCGAAACACCGCCAGCGGACTGAGGAAGGGCAGCCCTCGCGCTCGACACCAGGCCGCGACGCGCCGATCGAACGGGGACTCGCCCGGCGTCAGGGAGAGCTGCTCCCGGGCCGGGATGGCGGCCACCAGCAGCGCCAAGCCCTTGGCCTGGCAGAAGTCCGCCAGGCGGTCCAGGTAGCCGAACATCTCCCCCCAAAGCGCCTCTGGCACCCGGGCGCCGGCCACGACCGCCGGGAAATCCGCCTGCACGTCGTTGGGGAACAGATTGGCGACCACGACGCGGGCGCCGAGTTGCGTGGCGAAATGCTCCACGGTCCAGCACTCCTCGAGCGGGCCGTAGCCGTTGACCCCGGCGTTGACGGGCACCCCGGGCAGGCCGGCGGCGCGCAGCCGCCCGCCGAAGAGGCTCACGAACGTGTCAGGCGAGGCGACGTCCAGGCCTTCCGTGAAGGAATCGCCGACGAAGAGGATCACGGGGGCTCCCGCCTCGCGGGGGAAGGCCGTCTTCTTGAAGCCCAGATCGTCGGTCTCGATCGCGATCCGGCGAAAGACGCGGCAGCGCTCCACGGCGGCACGGATCTCGGGCGCGTCGAGCGCCGACAGCCGCTGGCGGTCGACGCCCGTCCACAGCTCGGCGTCCAGGTAGCGCAGCCCGGGGCGGTACCGGAACTTGGCGTGACCGTACATCTCGGTCGGCACGAACTCGGCCCGCGACAGCATGATCGCGTCGGTCGAGTCCCAGACGGTCGCGAACGTGTCCGGGCCCTCGGCCGTGACGAGCCGGCGCAGGGCCAGGTAGTCCTCGTCCGCGAGGAGCCGGCACAGGGCGGGGTACGGCCGCAAGAGCCGGGCGTCCGTCCCGGTCGACCTGCAGTAGCCCAGGTAGCCGGCCACGAGCCCGCACAGCAGTGCCGACGAAAGGGCGCCGCCCACGGCGAGCGAAGCGAGGCGCAGCCAGAGGCCCTTGAGGCGCGAGCGCGTCGCCGCTCCGACCATCACGCCGTCGCTCGACGAAACGCACCGACGTGCCGGGCTCCCTGGCGCGAGCGGTCGCGCCCCCTCGCGGCCCGCCGCCCCGCCCGGTGCACGAGCGCTCCGGCTCCGAGAAGCCGTCCCGCGACGGACGAAAGCAACCACACCCCTTTTCCGTCCTCCGGCGACGAGGAACATCCTAGCAGGGCCGCGCAGCGTTCGTGTGGCCAGCGCCAGCGTCATGCCCCGGGCGGCGGTAGGATGAGGCCGTGAGCAACAGCCACGCGAGCGACCGCGCGCGCTTCGCCGTCTCGGCCGGCCTGGCCATCCCCGGCATCCTGTCGCTGGTGGTGCTGGTCGTGGCGCGCCTGGCGCTGCCGCCCGAGGTGGCCGACAGCGCCAACGACCCCGTGCTGCACTCCTTCTTCGGCCTGGCCACGCTGCCCTTCACGCTGGCCGGCATCGTCGCGCTCTGGACCCACCCCATCGCCGACCGGCGCTGGAGCGGGCTGGCCTGGGCCGCGCTCTTCGTCGCGCTGCTGGCCACGGCCTACGGCCTGGGCGGCTGGCGCCTGCTCCCGACCGTGGCCGTGGGCGGCAACTCCTAGGGCAGGCCCCACTCCGTCCGCAGGCGCTGCAGCTCCGACTCGGGCAGCTGCACGAGCACGGGGCGCAGGGCCGGGTCGAGGCGCGGCACGAGGGCCACGAACGGCGCCGTGTCGAAGGCCGTGCAGCCCGAGGTCGTGTCGCCGGCCGAGGCGCGCAGGTGGAGGAAGATGCAGCTGCCCGCGCCCGGCTCCACCGGCGCGTCGTTGTGGCCCACCCAGATCACCAGGCGATACAGGTCGTCGGCGCGGCGCATCTCCTCCGCCGAGCGCCAGTCGCGGGACGGGCCCGGGTCCTCGGCCAGCGCGTTGTAGTGCGGCGAGGCCGGGTCGTCCACGCAGCGCAGCAAGGGCGAGGAGGCACGGTAGGGCAGGCGCGTGCCGCCTGGGGGCGTGGGTGCGTAACCCAGCAGCAGGCGCAGGTCGAAGACCCCGGCGGGCGAGCGCCCGTCGCCCTCGCGCTTTTGCGGCCCCCCGGCCTGCGCCGGGTGCAGGCCGCGTCCCCAGCCCAGTCCGGAGCGGCCGAGCGAGGCCAGGAGCGGCTCTCCCGCCGGCTTCCACGGCGCCTCGGCGGTGGCGCGCTCGAAGAGCTGGACGCGCGCGGCCGGCGCGTCCCAGGTGTTGCTGACGGAGAGCAGCAGTTGCCGGCTCTCGGCCGGCACGGGCGAGGCGGCGAGCACCAGCGCGAGGAGCCACATGGCCGCAGTCTACCGGCGATTTGACCTGCAGCGCCGTCTTGGCTAGAGTCTCCCTCCCGTCCTGCTGGGAGGTCGTCCAACGGTAGGACACGTGGCTCTGGACCATGGAATCGGGGTTCGAATCCCTGCCTCCCAGCCAATCAGCGTGAGTTTCCCGCTGAGACCCGCTCTCCCCCCGGTGGCCTCGCACTCTAGAGGACCGCAGCCCGCGGGTGTATAACGAGACGCTGGCTGCGGATGCCGCCTGCGCCGCGGCCGTGGAGGTGACGGATGGACCGCGTCCGAATCCTCATGACTTCCGCGCTGCTCGCCGTGGCCACCGCCTCGGCCGCTCAGCCCGTCGACCCCGCCCCGCCCACCCCGCCCGGACGCCCCGCTCCCGCCTGGGGCCGCTGGTTCGTCGGCCTCTCCATCGCCGGCCAGAGCGGAGGGCCGATGTCGGACGTGGAGGCCGCGATGCGGGCGGGCGCCTTCGACCAGAACGCCCCGCGGCTCACCGAAGGCTACGAGACGCACCCGTACACGAGCGGCGGGGACTCGGGCTGGCCCGTGCTGACGGTCGGCTACCACCTGAAGCCGCGCATCGGGTTCCGCCTGCAGGCCTCCCCGGACCGCGAGTTCCCGCACGTCGAGGGCTACCACGGTCCGGCCACCCGCCCGACGCCGGGCGGGCCCGCGGATCGGGTGGATCTCACCGTGACGCCCTCGATCCAAACCTTCGCCGCGCTCGTCTCCTACGAGCGCTTCGGGCTCCGGTTGGCCGCGGGGCCGTCGCTCAACCGCACCCGCCTCGACATCGACGGCGGCGGCGACGTCGTGCGCGAGCAGGCCACGAGCCTCGGGCTGGTGGTCGAGGCCGGGGGCGAATGGCCGCGTGGGACGCGCGTGATGGTCGAGCTGTGGGGGCAGTACAACCTCGTCCCGTCCCTGGAGTACGGTCCCGTGCCGGTCAGCTCCGGCGGGCGGCTCGTCGCCACGTTGCCCGCCAGCTCGGCCTCGTTCAGCCACTTCACGGCGGGGCTGGGGATCGGGCTGCGCCTCGGCCGGCTCGTGCCCTAGGGCTCCTGCGGCGCCACGAACGCGTCGGCCGGGAGCTTGGCGTCGAGCTTGACCGTGTCGTGGGTCTCGACCGCCCGCACCCAGACCGGCACGCCGCCCTGGTTCTGGCGCTCGGCCTGCTCGAAGCGGTAGATCAGGTGGTCCTTCCGGCCGATCCAGAGGCGCGTCTGCTCGTTCTCCGACTCGGGCGCCTCCATGCGGTAGACGGGCCGGCCGTCCAGGGTCTCTTCCGCGAGGGTGGTGCCGGCCGGGACCTCGTCGTCGCCGCGGGCGGCGCCCAGCACGACGATGGCGAACGGGTCGCCGTGGGTGACCATGCCCGCTCCCACCAGCGTGTCGTGCATGGCGGCGAACGTGGCCGGGGCGGGCACCGCCACCTTCTTCCCGGTCATGCGGTTGTCGATGCGCAGGGTCTTGCCGTCCGAGACCGCGATCGCCACCAGCTGGCCCTGCTCGCGCACGTCGTAGAGGAACCGGTTGGGAACCTCCGAGAAGAAGCGGTGCGTGTAGGTTCGCGAGAAGGGCTTGGGCCCGTCCGCGGTCTGCAGCTCGGTGGCCGAGTCGGCGACGGTGCGCGCGCCCTGGTAGGCGGCCACCGTGGCCTTCAGGACGGCGCTCGGGTCGGCAGGCGCGGGCGCCGCGGCGCCGAGCCCCAGGACGAGGGCGAGTGCGGTCAGGCTCATGCGATTTCTCCTCGTGCAGGGGCAGGCGCATTCTACGCCCGTCTCGCGCCAATGGACGCCGTCCGCGGCGCACCCGCGTTCGCTATACTCCGCCGAAATGTGGACGGTTGATCGCGGGTCATCCGCCGGTGAGCCCCTCGCAGCGCCTCTCGAGTTCGAGACGCTGATCTCCGACCTCTCCTCCCGGTTCATCAACCTGCCCCCTGGCGAAGTCGACCGCGAGATCCAGGACGCCCAGCGCCGGGTGTGCGCGTGCCTCGGGATCGACCTGTCGGTGACGTGGCAGTGGTCGGCCGAAGGCCCCTCGGACCTGGCGGTCACGCACCTCTACCGCCCCCTGGGCGGTCCGCCTGTCCCCGAGCGGCCGAACGCGCGGGAGTACTCCCCGTGGGGCCTGGATGAGGTCCTCGCCGGGAGGACGATCTCGCTCGCCGACGTGGAGCAGGCGCCCGTGGAGGCGGCGCGCGATCTCGAGACGTGGCGCCACTTCGGCGTCCAGGCCGTGCTCACCTTCCCCATGTCGACGGGTGGCGGGCCGGTCCTGGGGGCCTTGAACTTCTCCTCCATGCGGGGGCCGCGCAACTGGCCCGACCCCCTGGTGAAGCGGCTGCGGCTGGTCGCACAGGTCTTCGCCAACGCGCTCGCCCGCAAGCGCGCCGACGAGGCCTTGCGGGAGAGCCAGGAGCGCCTGGCCCTGGCCGCGGACTCGGCCGAGGCGGGGCTCTGGGTGCTGGACTACGGCACCGGCGTCTTCTGGGCCACCGAGAGGGCGCGTGCGCTGTTCGGAATCGGGCCGCACGAGGTCGTCGGCCTGGAGCGTCTCCAGGCTTCGGTCCACCCCGACGACTGGGAGCTCGTCCGGGGTGTCCTCGAGGCGTCGGCCGGTGCCGCCGGACCCTTCCGCGTGGAGTACCGGATCGTCCTTCCCGGCGACGGAGGCGTGCGCTGGATCTCCTCCCGCGGGCGATCGCATGCCAGCCCCTCCGGCGGGCTGGGGCGCCTGATGGGCGTCTCCCTCGACGTCACCGAGCGGAGGCGCGCCGACGAGGCGCTGCACGCGAGCGAGGCCCGCCTGTCCGCGGCCGCCGAGCTCGTCGGCCTCGGCTTCTACGAGACGGACGTCGACGCGGGCATCACCTTCGTCGACGACCGGTTCGTCGAGCTCTGCGGTTACCCCCGGGAACGGCGGAAAGGAATCGAGGCGGTGAGGTTCTGGCTGGAGCACATCCATCCCGACGACCGCCCACTGGTGGCGGAGCTGCGCCAGGATCTGCTCGACGGCCGGCTGGAGGTGCTCTCCGGCGAGTATCGCTATCTCCACCCGGCCCTGGGCGAGAGATGGTTCCATCACCTGGTCCGCGTGCCCACGCGCGACGCCACCGGGCGCGCGGCCGGGACGTTCGGAGTCCTCCGCGACATCACGGAGAGGCGGCGTCGCGAGGAAGCGCTGAAGCAGTCGTACGCGGAGATCGAGCGCCTGAAGGAGCGGCTCCAGGCGGAGAGCGACTACCTCAAGGCCGAGGTCAGGGTGGCCCACCCCAGCGGCGAGATCACCGGGCAGAGCCCCGCCATGGCGAAGGTGCTGCGCCAGGTGGAGCAGGTCGCCCCCACGGAGTCCACGGTGCTCGTCCGCGGAGAGACCGGCACCGGCAAGGAGCTCGTCGCCCGGGCCATCCACCGGCTGAGCCACCGGCGCGAGCGCCTGATGGTCAACGTCAACTGCGCCGCGCTGCCGTCCGGGCTCGTGGAGAGCGAGCTGTTCGGCCGGGAGAAGGGCGCCTACACCGGGGCCCTGACGCGCCAGGTGGGGCGCTTCGAGATCGCCGACGGCTCCACGCTCTTCCTCGACGAGGTGGGGGAGCTGTCTCTCGAGGTGCAGGCCAAGCTGCTGCGCGTGCTGGAGCGGGGCGAGTTCGAGCGGCTGGGGAGCCCCCGCACGATCAAGGTGGACGTGCGCCTGATCGCCGCCACGAACCGCGACCTGACCGAGGAGATCCGGAAGGGACGCTTCCGGGAGGACCTCTATTACCGCCTCAACGTCTTCCCCATCCGCGTGCCCCCCCTGCGCGAGCGGAAGGAGGACATCCCCCTGCTGGTGTGGGCCTTCCTCGAGGAGTTCTGCTCCCGGATGGGCAAGAAGATCACGCACGTGCCGCGCCGGACGATGGACGCGCTCGTGCGCCACTCCTGGCCGGGCAACGTCCGCGAGCTGAGGAACGCTATCGAGCACGGCGCCATCGTCACCACCGGCGACACGCTGAGGGTGCCGATACCGGGCGAGGCCGGTCCGGCCGGAGCGCAGACGACGACACTGGCCGACGCCGAGCGCGAGCTGATCCTCCGGGCCCTCGAGACCACCGGCTGGCGCGTCAAGGGGCCGAGGGGGGCCGCCTCGGCGCTGGGCCTCAACCCCTCGACGCTCTTCAGCCGCATGAAGAAGCTGGGCATCCGCCCGCCCGGCCCGGAGAGCGCCGGACCGGCGCCGACGCGCTGAAGCGGACATCCCGTGCCCTGAGGCGCACGGTGTTCGAAAGCCCGGCGTCGATCTCTCCGGGGGGCCGGAGGCGCGACAACAGGGGACGAAATCCTGTCCGCTGGCTGATATCTCGTCCGCGCGCACTGCCCCAGGCGTTCGGGCCGACCGCGCTGGAACGCCCCCAGCTCACGATGCGTCAGTGAGTTAGACGGCGCCCGCCGGGTTCGGGCCCGCTCGGGCACGAATCGAGCATCTCCACGACTCAGCATGATCGTGGGGACGCTGAGGATTCGGCCCGCGCCGGACCGACGTGACTAAGTGCTGGAGGTCTTCCGGGCCATCCCTTGCGGCCGCACCAAGGAGGTGTCCATGACTGGATTGTCGGAGGGACGTCGCGGGTTGGCCCTGGCTGCGGCCGCCCTTGTGCCCGTGGGACTGGCCGGTCTGTCCGCCGCGAGCGCGGCGGAGCCGGCGAAGGAGGCTGGCGCCGACCTCGCCGAGCTGGCCGCGCTGGTCGCGGCGCACGACAAGGCGTTCGACGCGCAGGACATCGCGGGTGTCCTCAAGACCTTCGCGCCGACCGCGGTGGTCGTGGGCACCGGCCCCGGCGAGCTGTGGGTGGGACACGAGGAGATCCGCAACGCCTACGGCCACTTCTTCCAGGACTTCGAACCCGGCAAGCAGACCAGCGAGCCCCTCTGGCGCCAGGAGCACGCCGGTACCGACGTCGCGTGGAGGACCGGGGTCAGCAAGCTCACGATGACGAAGGGGGGGAAGACCACCGAGCTCGGCATGAACCTCAGCGTGGTCGCGCAGAAGATCGCCGGCAAGTGGGCCTTCGTCTCGTTCCACTACTCCAACCTCACCCCCTGCCCGCCGCCGCCGGGAGCCGTGAAGTGAGCGCCCCCGAGCGGGACGATCAGGTCGCGGGCGGCGAGGGCGCCCCGCCCGAGGACGGGGCCTGCGACGAGCGTCGTCGCGAGTTCCTCGTCGGCGTGAAGGCGTGGTCGCTCGCGGTGGTCGGGCTGGCTGCGGCCGGTGCCGTCCTCATCCCCGGTGAGGCCCACGCCTGGGGCAACGGGGGGTGGGTGAACGGTCGGGGCGGCTACGGCGGCAGCGCCGCCGGCTGGGGCAACCACGGCGGCGGCGCCGGCTGGATCAACGGGCGCGGTGGCGGCTGGGTGAACGGCCACGGCGGGGGCGGCGTCGGAGTCGGCTGGGCGAACGGGTCCGGGGGCCATGGGGGCGTCTGGGTGAACAACCGCGGCGGCGGAGGCGTCGGCGTCGGTTGGGTGAACCACCACTGACGACCGAGCTGTCCGGCGGGTCGACCCGGGGCTCGCGCGGCTTGGTCGTGCACGCCGCGTGGGCCCCGGACGTTCGTCGCCGGGTGGTGAGTCCCAGCCCTCTTCTCCCGTGACCGCTCGACTGTTTCACGTCACCCTCGTGTCGGCGAGCGAGGAACACGTCTCGCGCGCGCTCGCGGACGCCGCGGCCCTAGCCGGGGGCGAGCGGGTCGTGCTGCGCCTCGACGGGGCCGAGGCCTGGTCGCCGCGGTGGACCGAGGCCGTCGCCACCCGCCTGGCCTGGATCGAGACGTGCGCGGAGCCGCCGCTCGAGACCGAGGCCGGTGGGGCCGAGCCGGTGCCGATCGATTTCCTCATGAATGACCCGGCGGCCCAGGCCCCGCTCGTCCACCGCGTGGCCCGCGCCGCGCGCCGGGGTCGGCCCGCCCGCCTGACGGTGCCGGCCAGGCCCGGCCTGCTGAAGGCGGTGCAGGTGGCCGTCTCGCTGGGGCTGCGGGTGCGGCTCGATCTCGGCCAGCCGGACCCGAGCCTGCTCGAGGAGCTCGGAGCCACCATCGACCTGTACCTGCGCGGGCCGGGCACCGAGGCGCCGGTCGAGCCCTGGCACACGGCCCTGGCCTGGGCCCTCGGAGCCGGTGGGCCGGGGCTGTGGGAGGTGCAGGAGCACGACCCCGAGCTCCACCGCTTCGTCGACGCCTGCGGGCGCGAGACCGGCCCGCGCGGAGAGGGGGCGCCGCTCGACGTGGGTTTCGTGGCCGCCCACGGGGCGCGCCTCGCGGCCTCGGGTGCCGAGTGCGTCGGCTGCGAGCTGCGGGGGTTCTGCGCCGGCTACTTCAACTGGCCCGAGCCGGGCCGAGCCTGCGGGGGCGTGCGCGCCCTCTTCGACCGGCTGCGCGAGGCGGCGCGCGAGCTGCGCCAGGACCTGGCCGCGGCGGAGGCGCTCGCGCGCGTGCCGCCCGACGACGGCTCCCCGTGCTGATGCCGCCCCGGCCACAGAGCGTCATCCTCATCCCCACCCTCGACTGCAACGCGGCCTGCGACTACTGCTTCGAGGCCAAACGACCCGTCTCCCTCGCGCTGGAGGAAGTGCCGCGCCTGGCGGACCGCCTGCTCGACCACATGGAGGCCACGGGGGTGGCCGAGGCGCACGTCTACTGGCAGGGCGGCGAGGTGACGCTGCTGGGGCCCGCCTGGCTCGAGCGGGCGCACGCGGCCATGTCCGAGCGCGCGGCGCGGCGCGGGCTCTCGTTCCGGCACGAGCTGCAGACGAACCTGCTCGCCTGGGGGCCCGAGTGGCGGGACCTCGTGCGCACCATGTTCGGCAACTCGCTCGGCACGTCGATGGACCACCCCAACCTCCACCGGCGCACGCGCGGGGGCAGCACCGCCGCCTACGACGCCCTCTGGCGCCGCCACGTGCGGCAGGCGCTCGACGACGGCGTGAAGGTGGGTGTGATCGCGGTGGCGCACGCCGCCACCGTGGAGCTGGGGGCGGCGCCCTTCTACGAGTTCTTCGTCGACCTGGTCGGCCTGCGCGACGTGCAGGTGAACACGCCGTTTCCGGGCGGGCCCGCCCGCGCCCTGTGGCCGGGCACGCCCGTGGGCGTCGAACGCCTCGCCCGGTTCGGGGTCGAGCTCATGGACCTGTGGATGGAGCGCGGCCGCGTCCACGGGGTCCGGCTGTCCCCCTTCGACGCCCTGGTCGACCGCTTCCGCGGGCGCGGCTCCACCCTGCCCTGCATCTGGCAGGAGTGCTGCGCGGACGAGTTCCTGGCCGTCGATCCCGCGGGCGGGGTCGCGCTGTGCGACTGCTGGGCTGCCAGCTACCCCGAGCAGTCGTTCGGCAACCTGTTCGCAGGCCCCTCGCTCACCGCGTTGCTCGCAGAGAGCCCGGTCCGCCGCCGCTTCCTGCAGCGCCCCGAGGCGATCGTGGCGGACCACGGCTGTGCCGACTGCCGCCACCTGCGCACCTGCCACGGTGGCTGCCCCGTGCGGACCCACGCCGCCCTGGGGACTCCCCTCGCCCGCGACCCCTACTGTGCCCTCTACCTCGCGCTCTTCGACCGGGCGGAGTGGCACGCCCGCGAGGAGGCGCGGCGGGAGCTCACCGGGGAGCCGGGCGGCCGATGGAGTCAGGCGGGGGCCGGAGGCGCGACAAGAAGGGACGAGATCCCGTCCGCTGGGTGATATGTCGTCCGCGCGCACTGCCTCGGGCGCTCGGGCCGACCGCGCTGGAGCGCCCCCAGCTCACGATGCGTCAGCGAGTTGGACGGCGCCCGCCGGGTCCAGACGGGCTCGGGCACGAATCGAGCATCACGACCACCAGCATGATCGTGGGAACGCTGAGGATTCGGCCCGCGCCGGACCGACGTGACCAGGTCCTGGAGGTCTTCCGGGCCATCCAGGGGCCCGTCCTGGCCCAGCCCGGCTGCGCCGCCTGCCACATCTACGAGGAACAGGGCCCCGACCCGGCCGTCGTGCTGGTCGAGAGGTGGGAATCCCAGGCGGCGCTCGAAGCTCACCTTCGCTCGGAGGCCTATCGCCGCGTCCTCGGCGCCATCGAGCTCTCGGGTGGTCCACCGGAGGTCCAGTTCGATTACGTGTCCACCACCGAGGGGATGGACCTGATCGAGCGCTCGCGCGGGTCGGGAGGCGCGACGACGGGGCCGCGATCACACGACGACGGCTGACCGAGCCCGGGCGGGGACGACGACGAGACGCGAGAACGGAGATCAACAGGAGGCTGTGATGCACGTGATGCTCGTGACTTGCCGACGCCTGGCCATGGTCGCCGGTCTCGCCGCCGCGACGGCGCTGCCCGCGCCGGCGCAAGGCCAGGGCGTGACGACAGCGCCGAAGGACGGCGAGTGGCAGTTCACCGTCGCGCCGTACATGTGGTTCACGGCGGTCGACGGTGACATCTCGGTCAAGGGCCTGCCCCAGGTCCAGATTCCGATCGAGGCGAGCTTCTCCCAGATCTTCGACAAGTGGAACTTCGGCTTCGCGGGGCACTTCGAGGCCCGCAAGGAGAAGTTCGGTCTGGGCGGGGACATCATGTACAACCGCATCAGCGCTCCCGTGGCCGCGAGCGCGCCCGTCCTCGCGCAGCTGGGTCTGGAGGCCGGGGTCAAGCAGTACTTCACCGAGGGCTTCGGTCTCTACCGCGTGGCGAGCGGGGGGCGCCCCGAGAACCCCGCGCACCTCGACCTGCTGGCGGGTGTCCGCTACGCGCACACCCGCAACGAGCTCAGCGCGACGAACGCCTCGGGGGGCGAGTACGACGGGGTCCAGACGGACCTGGACTGGGTGGACGCCCTCGGCGGGATGAGGTTCACGGCGCCGCTCGGCGCCCGCTGCGCGGTGATGGGGCGCGTCGACGTCGCGGGTCTGGGCACGAAGCTCACCTACAACCTCGAAGGCGACCTGGGGTTCCGGCCCTCCCCGCACTGGGTGTTCGCCGCCGGTTGGCGGCACATGCACATCGACTATGACAAGGGCTCGGGGAAGGACCGCCAGGTGTTCGAGATGGCCTACGACGGCCCGCGGGCCTGGTTCGCCTACACCTGGTAGCTGCCGACGTGAGGACACTGGCGTCGGGATGTGCGCTGGCCGTGCTCGTGGGGCTGATCGGGGTGCGGCCGGCCCAGGCCCAGGACTCGCAGCAGAAGCTGGCCGTGAAGTCGTTGAGACAGATCGACGTGGCCACGTACCTCGATACCCCGGACAACCCGGTGACGCTCCGCGTCGAGCTCGAAGCCGGTCCCCGGCGGTCCGAGCCACCCGGGCAGAGTCGTGCTCGGCATGCCCGCTCGCCAGATCCAGGTCGTCATCACGAACAGCAACCAGAAGCTCGCCCAGTGGGGTCAGCGATGAGATTGCTCGGGCTTCCAGGGGACCGCCGTTGCCGGCCGGTAACGTGACCGGCCGAAGGGGCCACAGCATGCGAACCGCGATCGGCGTTCTCGCTGCCATCCTGCTCGCCGCGCCTGCATTCGCCCAGACCGAAGGCTGGAACGGCCTTGCGGATCGTTTCCAGGTCGACGCCGGGTACTTCCACTTGAACGCCACCACGAAGCTGCGCTTCGACGGCCCACCCGGCGACCCCGGGGAGGTCGATTTCGAGCACGACCTCGGCCTGCCCGCCACAGTCGACACGTTCTGGGTGGACGCGCGGTGGCGAGTCGGCCGTCGTCACCAGCTCCAGCTGGGCTTCACCCGGCTCAGCCGGGACCGCACCCGCCAGACCCTCTCGCGCGACTTCACCTGGGGCGGGGAGACCTTCAACGCCGGCCTCAGCGCGACGTCGACCGCGAGCAGCGACATCCTCTTGGGCTACTACCGCTTCGCGATCTACCGCAATGCCCGCTTCGAGATCGGCCCCGCGCTCGGCGTCGGGCACCTCTGGGTGAGCGCCGACATCGAGGCCACGGGCACCGTGGCCAGCCCCGGCGGCGGCACGGTGAGCCGGTCGCTCGACGAAGGGATCAGCACCGGGAGCATCACGGGGGCGATCGGCGGCTACGTCGAGGCCTGGCCCGCGAAGAGGCTCCTGGTGAGGGGCGACTACCTCTACATCAAGGTGAAGCCGGAGCGCAGTGATGCGTCGGTCAACGACTGGCGCGTGGCCGCCAACTACTACTTCACGCGCAACTTCGGCGTCGGAGCGCAGTACAAGTACAACAAGTACACCTACGGCCGTGGGGTCCTGCAGAACTCGCTCGGCGGCGAACTGACCTTCGACGGCGGGCAGGCGTACTTGACCTCACGGTTCTGACGGTCACGGAGGCGACCGCCTGCTCCTGCCTCGTTCGCGTCAGTCAGGCCAACGGGAATCGCGACTATGAAGAAGGCGCTCATTCGAAGCCTCGACACGCGACTCGGCACGCTGCGGCTCTTCGATGGCCTGCCCGACACGGCCAACCTCGAGAAGGTCTACGACAACCTCGACTTCGTGCGCGGCGTGGACGTGCTCATGAACACGATGGCGGCAGCGTCCACGTTGCCCAACATCGAAGCTCTGAGGAGCGTGGGCTGCGACAACTACGCAGCCGTGATCCACGAGGACCGGGTGGATGCCAAGACGCTGCTGCTGACCCCGAACACGCAGACGGCGACGCTCTGGGACAAGGTCACGTCATGACCACGTCGCGTGACGACCTCGGACGCGCGGTCCAGATCGGAATCCTGGAGCCGGGCCGCTCACTGCGGCCGGCGGACAAGTACGACGCGCCCCTGCTGGCCGCCCACCGCGGGCCCGTGCAGTTCCACGTCATGGCCAAGCCGGCCGGCTCGACGTGCAACCTCGACTGCACCTACTGCTTCTACCTCGGCAAGGAAACGCTCCCGGGAGGGCCGGGCCCCGGCCGGATGTCGGAGGAGACCCTCGAGAGCTTCGTCCGCCAGTACGTCGAGGGGGTGAGCGCCCCCGAGGTGACGTTCACCTGGCAGGGCGGGGAGCCCATGCTGCGCGGCCTCGCGTTCTACCGCAAGGCCGTCGCGCTGCAGAAGCAGTACGCGCGGCCGGGCCAGACGGTGCAGAACGACCTGCAGACCAACGGCACGCTGCTCGACGAGGAGTGGTGTGCGTTCCTCGAGGAAAGCCGCTTCCTCGTCGGCCTCTCCATCGACGGCCCGCGCGAGCTGCACGACCGCTACCGGGTCAACAAGGGTGGACGTCCGACGTTCGACGCGGTGATGAAGGCGGTGAAGCTGCTCCAGAGGTTCGGCGTGCCGTTCACCACGCTGACCTGCGTCCACCGGCAGAACGCCCGGCGGCCCGTCGACGTCTACCGCTTCCTGCGCGACGAGGTGGGCTCGACCACCCTGCAGTTCACGCCCGTGGTGGAGCACCGGGGCTTCGACCGCGGCCCGCTCCGCTCGCAGCTCCCCGCCGAGCCGCCCATAGTGGGCGCGGCCGAGGCGCGGCCCGGGTCCCCCGGCTCCGTGGTGACCGAGTGGTCGGTCGACCCCGACGACTGGGGCGGCTTCCTGTGCCGCACGTTCGACCGGTGGGCGGCCAGGGACGTGGGCAGGATCTTCGTCAACCAGTTCGAGACGCTGGTGGCGCAGCACCTGGGCCTGCCCTCGCAGATGTGCGTCTACTCGGAGACCTGCGGCAAGGCGGTGGCCGTGGAGCACGACGGCAGCCTGTACGCGTGCGACCACTTCGTCTACCCCGACTACCGCATCGACGACCTGCGCAGCGGCCGGCTTCGCAGCGCGGTGCTCGCGCGCGAGCAGGTGAAGTTCGGGTACGCCAAGAGCGAGACCCTGCCCCAGGCCTGCCAGAAGTGCCCGTTCCTGACCGACTGCCGGGGCGAGTGCCCGAAGAACCGGCTCCTCCGCACCGCTGAGGGCGAGCCGGGGTTGAGCTACCTCTGCTCCGGCCTGAAGACGTTCTACGCGCACGCCCTGCCGCGCATCGAGAGCATCGTGGCCGACATCCGCAGAAGCCCGTCGCGGAAGGAGGGATGGACGTAGGTGGCCGCCGAATCGACAGCAGCCTGGAGCGCACCGGAGAACGACGAGAACGCGAAAGGAGACGCACCATGAAGCACGCGAGGAAACGAACGCTGTTCAAGGCGGCGGCGGCGGCCTCCGCGGCGGCCGTGGTCGGCGGCGGCGCGGTGTGCGCCCGGGCGCAGGACGTGCTGCCGTTCCCGCCCAAGCCCTCCGGGAGCATCGCCGGGCGGACCATGCAGGACTCGGTCTACAGCCCGCGGCCGGCCGAGAGCCACCTGCCCAAGGGCGCGCCGAACGTCATCATCTTCCTCGTCGACGACGCCGGTCCCGGCCTGCCGAGCACCCTCGGCGGGGAGGTCAACACCCCCACCATGGACCGGCTCATGCAGCAGGGGATCGGCTACAACCGGTTCCACACCACCTCCATGAGCTCGCCCACGCGCGGCGCCCTGCTGACGGGCAGGAACCACCACCGCGTGGGCGCCGGCCAGATCGCCGAGCTGGCCAACGACTTCGACGGCTACTCGGGCGTCCAGCCCAAGAGCAGCGCCATGGTGGCCGAGGTCCTGAAGAACTACGGGTACCACACCGGCGCCTGGGGCAAGTGGCACAACACCCCCGCCGAGCAGACGACCGCGGCCGGGCCGTTCGACTCCTGGCCGACCGGCTACGGCTTCGAGTACTTCTACGGCTTCCTCGCCGGCGAGGCCTCGCAATACGAGCCCAACATGGTGCGCAACACCACCATCGTGGAGCCGAACCCCCCCAAGGACGGCAAGCCCTACCACCTCAGCGAGGACATCGCCGAGGACGCGATCGGCTGGCTGCAGCAGCACAGGGCCTTCAGCCCGGACAAGCCGTTCTTCATGTACTGGGCCTCGGGCGCCATCCACGGCCCGCACCAGGTCGCCAAGCAGTGGGCCGACAAGTACAAGGGCAAGTTCGACGACGGCTGGGACAAGTACCGCGAGCGCGTGTTCAAGAACGCCAAGGCCAAGGGCTGGATCCCTCAGAACGCCCAGCTCACGCCGCGCCCGGACACCCTGGCGTCGTGGGACAGCATCCCGGAGGCCGAGAGGCCGTTCCAGCGCCGCCTGATGGAGGTGGCCGCCGGCTTCGCCGAGCACGTGGACTACAACATCGGCCGCGTGGTGGACGAGGTCGAGCGGCTCGGCTACGGCGACAACACCCTGATCCTCTACGTCTGGGGCGACAATGGCTCCTCCGCGGAAGGCCAGAACGGCACCATCAGCGAGCTGCTCGCGCAGAACAGCATCCCGACCACCATCCCGATGCACCTCAAGGCGCTCGACGAGCTGGGCGGCCTCGACGTGCTGGGCTCGGCCAAGACCGAGAACCAGTACCACGCCGGGTGGGCGTGGGCGGGCAGCACCCCCTACAAGTCCACCAAGCTCGTGGCCGCGCACTTCGGCGGCACGCGCAACCCGATGGTCGTGCGCTGGCCCGCGAAGATCAAGGCCGACCCGACGCCACGCCCCCAGTTCCTGCACGTCATCGACGTGGTGCCGACCATCTACGACGTCGCCGGCATCAAGCCGCCGCGGGTGGTCAACGGCATCCCGCAGGACCCGATGGACGGCGTCAGCTTCACCAGCACCTTTGGCGACGCGAAGGCCAAGGAGGTCCGGCACACGCAGTACTTCGAGATCATGGGCAGCCGCGGCATCTACAGCGACGGGTGGTTCGCCGGCGTGTTCGGGCCACGGGTCCCCTGGCTTCCCGGCCTGCCGAAGGGGTTCTTCAACGAGAAGGGCGAGGTGGCCTGGAACCCGGACAACGACACGTGGGAGCTGTACAACCTCAACGAGGACTGGTCGCAGGCCAACGACCTGGCCGACAAGATGCCCGAGAAGGTCGCCCAGATGAAGGAAACCTTCACCATGGAGTTCGCCAGGAACAACGGCTTCCCCGTGGGCGGCGGCCTCTTCATCCCGATCATGCGTCCCGACCTCAAGATCTCGACCCCCTACAAGGAGTGGACGTTCGCGGGCAACATCACGCGCATGCCGGAGTTCGCCGCACCGGCCCTCGGCAACAAGGAGAACGTGGTCACCATCGACGCCGAGATCCCCGCCAAGGCCAGCGGCGTGCTGTACAAGCTGGGGGGGTTCGCGGGTGGACTGACGGCCTACGTCAAGGACGGCGTCCTGTCCTACGAGTACAACCTGTTCGAAGTCCAGCGCACGCGGATCAAGGCCAAGGAGAAGCTCGCCCCGGGCAAGGCGAAGATCGAGGTCGTCACGAGGTACGCCGAGAAGAAGGCGGCGGGCCCGCTGGACATCACCCTGAAGGTCAACGGCAAAGAGGTCGCCAAGGGCCAGGTGCCCGTCTCCGCCCCGCTGGCCTTCACCGCCAACGAGTGTCTCGACATCGGCGTGGCCCTCGGGTCCCCCGTCTCGCCCGAGTACTTCGACCTGGCGCCGTTCAGGTTCAACGGCAAGATCCACCAGGTGCACGTGCAGTACACCGAGTAGCCGTCTCTCGACCGCGGGCCGCTCCGCGAGGGGCGGCCCGCGCCGAAGCCCGGGAACGCCATGACGCAGCACCCGAATGCCCTCCGAGCGCCCGCGGCCGTGCTGGGGGCCTGCGCATTCCTCGCCGCGTCCGCCCTCCTGTCGGCGCAGGAGCTGTCGCCGCGCGCCTACCTGATCACGCCGGTCGGGTCCAACTCCCTCACGCTCGGGTACACGTACAACACGGGCGCGGTGCTGCTCGAGGGCGCCGTTCCCATCACGGACTCCACCGCCAGGGTGAGCGTGCCTTCGCTGGCCTACTACCGCTCCTTCTCGCTGCTGGGCCGATCGGCGAATGCTCTCGTCGCCCTGCCCTACGGCGTCGGCACGTTCGAGGGCAACGTCCTCGAGCAATCCCAGAAGGTGCACCGCTCCGGGCTCTTCGACTCGGTCCTCCGCGTGTCGGTGAACCTGCTCGGCGGGCCAGCGATGACGCTGGCCGACATGCGGCAGAAGCGCTGGCAGCAGCACACCCTGCTCGGCACCAGCCTGAAGGTGATCGCGCCGACGGGCCAGAACGACCCGGCGAAGCTGGTCAACCTGGGCTCCAACCGCTGGACGTTCAAGCCGGAGCTCGGTTTCTCGCACCGCTCGGGACACTGGATCTTCGACGCGTACGGCGGCGTGTGGCTCTTCACCCGCAACCCGGAGTTCTTCTCCAACAACGCCTACGTCCCCTTCACGCAGGTGCAGACCCAGAAGCCCGTGGGCTCCCTGGAGGCGCACCTGAGCTACGACGTGCGGCTGCGCCTCTGGGTCTCGCTCGACGGGAACTTCTGGTACGGCGGGCGGACGAGCCTGAACGGCGTCGAGAACCGGGAGACGCTGCAGCAGGACTCGCGCGTCGGCATCACCGTCTCGTTGCCGGTGACGCGGCACGGCTCGCTGAAGCTCTCCTATTCCGATGGCGCCTACATCCGCTACGGCGGCGACTACAGGATCTACTCGGTGGCCTGGCAGTACGCCTGGATCGACAAGCGGTCCTCCCATCCGAGGGAATAGCCACACGACACCCGGCAGGAGGCTCGATGACTCCTTCGAAGGGACGGACCCAGCCTCGATCTCGGGCCGAGGAGTACGCCGCCGGCAAGGCCCTGCGGGAGAAGTGCCCCCGCCGCGCGCACGCTACCTGGAAGTCCCCCACCGGCCGGAGGGACCCGGTCGAGCTGGTGCTGGCGGCGGAAGAGGGGCGTGTTCCCTATCTGCTCCCATTGCGCCACGGGCGCATGGCTCGCTCGGCGTTCACCTTCTACCGGGGGGCGGCCCTCACCATGGCGGCCGACCTGGCGTCGACGCCGACCACCGGGATCCGCGTGCAGTGCTGTGGAGACGCGCACCTGTGCAACTTCGGCGGCTTCGCCACGCCGGAACGCCGGATCATCTTCGCGATCAACGACCTCGACGAGACGCTCCCCGGACCGTGGGAGTGGGACGTGAAGCGGCTGGCCGCCAGCTTCGTCGTGGCCTGCCGGGACAACGGGCTCAAGGACACGGTCGCGAAGGACGTGGCCACGACCTGCGTGCGCCGCTACCGCGAGTCGATGGCCGAGTTCAGCGAGCTGAAGACGCTGGAGCTGTGGTACCGGGCGCTGTCGGCGGAGGAGCTGATCGCGGACCTTTCGCCCGCCCAGCGCGCGCGGGCGATGAGACGCATCGAGAAGGAGCAGGCCAAGAGCCGTGGCGAGGAGATGTTCCCGAGGCTCGTGGAACACCAGGGCGACAGGCCGGTCATCAAGGACGTGGTCCCGACGATCTTCCACACCGAGGACATGCCTCCGGGCGACGTCCAGAAGATCGTCCTGGACGCCCTCGCCTCCTACCGCGCGACGCTTCCGCCCGCCTACCAATCCCTCCTCGACCGCTACGAGCTGCGCGACGCGGCGGTCAAGGTGGTGGGCGTCGGCAGCGTGGGAACGGCCTGCTTCGTCCTGTTGTTCATGGCCGGCGAGGACGACCCGCTCTTCCTCCAGGTGAAGGAGGCGCGGCCGTCGGTCCTGGAGCCGTACGCCGGCGCGAGCGTGTTCCCCAACCACGGCCAGCGCGTCGTCAACGGCTACCGGCTCATGCAGCCGGCCAGCGACGTGTTCCTCGGCTGGACCAAGGAGGCGAAGGGGCGCCAGTACTTCATCCGCCAGCTGAGGGACGTGAAGATCAGCCTGGCGGTGGAGACGTTCCGTGAGACCGAGATGACGCTCTACGCCGAGTGGTGCGGGAGGGCTCTCGCGCTCTCCCACGCCCGCTCCGGCTCGGCCACGCGGCTGAGCGGGTACATGGGCAGGAGCGACGTGCTGGACGAGGCCGTGGCGAGCTTCTCGCTGGCCTACGCGGACCGGAACGAGAGGGACCACGCGGCTCTCGCGCGAGCGATCAGGCGGGGCCGCGTGGAGGCCGTCTTCGAAGAAGGGCGTTGACCCGCCTGACGGAGGGCGACGGCGGCAAGAACGAGGACGCAGCGACTTTCGGCCCGCGCCGGACCGACGCGACCGGGTGCTCGATGCGCCCGTCATTCAGGTGACAGCCATTTTCCCCGGCAACTGATGGACATCGACCGACGGAATCCAGAAGAAGAGGAGACTCGTATGCACCGAAGAACCCTCGCCGCGCTCGCCGCCGCCCTGTTCCTGCCCATGGGCGCCGCCGCGGCGGAGCGGATGACGGACGAGCAGGTGAAGAAGCTGATCCAGGACATCGATGACGGGTACCAGACCTGGAAGAAGGACCTCGAGAAGTCCAACATCGACGACGCCGTGATCAAGTCCGCCGAGCAGACAGTCAGCATCAAGGACTTCCTCAAGGACTTCGAGAAGGCCGTCGACGTGACGAAGGAACGCTTCCGGCCCGAGTACGCGGCCGGGCCGGAGGTCCTGGCCCTTCTCCGCCGGGGGAGCGACGTCGAGCTGCGCAACCGGCGTCAGGGCCAGACGGGGAGGAGCACCTGGGGGGCGCTGGGGGCGAAGCTGGACTCGCTCGCCCAGGCCTACAAGGTCGCCTGGCCCGTCGAGAGCATGAACGTGCAACCCGCCCGGCTGAACGACGCCGAGCTCGCCGCCAAGGTCGGGCAGATGGAGAACGCCGCCAAGCAGCTGAAGGGCGAGGCGGACAAGGCGGCCAAGGCCAACAAGTCCGTCGACAAGGCCACGCGCGAGTCGCTGAAGGGCTCGATCCAGCAGATCGGCGCGGGGGCCAAGGAAGTCCGCACGCGCATCGAGGGCGACCGGCCGGCCGCGGTCGAGGTGGGCCAGCTCCTGACCCAGACCGCCAAGGTGAGGGAGACGCTGACCAGGCTGTCCCTGCCCTGCGCGACGGGGCCGGCCTGGCGAGGTGTCGATTCCGGCGCCGACGCGCTGGCGAGGGCCTTCGACCTGCCGAAGCCCTGACCGCCGCCCGCCGGGGCGTCAGTCCTCGATCGACAGCGACTGCAGCTCGACCGGCACCGTGGCCGACTCGTAGGCGCCGACGTCGATCGTCCCGGCGCTCGGCCGCGCCTGCTGCGAGCCGGGCAGGCCCACGCTGCGCACGGGCGGGTGATAGGCCGGCGCCCCCAGCGGGCCCGGGAAGGGCGCGCCCGGGGGACCGGAAGTGGGCAGCAGGCCGGCGTTGTGCAGCGCTCCGCCCACGGCGGGCACGAGGTTCCAGGTGGCGAAGCTGGTGAAGCCCGGCGTCGTGCCGAGAAGCGTGCCGGTCCACTCGGGCCGCACGTCGGTGGCGTTGGACTGGACCCAGTTGTTCTGGCCCGCGTGCAGGCTGGTGCCGACCTGCTCGACCGTGCGCACGGCCCGGAACGTGCCGCCGTCGGTGCGCCAGACCACGTTGTCGGAGAGCTCCAGGCTCTCGACGTGGTCCTGGATGGCCAGCGCCGCGCTCGTGCTGGTTCCCAGGATCATGGTGTTGTGGGCGAAGCGGAAGCGGCCGTTGCTGTCGCCCGTGCCGTCGCCCCCGATGCGGGCGATGCGGCCCGTGCTGGCGTTCGACTTGACCAGCACGTTGCCGGCCACCTCGTGGTCCTCGCGCAGCGCCACGCTGGGCTGGCCGCCCGGGTCGGCGCCGATCAGGTCGAGCTCGTGGTACAGCGCGCCCTCGATCCAGTTGTAGTGGATCTCGCTGCGCCCCGCCCGCGACTTGACGCTGTTGCCGCCGCCCGCGTCGTGGATCCAGGAAAAGCGCAGGCGGAAGACCGCGTTCGGGAAGCGCGTGTTGTCGGTGGCCACGTAGACCTGGTGGTACTGCGTGCCGCTGCCACAGTGGTGCACCTCGACGAACTCGAGCGTCAGGTCGCCCGAGAACTGGTCGGCCCCCAGGATGCCGTGGCGCGGGCAGTCGTGCACGACCGTGTCGCGCAGGGTGATGTCGTTCCCGACCGTGAAGACGCAGCGGTTGGTGGGCAGCGCCGCGTCGCCGGTGACCTCGAAGCCCTCCATCACGTAGTGGTCGGCGTTGAGCTTGAGGCCGTCGGCGCCGCCGTGGACGCGCGGCCGCTGCCCCGCCACGCGCAGGCCGCGCAAGGTGATCTTCTGGGCCGCCGTGCCGGCGTTGTCGAAGACCACGCCGCCCGGATAGGTCGCGTTGCCGTCCACCTCGACCAGGTCGCCCGGGGCCAGCAGGCCGGCCACGGCCTGCAGATTCGCGTAGGGACGCGCGGGGCCGACCTGGTAGGTGACCGCGCCAGCGGGCAGGGCCAGAGCGGTGAGGGTCAGGGCGAGGGCGCGGGACAGCATCGGGCCTCCGGGGCGTGAACGCGGAGCGGCATCCTATCGGAACGCCCGGTCCCGGCCTGTGACCACCGCCACGCTGCTGCACGCGACGCGGCGCCCACCGGCCACCGGCGGGCCCGTCGGGGCTCAGGGCAGGCCGTCGAACAGCAGCACCTGGCTCTCCTCCTCCAGCAGCCCCACCAGCAGGGACCGGTCGTCGGGCGCCCAGGCCAGCCCGTGCACGGTGAAGCGGCTGGGGAGCAGCAGCAGGCGCCGGCGCGCGAGCGGCGCGCGGGACAGGTCGAGCAACCACAGCTCCCCCTGGCGGCTGCCCGGCGCCGAGCCCGTGGCCAGCCGCGACCCGTCGTGCGACCAGGCCAGCTCGTTCGTCAGCTGGACGCTGGCCTGGAGGTCCTCCGGGACCGGCCCTCCGGACGGGCTGACGAAGCGCACGCCCCAGTTCTCCGAGACGTAGGCGATCACGTCCTGCCGGGGCGACCAGGTCGGAGAGCGCCCGGCGACGTTGCCCAGCCGCGCCGGCCGCGGGTCGTCGACGGAGACGAGCCACAGGGCTGGCTGCCCGCCCGCCGCGGCGGAATAGGCCAGGCGCCGGCCGTCGGGCGACCACGACGGCGCGCCGATCACGTCCGCTTCGAGCAGCCGGCGCGCCGGCCCTCCGGTGGCCGGCGCCACCCACAGGCCGCGCCGCCCGTTCCGGTGCGAGACGAACGCCACGCTGGCTCCGTCGGGCGACAGCGCGGGATGGGCGTCGAGGTCGGCTCCCGAGGTGAGCGGACGTGCCGCTTGGCCGGGGCCGTCGAGGACCCACAGGCTGGGCCGGCCGTTGCGGCGGGAGACGAACGCGACCCGCTCCCCGGAAGCCGCGGTGGACGGGGCCTCGTCGCCCTGGTCGAGGCCGGCGAAAGTGGCCGGCTGGCGTTCCTCCGTCGCCTCGACCGCGACCCGCACGACGCTACCCCGCGTGCGGCGGGCGGTGCAGACCAGGCGCCGGCCGTCGCGCGAGGCGCGAGGCTCGGCGTACTCGCCCGCGCCGAGCGTGAGGCGGCGCGCGACCGGGCTGCCGGGCGCGCGGACCAGCAGCCCCATCAGGTCGCCGGCAGCACCACCGGCGTACACCAGGGCCCCGTCCGCCAGGGGCTCGGGGTTCATCGCCAGGCCCTCGGTGGCGATCACGCGCCCGGTGGCGCCGCCTCCCGAGGGGACACGCCAGATCTCGATCGGCGGCTCGTTCGCGATCTCCACGCTGCGCGTGAAGTAGACCCAGGCGCCGTCCGTGGACCAGGCCGGCTGGTGCAGGTGCAGCCCGTCGGCCGCCGGCACCAGCACGCGCTCGTCCGTGCCGTCCGCGCGGGCCACCGCGATCGCGTCGCCCTGCACCAGGCCGGCCCGCACGAAGGCGACCCGCGCGCCGTCCGGGGACCAGCGCATACCGGCCAGCGTGCCGCTGGCGAGCTTGCGCGGCGGGCCGACCAGCGGCGCCGGCACGAGCCAGACCGAGCCGCTGCCCGGGCCCTCGCCCTCGATGGCGCGCACGGCCACCTGCGAGCCGTCCGGGGACAGGTCGATGCTGCCCACGGCGGTCTTCGACTGCAGCACCAGGCCGCTGCCCGCCGTGAGGTTGGCGGCGGGCCCGCCAGCCAGGAACTTCACCCACAGGTCCGTGCGCTGGCCGTCGTCGCCGAGGTAGACCACGAACTTGCCGTCGGGCGACAGCACCGGCGAGAACTCGCGCACGCGCCCGGGCGTCAGCGTGACGACCTGGGCCGTCGTGGCCGGAGGACCTGCGGGCCGCAGGCGCCAGGCCGCGAGGCCGAGCGCGGCCAGCGCCAGGGCGAGGGCCGCCACGGCCCAGGCGCGCCGTGCTGCCGGAGCCGGAGAAGGGAGACCGGACACCGGCTCGGCAGCGTCGGCCAGCGCGAAGGCCAGGTCGCGGGCGGACTGCCAGCGCTCCTCGCGGTCCTTGCGCAGGCAGCGCTCGACGATTCGAGCGGCGGCCGCCGGCAGCGCCGAGAGGTCCGCCTCGTCGTGCAGGATCGCCGCCAGGGTCTCGGCCACCGAGCCGCGCCGGAAGGCGGCCCGCCCGGTCAGCATCTCGTGGAGCACGCAGCCCAGCGAGAAGAGGTCGCTGCGCGTGTCGACCTTCTCGCCCCGCGCCTGCTCCGGCGACAGGTAGCCGAGGGTCCCGAGCACCAGGCCCGACTGCGTGAGCAGGTCGCCGGTGGGGGAATCGGCCACCGACGCGGCGGGGCCGGTGGCACCGGTGAGCACCAGGCCGAAATCCAGGATCTTGGCGCGCCCGTCGCGGGTGACGAACAGGTTCTCCGGCTTGAGATCGCGGTGCACGAGCCCGCGGGCGTGCGCCGCGGCCAGCGCGTCCGCGATGCCCTGGGCCCACTTGAGGGCCTGGGCGGGGGCCAGCGGGCCGGCGACCAGGCGCTGGCGCAGCGTCTGGCCCTCGAGCAGCTCGAGCGCGGCCCAGGCGCGCCCCCCGTCGACGCCCACGTCGTGGATCGTGACGATGCCGGGGTGGGAGAGCGCGGCGGCGGCGCGAGCCTCGCGCTCGAAGCGCGCGGCCGCCTCCGGCTCGGCCGCCAGGCGCTCGGACAGGACCTTGAGCGCGACGTCCCGGCCCAGGCGCGCGTCGTGCGCGCGATACACCTCGCCCATCCCACCGGCACCGAGGGGTGCCAGGATCTCGTAGGGTCCGAGACGCGCGCCGGCCTGCAGGCTCAAGGGTTGCGGAGATTCTACCTTCGCCCGCGGCGGAGCGAGCGGCGTGCCGCCCCTCAGCCCACCAGCAACAGCGCCAGCGCGCCGCCCGCCGCCAGCGCCAGGGCGGGGACCAGCAGGCTGCGTCGCAGGGCCGGCGCGCCCATCCCCACGGCCATGCCGGCCTTGACCAGCGTGTTGGAGAGCACCGCCAGCAGCACCGTGCGCGCGGCCGCGCCCGTGCTGGCCGGGTCGCCGCGGGCCAGCTCGGCCATCGACAGCGAGATCGCGTCCACGTCGGTGAGGCCCGCCAGGAAGCCGGCCGCGTAGAGGCCGGCCGCGCCGAAGCCCAGCTGCGCGGCGCGCGCCAGCGCGATCACCAGGCCGAACAGCAGGCCGAACTTGACGGCCGCCCCGAGCTCGAAGGGGTTCTCGCCCGGGCGCACCTCGCTGCGCCCGGTCGTGCGCCCCTGGTGCCACAGCCAGGCGCAGGCCAGAAGGCTCAGCGCCCCCAGCAGGCCCACGCCGACCGCCAGGCGCGCCGCCAGGGCGCCGTTGACCACCGCCACCGCCACCAGCACGCGGAAGAACATGGTGGTCCAGGCCAGCAGGATGCCGAGCGCCAGCGGCGCGGCCAGCTCCGGCTCGCGCCGGCTGCGCTGCGAGAAGCCCAGCGTCACGGCGGTGCTCGAGACCAGGCCGCCCAGCAGGGCCGCGAGACCCAGCCCTTGCTCCGCGCCCACCGTCTTGGCCAGCACGTAGGCGGCGAAGTTGAGGCCCGAGATCAGCACCACCATCAGGCCGACCTTCCAGGGGTTGAGAGCGTCGAGCGGCGCCGGCCCCACGGCCCGGTCGGGCAGCAGCGGAAGCACGATGGCGGCCAGGATGGCGAACTTGAGGGTGGCCTCAACGTCGGCCGGCTCGATGCGTCCGGCCAGGCGGTGCGACCAGCCCTTGATCGAGAAGACCAGCAGCGTCGCCACCGCCAGGGCGGTGGCCAGCCGGAGCTGGCCGGCGGCGCACAGCGCCCCCAGCAGGAAGGCCACCAGCACGCCCATCTCGGTGGTGGCGCCCAGGTCGCCCTGGCGCGAGCTGGCCACGTAGGAGGCCACGGTCAACGCGGCCACGGCGGCGAAGGCCCCCCACAGCAGCGCCGGCTGGCCCAGATTGGCCTGGAAGTGCCAGGCCGTGGCCCCCAGCAGCGTCACGAGCGTGAAGGTGCGGGCCCCGGCGAACTGCTCCTGACCCTCGCGCGAGCGCTCGCGCTCGAGCCCCAGCAGCAGGCCCAGGCCCAGGGCCACCGCGAAGCGCACGGCCAGCGGCAGCTCCACGTCAGGCCCACCAGGTCATGAGGCCCGTGGCCAGCAGGCTGGCCGCGTCGGGGTGGGCCGGGCGCACCCGCACGCCGTAGCCCAGCTGCCCCGTGCGGCTGCAGGGGATCACGCCGGCGTAGAGGTGCAGCCCGTCCAGGCTCTGACGCAGCTCGAGCGGCACGACCTCCGGCGCGGCCAGGCGCATCTGCGCGTCGAGCGGGCCGTAGGCCGCCTCCACCGCCACGTCCGCGGGACGCAGCGCGCCCAGCCGCACGCGGGCCTCGACCGCGAAGCCCTGGCCGACCTTGCGGGCCCCCGGTTCCACCGCCCGCGCGGACTCGACCCGCACCAGGGCCCAGGCGGCCTCCACGCGTTGCTTCCAGGCCGCCACGGAGCGGGCGCGGGCGAAGCCGTCGGCGCACAGCTCGGCGTGGTGGCGCGCGGCCGGCAGGTAGTAGCGCTCGCCGTACTCGGACAGCATGCGGTTGGTGGAGAAGATCGGCGAGAGCGTGCGCAGCGAGCGCTTCATGCGCTGGATCCAGGCCCGCGGCAGGCCGTCCTGGGCCCGCGCGTAGAAGATCGGCACCAGCTCCTTCTCCAGGAGGTCGTAGAGCGCGGAGGACTCGACCGCGTCCTGGTAGGCGTGGTCGGCGTACTCCTCGCCGCGCCCGATCGACCATCCGGCCTGGGGGTCGTCGACCTCGCACCACCAGCCGTCGGGGATCGAGAGGTTCAGGCCGCCGTTGGGCAGCACCTTCATGCCCGAGGTGCCCGAGGCCTCCAG
>JBDIBD010000009.1:0-29584 GCA_039812725.1 Vicinamibacteria bacterium | reverse complement strand
CCGCGCTGCTGGCCGTGCTGCCGGGCTACCGCCTGCACCGCAGCTTCTTCCCCGACCAGCCGGCGGGCGAGAAGTGGACCACGCGCCCCACGCGCGAGGGCGCCTTCCGCTGGATCCGGCGCCACGCCGCCCCCGGCGACGTCTTCCTGGCCAGCGACGAGATGGCCCTGACCGTGGTGGCGCCGGCGGGCGCCCGGGTGGTGGCGGTCGAGCCCGCCTTCTCCAACCCCTACGTCCCCTGGCCGCCGCGCGCAGCGGCCCGCGAGCGGATGCTCGCCGCCCTCGGGCGCGGCGACCGGGCGGCCTTCGCGGCCGAGGCCCGGGCCTTCGGCGTGACCCACGTGGTGCGCTCGCGGGCCGACCGCGGCTGGCCCCCGGAGAGCGACCTGGGGAAGCTCCTGAGCGTGGCGTTCGACAACCGCCACGTGCAGGTCTACCGGGTCGCGCCCTGAGCCAGCCGCGGCCGGACGGCTGCCAGCTAGCGGCAGGCCACGAGATCGGTGCGCCCGCCGGTCGGCAGCGTCACGGTCTTGCCGAAGACCGGCAGGCCGCCGTTCGCACCGGTGTTGATCCAGGCCTCGAGCTGGCCGGTCGAGGCGTTGCGCAGCACCAGGCTGGCCCGGCCGTGGCTGCTGCCCGTGCCGTCGTCGAACAGGCCCGTGCTCACGAACTGCAGGCCCGCCGCGGACAGCGCCACGGGCAGGCGGCCCAGGCTGGTCAGGCCGTCCTGCATGACGATCTCGAGGTCGCCGCTCGGCAGGAGCCAGACGATGTCGCTGCGGCCGTCGCCGTCGAAGTCGCCGGTGGCCACCGCTCGCGCTCCGGTCGGCACGACGCTGGGGTCTCCGCCCTCCAGCTGCCTGAAGGCCCCGTCCAGGCGCCACATCACCTGCCGGCCGGAGGCCCGGTGACGGAAGAGCCAGTCGGCGTTGCCGTCGCCGTCGAAGTCGGCCACGTGCTCCACCAGGTGGGCGTTGGGCTGGCCGACCGGCGCCGGCGAAAGCAGCTTGAGCTGGCCCGGCGTGAGGGCGCCCGTCAGCAGGACCTGGTGCTGGCCGCTGCCGTCGCGGACCGCCAGGTCGTCCTTGAGGTCGCCGTACAGCGAGCCCAGCCCCTCGATCGTCAGGCCCGCGGGCAGCGGCAGGTCGAAGTCCGCTCCGGCGGCGCCGCCGGTGAGGAGCGTGCCCCCCAGCCGGCCGCCCGCGTCGCTCCACAGCACGGCCGGCTCGGAGGGAAAGCCGAACTCGCCCAGGCCCAGCACGGTGCGCCCCGCGTCGACGGCCGGCAACGGCGTGGGTCCGCCGAAGGTGCCGCCCTGGTCCTGCACCAGGTACTTCTCGTTGGCCGCGTCGCACAGCAGCAGGTCGGTCAGGCCGTTGCCGTCGAGGTCGGACGCGGGCCGATAGACGGTCTGGGTCAGGTCCGGCGAGGCCGTGCGGGCGTAGACCGCGTCGCCGCCGTACTGCGCGCGCAGGCGCAGGTTGCCCCACAGCGAGCCGCCCAGCGTCAGGCTGGACGACGGGATCACCAGCTCGGCCTCGTCGGGCTGGGCGCCGGGCTTGAGCGTTCCGTAGGCCGCCGTGGGGAAGACCACCTGGCCGCCCGGCAGCGTGGTCGGGCGGCGCAGGTCGAGCAGGGTGGCGATCCCCGTGGGGCGGGCGCCGGCGCTGCCGCGCACGCGCACCGTCAGGTCGAAGGGCTCGCCCGCGCGGGCCGGGCTGTTGGACGAGATCAGCTCGACCTGGGCGCCGGCCCCGCTCTGCACCGTCGCGCAGCGCGAGAGCTCCGAGGTGCCCTGCTCCCGCGTGGTGGCCGTGGCGGTGACGACCGTCTCCACCGTCAGCCCGCCCAGAGCGACGCTGAAGCTGGCCTTGCCGCCCGCGTCGGTCAGCACCGTGGTGCTGCCCAGGAAGCGCTCGCCCTCGCCGAAGCCGGAGGCGTGGCAGCGGCGGCTGCGGTAGAAGTCGATCCGGTGCTCGGTGTTGGGCAGGCCCTGCAGCCGCCCGCGCACGCCCGAGGTGGTGGCCGCCAGGCCGTCGGGGAAGTTCTGCAGGCCGTTCGGGCCGGCGTCGGCGTCGTTGGCGTCGTTGGCGGTCGGACCGTCGTTGGCCAGGTCGATCCCCAGGGCCAGGTTGTCGTGCAGCGAGTTGGCGCGCAGGTCGTTGCCGGCCGGGTCGCTCTGGCTGGAGACCACCACGATGCCCTTGGAGGCGTACGCGACGGTGTTCCACTCGACCAGGTTGCCGCTGGCGCGGTCCTCGAGCCGCACGCCGCAGCCCGGCTGCGCGCCGAGCCCCAGGCCGTCGCGGCCGGGCCCGCAGGCCCGGTCGGTGCCGACGCAGTTGCCCTGCACCCGGTTCTCGTTCGAGAAGACCTGCACGGCGCAGTCGCCGGCCTCGGCCGAGAGGAAGTTGCCGCTGCCGCTCGCCAGGCCGCCGATCGTGTTGCGATCGCCGTGGAAGACGAAGTCCTCGTTGGCGACCTGGCAGCTCGAGACACGGAAGGTCCCGGCCATCACGCCCTGGGCCAGGTTGGGCAGCGACTCCTCGCCCGTGGGGTCGACCCCCACGTAGTTGCCCTCGACCCGGTTGCCCTGTCCGCCGATGGCCACGCCCACGCCGTTGGCGGAGATCACGTTGCGCTCCTGCGGGGAGGGGCCGCCCACCAGGTTGCCGGGCGTGTCGTCGTCGAAGGGCGTGCGCTTCTCGCGGGTGACCTGCTCGCCGGCCCCGTTCATGAGCGCCACGCCGACGCTGCCGGTCGCGACGGGCCGTCCCCGGGCGTCGAGCCCGATGAAGTTCCCGTCGATCTGAACCCCACCGGCGCGGTACACCACCACGTGCGACATGTACAGCCCGCCGAAGCCCGCGATGGCCAGCCCCCGCAGGCGGCTGCCCGAGGCCTCGAGGCCGGCGAACTGCAGCGCGGCCGAGTCGACCGGCGAGGGGCTGCCGGCCTCGCAGTCGTGTTGCATCGCCTCGCCGCGCAGCTCGATCATCAGGACCGCGTCGCTGCCGTCGCGCAGGCTGTTGGCGCGCGCCCCCGGCTGGCTGTAGCCGTCGATCAGCACCGGCTGGGTGACGTGCGGCAGGGGCGTCTGGGGCTTGATGACGAAGGGCCCGCTGCCCGGGATGTCGAAGCGGATCTCGTCGCGGGCCACGCCCGACGAGGGGTGGTCGCCGGCGGCGCACTCGCCCGGCGCGCGGCCCGAGGCCGCGTCGGTGTTGGCGGCCGTGATGGCCTCGCGCAGCGTGCACTGGCCGTCGTCGGCGGCCGTGTCGTCGGCGCTGTTGACCACGATCGTGGCGCCCCGGGCGCTGGCCGGGGCGAGCGCGGCCAGCGCCAGGAGGGAGAGGCGGAACACGAGGCCCTTCATCGGTCTGCTCCTGCCCCGGGGGAAGGACGCACCGGGACTGAAGGCAGACGCGGCGGGCGGGCAGCCCGCGGCTCACCCCCGCGCGGCGGGCGTGAGCCGGGTCACAGCGGGCGGTGCGAGACGGGGCCGCCGGCTACTTCATGAACGACGACAAGAGGCCGCCCAGGGACGACTCCAGGTGGTCGGACGCCGGCACCTGGCCCTGCGGCGTGAGCTGGTCGATGACCGAGGGCAGCAGGCTCGCGAGCAGGTCGCCGCCCTGGTGCTGCGGCACGCCAGCCTTGGCGGCGAACTGCTTGATGACCTCGGCCCCGAGCACGTCGGTGAGCTGGCCGCCGGTGACCGGCGGGTTGGGGCCGGTCGAGATCCAGGACGACACCATCTGGCCCAGGCCCTTCTGCTCGAACGCGCCCACGATCCCCGCCAGGCCGCCCGAGCCGCCCACCGACGTGTCGCGGCTGCTCAACAGGCTCACCACGGCGGCCACGGCCTGCGGGTTCTGCGCCGCCGTCTGGGCCAAGCCCCCCGCCTTCTGCATCAGATCGTCCAAGAGACCCATGTTCCCTCCTCGCGACCCCGGGCGCCGCCCCCTCCTCCGGCTACGACGGGATCTTCAGCTTCTGCCCGACCTTGATCTTGTCGGGGTCGCTGAGCTGGTCCTTGTTGGCCTCGAAGATCTTCATGTACTTCGAGGCGTCGCCGTAGTGCGCCTTGGCGATCTTCGAGAGCGTCTCGCCCGCGGCCACCACGTGGATCTTGGCGGGCACGGGCAGGCTGGCGTCGACGCCGATGTCGGCGGTCAGGTCGGCGAAGGCGGCGTCGACCTTCTTGATCTGGTCCCAGACCTCGTTCTTGATCTCCTGGTTGGGCGCGTCGCCGCGGATCAGGAGCTTGTCGTTCTCGACGTGGACGTTCTTGAGGTGCACGCCCCGCTCCTTGGCGAGGTCGATCACCGACTGGTACTTCTTCTTGAGGGTCTCGAGGTCGGCCACGGTCTCCTCCTTCGCGTGGCCGCCCGCGGCGGACAGCGCCGCCGTGGGCGGCGTGGGCCCGAAACGGTGGGCTCCCGGCATCGTATCAGGTGCAAGCGGAGGCGGCGTCGTGCGCGGGATCACCGGGTGGGCGGGTGAGCACGACCGCCGTCTTCGCCAGACGCCGGGCGGTGCCACCCGTCAGGAGGGATCGCTTCGCTGCTACTGCACTACCGGCAGCAGGGCGGCGCTCGACTCCGCCATGATGCGGTGCCCTCTTCCGCATCCATTGCCGGCCCGGGGCCACGGCGTCACGCCCCCGCCCGAGGTGCTCAGCCGACCTCGAGGCTCAGCAGCTCCACCGGCGTGGTCGACGCCGGCAGCTCCGCGCTGGGCTCGCTCACCACCGTGTTCGGGTTGTTGGGGTGCGGCAGGGTGGTGGTCTTGACGACGAAGTAGTAGGGGGTCAGCTGCGCCAGGCCCGTGACGGCCAGTGAGCTGGCCGCCTTGTTGGCCGTGACGGTCGCGAAAGGCGTGTAGGGACCGCCCGGCGAGGTGGCGTAGAGCACCTGGTAGTAGCCCGTGTCGCCGGTGTAGGCGATGGGCGTCCAGTTCACGGTCACCTGACCCGGCAGGAGGCCCGTGGCGCTCAGGCCCGTCGGGGCGATGGTCTGCGTGCCCTGCCAGTTCCCGCCGAGCTGCTTGGTGTTGAGGAACGCGATGAGCGCCGAATCCGTCGAGAAGAGCGCGTTCCAGCGCAGCTCGAGCCCGGCGTTTGGGATCAGGTTCGTCAGGGTGCCCAGGGAAGCGTGGACCGCTCCCGAGAGCCGGTTGCCGCACAGCCACAGGTTGCGAAGGCTGGTGTTGCCCGCGAAGGACGGGATCGTCCCGCTCAGCTGGTTCGAGTGGAGGTAGAGGTTCTGGAGGCTCGTGTTGGCTGCGAACGACGGGATCGTTCCGCTCAGCTGGTTCAAGCCCAGGTCCAGGTCCAGCAGGCCGGGGTTGGCCCCGAACGAGGGGATGGGCCCGCTCAGCTGGTTCGAGCGGAGCCAGATGGTCACGAGGCTCGGGTTGCCGGCCGTCGACGGGATCGACCCGCTCAGCTGGTTCGAGTTGAGCCACAGGTCCTGGAGGTTGGACAGGTTGCCGAGCGAGGCGGGCAGCGGACCCGAGAGCTGGTTCGCGGGCAGGGCGATCCTGATGACCGTCGTCTGTCCACCGTTGCAGGTCACGCCGAACCAGGTGCACTCCGTGCCCGCGGCTCCGTTCCAGTTCGAGCTGACGGACCAGCCGGGGCCGTTGGTGCTGGCGTAGAAGTCCAGGAGCGCCTGTCGCTCCGGGTCCGGAATGGCTCCGTACGCCGGTCCACCGGCGAGGAGCAGGAGTTGGAGGCCCAGAGTCGTGCGCCGCGCGAGCCGCTCCCGCACGCCCCGGACCCTCGCCGAACGCTCGCCAGAGCACATGAGCGCCTCCTGTGGCCCGGCTTTCTGACTGGCTGGGGGACGGGGCTGTCGCGGTCGGGACGCATCGCAGCTTCCAGCGAGCCGGCACGAGGCGGTCTGCCGGTGCAGCCAAGACCATTCAGGGGCTCCACGCCGCAGGCCCCGGGCCGCCGACTCGCGCGGAGGTTAGGCCCGCTGCGGGCGACTGTCAAACCAGCGATCGCGCCGTGTGGAGCGCCAATGATTGGCCCGCTTTCGGGAGCAAGCCCGATTGGACAATATCTCTTGTCAAATCGATGCGGATCGGGTACAGTCCCGGTCCGTGGCCAGCGTTCACCTCGTCAACGATCCCCGCCAAGCGGCGATGCTCGCGGCACCCCTGCGCCAGCAGATCCTCGAAGCGCTGGCCGAACCGGGCTCGGCCTCGACGATGGCACGCACCCTCGGGCTTCCGCGCCAGAAGGTCGCCTACCACGTGCGCCAGCTCGAGGAGCACGGCTTCGTCGAGCTGGTGCGCGAGGAGAAGCGGCGCGGTTGCACCGAGCGCATCGTGCGGAGAAAGGCGCAGTACCTCGTCGCCTCGCCCAACGTGCTCGCACCCGGCATGGACCCGCAGAAGCTCAAGGACAAGTTCTCCAGCAGCTACTTGATCGCCCTCGCCTCGCGCATGGCGCAGGAAGTCGGCGAGGCGCAGGCCATCGCCGAGAAGGCGGGGAAACCCCTCCCCACACTCTCGACCGACGTCGAGATCCGCTTGCGTTCGGCGCAGGAGCGCGAGGCCTTCGGCGCAGAGCTGCTCCAAGCGATCAGCCGACTCGCCGCGAAGTACCACGACGAGGCCCACCCCGACGGCCGCACCTACCGTCTGGTCGTCGCCGCCCACCCCATCCGCCCCGCCCGGAACAAGGCATGACCGAGAAGAAGAAGCCGCACCGGCTGTTCCCCCATGGTGAGTTCCAGAGGCTCGCGCCAAACCTCTGGATCGTCCGCGGCGGCTTGCCCTTCCCGCTCTACCGCAACATGGTCGTCTATCGGCTGAACGATGGCGGCTGATGCTGCACAGTCTCGTCGCCTTGAGCGAAGCGGGGATGAAGCAGCTCGAAGCGCTGGGCAGACCGGCCATCATGGTCGTCCCGCATGGCTACGATGGAATGGACGCGCCCTGGTATCTCGACCGCTATCCGCAAGCCGCGTTTCTGAGCCCAGACGAGGAGCGCTCACGCCTCGCCGAGCACTTCACGCACGTCACCGACGATCCCGCCCGCCTGCTGCCTGCGCTCGGCATCAAGCTCCACAAGGTCGTCGGCTTGAAGTTCACCGAGTACGTGCTCGAAGCACCGGTGGCTGGCGGAGCGGCGCTCATCTTCAACAACGCGCTCGACAACGGTGGCGCCTGCCCCCCGGGCCTCCTCGGCCGGCTCATGGACGTGGCGACCATGACCGGCGGCAGGCTCGCTCCCGGCCGGATGCTGCGGGCGTTCATGGTCAAGGACCGCGCGGCCTTCAAGAACTTCCTCGCCACGCTGTCCACCATCCCCGCCGTGAGGATCCTCACCGTATCCCACGGTGACGCGATCACGAGCGGCGACATCGCCGCGAGATTGAGGGCGGCTGCGGCCTGACCGCGGCACCTCACCACTTCATTCCCAGCACGAGGAGAATGTCATGACCGAGAAGAAGCCGGAGCGCACGCTCGAGTTGCACGTGGACATCGACGCGCCCCTCGAAGCTGCGTGGAAGGCGATCACCGAAGGCCAGGGATCGCCAACTGGTTCGCTCCCATCGCAGAGGTGTCGGGGGAAGGTGTCGGGGCCACCGTCGCCGCCGGCTGGAGCGACAACATGATGATGAGTCAGGCAGTCGTGGCCTGGGAGCCGCTCGAGCACCTGCGCCTGGTGGACGAGAGCGGCTGGATGGGCGAAGGCACGTCCCTCGCCACCGACTACCACCTCTCCACCGAGAACGGCAAGACGCGCGTGCGACTCGTGCAGTCCGCGTTCGGCGCGAGCGACGGCTGGGACGACCTCTTCGACGGCATCAAGACGGGCTGGATCTACTTCCTCCAGAACCTGCGCATCTACCTCGAGCGACTGCAGGGCCGCACGCGCCGGATGATCACGGAACGCATCCAGGTCGAGGCGCCGCGCCTGAGCTTCTGGCGGCATCTGCTGTCCGAGGCCGGAGGCTTCGTGGTCGGCGGCACGGGCGCGGCCGCAGTCGGCGACTCGCTCAGGCTGAAGCTCTCAGAGCCCGGGACGGTGCGCGCGGTGGTCGAGATGGTGGTCGAGGGCCAGGGGATCGGCCTGCGCATCCCGGAACTTGCCGATGCCCTGCTCTTCATCGAGCTCGAAGGAAAGAAGGACAGGTTCCACGTCGGGTACTGGTTCTCCGTGTACGACGAGGCCCAGGCGAAGGCGTTGGAGGCGCCGGCGAAGGGCGCCTTCAAGCGCATCCACGACTCGCTTCCGAAGTAGGGGCGCTCTGGCCAGGCCGGCCGCCAGCCGGTCGAGCTTCGCTGCGGCGCCGCGCCGGACGAGACGCCCCGTCTCGATCGCCGCGCGGATCGACTCGCCGTCCGCGCCGGCCTCGCGGGCCTGGGCGATGTGGAACTCGAGGCGCGACATGCAGTTGGCGGCCACGGACGCGCCGACCGCTGAGGACGAGCCGAGCGGCAAGCGGAACTCGCCCCAGGAGCAGGCCCGGGACGAGCCCCGGCTGCGGCCGGTCTGCCGATGGACCCATCTCGAGCTGGTCGCTCCGGGGCATTGGTGCGTGGACGGTTGGGCCGAACGCGTGCAGGTCGTCGACGGAGGGCGAGCGGTGGCCGGGCGCGGTCCTGGCGCACGATTGCGGTTCAACCCATGTTCTGGCAGCGAACTCTTGGTTGACCAGCCTCGATGAAGGCGGTCACGTTTTCCGGCCGCCGGTTCTGGTAGGCGAGGTAGTACGTCCTCTGCGCCACCGTGACCGTGCCGGTCTGACCGCCCAGGGCGCCCTCCCGGCCCGGGCCGCGCGAAAGGCGTAGAAGGCCTGCACGGTCTCCACGAAGAGGCGCGTGAGCTGGCCGAAGAACGCCCCGTCCTGCGCCAGCCGCCACCGGTCCGCTTCCGTGGCCGCCGGACAGCGAGCGGCGCCGGTTCCGCCTAGCAGGCCCGCCGCGGACGGCGCCACGGGCAGGCGGCCCAGGCTGGTCGGGGCCGCCGGCTACTTCATGAACGACGACAAGAGGCCGCCCAGCGACGACTCCAGGTGGTCGGCCGCCGGCACCTGGCCCTGCGGCGTGAGCTGGTCGATGACCGAGGGCAGCAGGCTCGCGAGCAGGTCGCCGCCCTGGTGTTGCGGCACGCCGGCCTTGGCCGCGAACTGCTTGATGACCTCGGCCCCGAGCACGTCGGTCAGCTGGCCGCCGGTGACCGGCGGGTTGGGGCCGGTCGAGATCCAGGACGACACCATCTGGCCCAGGCCCTTCTGCTCGAACGCGCCCACGATCCCCGCCAGGCCGCCCGAGCCGCCCACCGACGTGTCGCGGCTGCTCAACAGGCTCACCACGGCGGCCACGGCCTGCGGGTTCTGCGCCGCCGTCTGGGCCAAGCCCCCCGCCTTCTGCATCAGATCGTCCAAGAGACCCATGTTCCCTCCTCGCGACCCCGGGCGCCGCCCCCTCCTCCGGCTACGACGGGATCTTCAGCTTCTGCCCGACCTTGATCTTGTCGGGGTCGCTGAGCTGGTCCTTGTTGGCCTCGAAGATCTTCATGTACTTCGAGGCGTCGCCGTAGTGCGCCTTGGCGATCTTCGAGAGCGTCTCGCCCGCGGCCACCACGTGGATCTTGGCGGGCACGGGCAGGCTGGCGTCGACGCCGATGTCGGCGGTCAGGTCGGCGAAGGCGGCGTCGACCTTCTTGATCCGGTCCCAGACCTCGTTCTTGATCTCCTGGTTGGGCGCGTCGCCCCGGATCAGGAGCTTGTCGTTCTCCACGTGCACGTTCTTGAGGTGCACGCCCCGCTCCTTGGCGAGGTCGATGACGGACTGGTACTTCTTCTTGAGGGTCTCGAGGTCGGCCACGGTCTCCTCCTTCGCGTGGCCGCCCGCGGCGGACAGCGCCGCCGTGGGCGGCGTGGGCCCGGAACGGTGGGCTCCAGCCATCCTATCAGGCCGGGGGGGGGGCGGCGCGTCGTGCGGTTCGACTGGCACAGCGCGCTCGTCCGAGCAGCGGCCAGAGGGGCTCGGTTTCCGCCAGGCCTTGATGTGTCACAGCACCCGCCGCGGCGCGGGGCCCTGCTCTCCTCTCTAGCCGCCGAGGCCGACGAGCCGGCGCGTAGCCTGTGGCGCCGGCCTGCTCTCCTGACGTACACTCGGGAAGGGAGATATACGTCATGCAGACCAAGCTCACGCTCAGGCTGGAAGAGCGGCTGGTGGTGCGCGCCAAGGCCTGGGCGCGCAAGCGCGGCGTGTCCTTGTCGCAGGCCGTCGCCACGATCTTCGAGCAACTGCCCAAGCCGCCGGAACGCAAGCTCTCGCCGTGGACGCGGCAGCTCCTCGGCCGGGCGCGTCCGTCGAAGAAGGGCACGCCTCTCTCGGACGAAGCCATCCGCCGCGCCTACCTGGATCACCTCGAAGAGAAGCACCGGTGAGGCGCGTCCTCTACGACACCAACATCCTGCTGGACGTCATCCTCGACCGCGAACCGCACGTCAAGGCGTCGCTGGCGGCCCTGGAGTGCGTCGGTGCCGGCGAGGTCGAGGGCTACGTCGCAGGCCATGCCGTGACCACCATCGCCTACTTGGTGCGGAGGGAGAAGGGGGCGGCCGAGACGCGCAAGACTCTCGCGCACCTGCTCTCGAGGCTGCGCGTGGCGCCCGTCACGGACTCCTCGGTGCGCCTGGCGCTGAACATGCCCTTCGATGACCTCGAGGACGCTGTGTGCACGGCCTCCGCTCAGGAAGCGGGCTGCGATCTGATCGTGACGCGTAACCCCCAGCACTTCCGCAAGAGCGAGCCGCCGGCCCTGCTGCCGGAGGCCTTCCTCAGCCTGCCGTCCGAACCCTCGGCCTGATCATCCTTGTCGCCGGGCCGTCGGGCTGGTTTCCTGGCGGAGTAGCATGGCGGACACAGGCGGCTTCCGTGCGGAGGAATGCATGCGGCGAAGGACTGTCGTTCTCCTTCTCGGCCTCGCGGCCGTTCCACGGATCGGCTGGTCTCTGGAGACGCACCAGCACGGATCGCGGAACCCCATCGGGCCGGAGTTCCGGGTCAACACCTACACGACGGGCAATCAGGGGGTCCCCTCCGCGGCGTACCACCCGAGCGGGTTCGTCGCCGTCTGGGAGAGCGACGGCCAGGATGGCTCCGGGAAGGGCGTGTACGGGCGCTCCGCGGGCGGCGCCGAGTTCCGCGTCAACACGTTTGTGACAGGCGATCAGCGCGACCCGGACGTGGCCTCGAACGGCACCGGCGACTTCGTCGTCGTGTGGGCGAGCCCGCAGGACGGCTCCGGGGACGGCGTCTTCGCGCAGCGCTTCGCGAGCTCGGGCGCGCCCGTGGGCCCGGAGTTCCAGGTCAACTCTTTCACGACCGGTACCCAGTACCAGCCTGCGGTGGCCGCCGACCTCTCGGGCAACTTCGTGGTCGTCTGGAGCAGCCTGGGCCAGGAGGGGGCCGGCGCCGAGGTCTTCGGCCAACGGTTCAGCTCGTCCGGCGTCCGTCTCGGCTCGGAGTTCAGGGTCAACACCTTCACCACCGGCGACCAGCATCGCCCGGATGTCGGGTCCGACTCCGCCGGCAACTTCCTCGTGGTCTGGCAGGACGGCGCCGAGCCGGGCGGCGGGCCCGCGGGCCGCGGCGTCTTCGGGCGGAGCTACGACAGCAGCGGCGCCCCGGTGGGCCCCGAGTTCCAGGTCAACACGCACACGACCGGCTTCCACGGCGCGCCGGCGGTGGCCGTCAATCCGGCCGGCGGCGCCGTGGTCGTGTGGCATAGCGACGGGCAGGACGGGTCGGACCTCGGGATCTTCGGCCAGCGCTACTCCGTTTCGGGCGCTCCCATCGCCTCCGAGTTCCAGGTCAACACCCTCACCGCCGGACGGCAGTCCGATCCCGCCGTCGGGATGGAATTCACCGGCAACGGCTGCTTCGTGGTCGCCTGGTCCAGCGAAGGAGAAGACGGGTCAGGCTCGGGCGTGTTCGGAAGGGTCTATCCCTTCGGCGTCAACCCGTTGGCGGCGTTCCGCTTCAACGAGTTCACCGCCGGCAGCCAGACGCGGGCAGCGGTGGCGGGGGTCCCGGAGTTCGATCTCGTCGTCCTCTGGGACAGCGAGGGCCAGGACGGTTCCGGCTCCGCTGTCTACGGCCGGATCGACAACCACTTCATCCCCGTCGAGCTGATGCAGTTCACGATCGAGTAGCCGGGTCGAAGCGCAGCCGCGCGGAGGCTGCGGGCGCTAGCCCTCGTCGCCTCCTGCTGGCGCTCAGGGCCCCGGGCGACGACCGGACAAGGACAACAGCAAGCCGATCACGATGGCGAAGAGGAAGCCCCAGTTGATGAGATGGACGGGACTGGCCGACAGCGATCGGTCGGCAGCCGGGTGGGCGGCACAGGGCCCGGCGCAGTATCCTTCCCGGCCTGATGCTGCTGACGCTCACGACCACCCACCGGCCGGCGACCGACCTCGGGTACCTGCTGCACAAGAACCCGGAGAATGTGCAGTCGTTCGAGCTGTCGTTCGGCCGGGCCCACGTCTTCTACCCGGAAGCGAGCGAGGCGCGCTGCAGCGCGGCGCTGCTGCTCGACGTCGACGCGGTCGAGCTCGTGCGCAACCGGAAGGGGCCCTCGGGCGAGGGCTTCGCGCTCGACCAGTACGTGAGCGACCGCCCGTACGCGGCGTCGTCGTTCCCCAGGCTTTGAGACCGACCGGTCAACGAACGGGGCCGGGACTCGACGCCCGCCGCAGGGGCGACGACCCTCGTCCCTGGCGGCAGGGTGCGCGGGGAGCGGTCTACGGGCTCGACACCTGGCGCGAGAGTCATGATCCCCGCGCGTGCCCTCGTTACTCGATCGCCAAGGTGGTCACCTGGCCCTCCCGGACGGTCACCGGCATGGCCGGCGGCGACCCCTGAACGTCGATCAGCTCCACCGTGTAGGTCCCGGGGGTCACGTTCGCCACGGTGGTCGCGCGGCCACTCAGCTCGATGTCGGCGATGCCGTTGCACCAGCACCGCACGTACTCTTCGCCGTCGGGCTGGACGAGGCGGACGCGGCCGCGCAGGTCCCGCGGCGACTCGAAGCGCAGCGTGCCGCCGGGCGTGAGCCCGACGCGCAGGCCCCTGCTGGGCGCCGTCACCCGCAGCGTGGCGGTCCCGTAGCCGCTGGCGGAGGTGGAGAGAAGGTAGGAGCCGCTCGCGAGCGGGACGTTCAGCGTTCCGTCCTCGCCCACCCCGGAATGGCGGTTGGCCACGATGCGCCGGGCCTCGTCCCGCACCACCACGGTGGCCTCCAGCGGCCGGCCGTCGCGCGCGTCCACGACGGAGACGCTCACGCCCTCAGCGGGCTGCAGCTCGAAGGTGACCTCCGCGGTCGACCCACGAGCCACCTCGACCTCGCGCTGCTCCTGGCCAAAGCCGGCCTTTGACGCGACCAAGCGGTACTGGCCCTCCACCAGGGACCCCTGCGAGAAGGCACCCTGAACGCCGGTCGTGACGCTCGCCGTGGGCGCAGTCTCCCGCTCTCCGAGACGGAACAGCAGGACCTCCGCCGCCGTGACCGGCGCTCCCGTGTCGGCGCGCACCACCCGCCCCGACACGGTCCCGCCCGTTACGTCGATGTCGAGCTCCGCCGATCCGCTGACCGTGTAGCTCATGGAGAACGAGATGCCGTTCCCGGACACTCTCACCTCGTGTGCGCCGGGATCGAGGCCGGCCACCTCGTAGGCTCCGGTCGCGTCGGTGAACCCCATGGCCTCGAAGCCGCCGCGCCCTGCCCGCGCGAAGCTGACCATGGCGCCCGGGACCGGGCGGCCGGCCTTGACCACGACACCCCTGACGACCACGTCGGACGCGAATTCGAGCACGACCTCCGTCTCGCTCCCCGGCGCCAGCGTCAGGTCGAGCGGCCGGCTGGAACGCAGGGTGGAGGCGGGCGTGGCCGAGATCGCCCGGACTTCCACTCGACCCGCCGGTGCCTCTTCCATCCGGAACGTACCGGCGGCGGCGATCATCGCCTCCGCGCTGGCGCCGCCCTCCTGGCTGCTGGCCACCACCATGGCGATCGCCGCCCCCTCTCCGACGGGCAGCCCCACCACCTTGCCGCTGAGGACCGCGGTCGGCGCGCGCTCCATCACGAGCCTCAGGGAGCCAGCCTGCTCCACATCCACGTCCTCGGCCTCGGCCTCCCTCATTCCCCGAGCGACGGCCCGAACCGTGTAGCGCCCCGGCACCAGCCCCTCCAGCACGAACCGCCCCTGCTCGTCCGTCTGCGCGCTCTGGTGAACCGCGCCACGCGCGCTGGACCGGGCGGCGACCTGGGCCCGCGCCACCCCGCCGCCCTCGGCCACGACCTCGCCGCGCAGGGCCAGTCCCCTGCGCAGAACGAAGTCGAGCCGGCCGCGTAGGCGCGCGTCCACGGTCCCTTTCTCGGTCAGGAAGCCGGCGGCCTCGACCGTCACGGCGATCTCCCCGGCCGCCAGGCCCCGTAGCTCGTACTCGCCGTCTGCGTCCGAGGTGGCCTTGGCGCCGTCCGCCGGCCCGCCCTCGACGGTGACCTGCGCCTGCGGCACGGGCCCACCCCTCTCGGCGGTCACCCGGCCCGCGAGAACCGCCTCGGCGTCCAGCGCGACCTCCACCTCCGGCGTCTCGGGCTCGCCAGTGACCACCACGTCCTCGAGCTGGCGCGTCGCGTAGCCCTCTGCCGTCACGGTGAGAGTCGCCGTTCCCAGCGGGACGTCCTCGACCGAGAAGACACCGCCAGCGTCCTCGACGCGCAGGCTCCGTGAGCCGCGGCTCGCATCGTCGCGCGGCACGAGGGCGACAGTGAAGCGGGTCACCGGCCGCTGGGTGGCGGCTTCCAGCACTCGCCCGCGCACGGTGCCGCGCGGTGCCAGCACGATCTGCAGGTCCGAGGAGGGCGCCTCGACGGCCACCGTCTCCTGGATGCCCAGCTCGGAGTGCGTCGCCGTGAGCTGGTAGGCGCCGGGTGCCAGGTCCCCGATCACGAACGAGCCGTCGGCGTCCGTCTGGGCCGATCGGCCCCCTATGGAAGCGCGGTCGACCAGTGCCAGGTCGACCTCGGGCACCCCGCGACCGTCCGCCCGCGACACTCGGCCGCGCACGACCGCCGCCGGTTCGAGAGCAACCGCAAGGGGCTCGCCGTGGCGCGCGTCGTGGCCACGGACCAGCTTCGGCGCGTAGCCGGCCTTGCGGAACGAGAGATGGTGCACGACCGGGTGGACGCGCATCGAGAAGCGCCCGTTCGCGTCCGTGGACGTCCATCCGTCGCCCTTCTCGTCGCTGGCCAGCAGCACGTAGGTGGGCAAGATGGTGCCACCGAAGGCCCCGTCCTCGGCCGCCGTCACCGCCACGCCGGCGAGAGGTGTGCCGTCCGGGCCGGCGACCAGGCCCGAGAGCTCGACGCCGCGCGTGAGCACGACGACCAGCGAACCACCGCTCAGCTTCGAGGCCTCGACCTGCGCCGCCGCGTACCCCTCCTTGAGGACCACGAGCGGCCGGTCCCTCTCGAACGGCTCGTCCTCGGCGGCGGCCTCGGGGTCCGGCAACACCAGGGTGAAGGCCCCGTCCGGACCGGTCCGGACACCCTCGTCGCCGAACGGATCCCAGCCCCAGCGCCCGTAGAGGTTGGGGGTCGACTTCGTGCCCAGCGCCACCAGCGCCCCATCGACGGGCCGCTGCTCCGCATCCACCACCCGTCCCCTCACCCGGGGCAGAGCCCTGAGGGCGAAGTCGCGCCGGCTGGCCGCCGCCGAGCGCAGGTCCAGCGGCTCGGCCGTGGCGTAGTCGGAGGGGCCCGACACGTACCCGGGACGCCCAGCGTAGAGTCGGTATCGGTCGGGGAGCAGCGCCGCGAATGTGTAGTTTCCGCGCGCATCCGTATCGGCCGAGACGTTGCCGTCCCGGCCGGCGGGCGCAGCCACCACCGTGGCTCGTGCCAGCGGCTGCCCCGTAGCGGCGTCGCGGACGGACCCCGTGAGGGTGACGACCGGTCGGACCGTCACCACGATGCGGCCCGTCCGTCGTACCACCACCCCCGCCAGCGCTGGTGAGCGCGCCGAGAGGAACTGCCAGCGCTCTGGCGCGTGCGCCACGTTGAACGCGCCCGCAGCGTCCGAACGGCCGGCGGGAAGGCGCCCGTCGAGCCAGAGGGTGGCGTTCGGCACGGGCCTTCCCGAGCCGTCCACCACGCTGCCGACGATGGAGATCCCGTTCTCGACGTCGCGGTCGAGGCTATCGGCACCATGCCCTGCCGCGGACGACCACGACACGGCGAAATCCGGGTGGTAGATGGCGAGGTGGGCCGGCGCCTGGCCGGGATCGGGCACCTCGTAGGACCCGTCGGTCGCAGTGCGAACGAAGAGCTCGGATCCACCTTCGCCGGTCCACACCACGAGCGCTCCGCCTAGCGGCCGCCCGCCGCCGCGCACCACCCCGCGCCGTAGAGCGGCGCTGGAGAGCGTGAGCGTGGTGGGGCCCTCGGCCGCCGGCGCGGCCATGGTGGGGACCCGCCCCTCCGCGCGCGCCTCGACCCAGACGGCGGGAGCCGCAGTCTCCATGCGGAACGTCCCATCGGCCCCGGTACGAACGGCCGCCAATGGAGCACGCGGCCGGCCCTCCGCCCTCCGCCCCGCCGCCTCCTCTGTCTGCTCCCGCGCGTAGGCACTGACCGTTGCACCCGCGATCGGCCGCCCGTCCGTACTCACGACGCGGCCGGTCAAGACCTCCCCGGCGCCTGCCGCTTCCAGCGCGTGGCCAACGAGAAACCAGACCAGAAAGCCTAGCCGCATGGTGCCTCCCTCCACGCTCGCTGCTCCACGAGGGCGGTCGACGGCGTCCCGACGAGACGCATGGCGCGCGCCGCTGCCGCCGGCCATGATAGTGCCTGCATGCCAAGGGCGCGGTACCTCTCGCGAGCCGCGACCGCCACGGATCCGCACTGGCCACCTCCCGGCCACCAGCGCCCGTCCTGACAGTCTAGAATTGACGCACTCTGGCAAGCACATGACCCCCGCGCCCCTCAACCCCGAGCAGCAGGCCCGCCAGAAGATCGACGCCCTGCTGGCCCAGGCCGGCTGGCTGGTGCAGGACCGCGACCAGATGAACCTGGGCGCGGGCCCCGGCGTGGCCGTGCGCGAGTTCCGCACCGAGGCCGGGCCCTGCGACTACCTGCTGTTCCTGAACGGCAAAGCCGCGGGCGTGATCGAGGCCAAGAAGGAAGGGGTAACGCTGACCTCGGTCGAGGCCCAGACGCGCGACTACGCCGGCAAGCTGCCGGCCTGGATGAACCCGCCGCTGCGTCCACTCCCCTTCCTGTACGAGAGCACCGGCGTCGAGACGCGCTTCACGAACCTGCTCGACCCCGTGCCGCGCAGTCGGCGCGTCTTCAGCTTCCACCGACCGGCCAGCCTCCAGGGCTGGTTCGACGATGCCGTCGCCATCGGGACCGGCAAGCCCGGCGCCCCCTCCGCGGCCACCCTCATCGGCCGCCTGCGCCAGGCGCCGCCGCTCGAGACCGCCGGCATGTGGCCGGCCCAGATCCGGGCGGTCGAGAACCTGGAGGCCTCGATCGGCGACGGCCGACCGCGCGCCCTGCTGCAGATGGCCACCGGCTCGGGCAAGACCTACACCGCCATCGCCGCCCTCTACCGGCTGGTCAAGTTCGGCGGTGCGCGCCGGGCCCTGTTCCTGGTCGACCGCGGCAACCTCGGCCGCCAGGCCCTGAAGGAGTTCCAGGCCTACACGGCCCCCGACGACGGGCGGAAGTTCACCGAGCTCTACAACGTGGCGCGCCTGACCAGCAACAAGATCGACCCCGTCAACCGCGTGGTCATCACCACCATCCAGCGCCTCTACAGCATCCTGCAGGGGCAGCCCGACTACGACGCCACGCTCGAGGAGGGCTCGGCCTGGGACGGCTCGGGCGCGTCGCTGCTGCGCGAGCCCCCGCCCGTGGCCTACTCCCCCACCCTGCCGCCCGAGTTCTTCGACGTGGTGGTGGTGGACGAGTGCCACCGCTCGATCTACACGCTCTGGCGCCAGGTGCTGGAGTACTTCGACGCCTCGCTGGTGGGCCTGACGGCCACCCCGGCCAAGCACACCTTCGCCTTCTTCGACAAGAACCTGGTCTCGGAGTACCGCCACGAGCACGCCGTGCGCGACCGCGTGAACGTCCCCTACGAGGTCTACGAGATCCGTACCCGCATCAGCCGGGACGGCTCGCAGCTCGCGCACGACGCCAGCCATCCGACCGTGGTGGGCAAGCGCGACCGCCAGACCCGCGCCGTGCGCTGGGAGGCCCTCGACGAGCCCCTGACCTACGACGCCGGCGCCCTCGACCGCAGCGTGGTGGCCAAGGACCAGATCCGCACCGTCGTGCGCGAGTTCAAGGACAAGCTCTTCACCGAGATCTTCCCGGGCCGCAAGGAGATGCCCAAGACCCTGATCTTCGCCAAGACCGACAGCCACGCCGAGGACATCCTCGATATCGTGCGCCAGGAGTTCGGCCTGGGGAACGAGCAGGCGGTCAAGATCACCTACCGCCCCGAGCAGGGCCCCGGCAACGGCGCGCCCACCTCGGCCTCGCACCGGCCCGAGGAGACCATCCAGCGCTTCCGCAACAGCTACCAGCCGCGCATCGCCGTGACCGTGGACATGATCGCCACCGGCACCGACATCAAGCCCCTGGAGTGCGTCGTGTTCATGCGCTCCGTGCGCTCGCGCATCCTGTTCGAGCAGATGAAGGGACGCGGCGTGCGCGTGATCCCCGACGCCGACTTCCGGGCCGTGACCGCCGACGCTCGCGCCAAGACCCACTTCGTGATCGTCGACGCGGTGGGCGTGATGGAGGAACAGAAGTCCGACCCGCCCATCCTGCGCGAGCGCGGCATCGCCTTCGAGAAGCTGCTGGAGATGGTGCGGGCCGGCAACCGCGAGGCCGACATCCTCTCGACCCTGGCCGGCCGCCTCGACCGCATCGACCGGCGCCTGGATACCGACCAGCGCAAGACCGTCGAAGCCGCCGGCGGCGGCGCCCCCCTGCGCGACCTCGTCACGCGCCTGCTGGACGCCCTCGACCCCGACCAGGAGGACGCCCGCGCCCGCGCGCTCCACGGCCTCCCGGCCGACCAGGCGCCCAGCGAGGCCCAGGTGCAGGACGCCCAGCGCGAGCTGCGCGAGACCGCCGCCGTCCCCATCGCCCACAACCCGGCCCTGTGCGACGTGCTTCTCGACGTACGCCGGCAGCAGGACCAGACCCTCGACGACACCTCGCTCGACGAGGTGCTGCACTCCGGCGCCGCGCCCCAGCACACCCCCGGCTACGACCGCGAGCTGGTCGACTCGTTCCAGGCCTTCATCCAGCAGCACCGCGACGAGATCGACGCCCTGCAGGTGCTGTACGCGCGCCCCTACCCCCAGCGCCCCACCCGCCAGCAGATCCGCGAGCTGGCCGACGCCATCGAGCGCCCCCCGCGCCGCTGGACCACCGAGCTGCTGTGGTCCGCCTACGAGAAGGTCGAACGCGACCGCGTGCGCGGTGCCAGCGGCGGCCGGCTGTGGACCGACATCGTCTCCCTGGCCCGCCACGCCCTGCGGCCCGAGGAGGACCTGGTGCCGTTCGCCGACCGCGTGAAGGAGCGCTTCGCGGCCTGGCTTGCCCAGCAAGCCCAGCGCGGCCGGGCCTTCACGCAGGAGCAAGTGCACTGGCTGGCGCTGATCCGTGACCGGATTGCGGCCGACGCCGAGGTCAAGGCCGAGGACCTCGACGACGTGCCCTTCGTGAACGAGGGCGGCCTGGGCAAGTTCCACGAGCTGTTCGGGGACGGGTACGAGGCGCTGGTAGCGGAGCTGAACGTGGAGTTGGTGGCGTGAGTGATGTTTCGGCGGGGCTCTGGAGCGCTAGAATGGAAACCGACATGGCTACGGCACGGCATCCCGTCGGCGACACCGGCTACGCTCACATCGTGAAGCGGCCGGGGTACTGCGGCGGCAAGGCGGCGATCGACAGGGCGCGCGTGCGCGTCAACAACATCGCCGCGCTGCGCAAGGAGGGCAAGACCCCCGAGGAGATGCTCGAGGCCTACCCGCACCTGACCCTCGAGCAGGTCTACGCCGCGCTGGTCTACTACTACGAGCACGTGGCCGAGATCGAAGCCGAACTGCGGGCCGAAATCGAGTTCGCCGCCGGCCACGAAGCCCGCAAGGCGGCCTTCCTGGCCGCCCGGGGCCGCTCCTGATTGGCCGGTCGGTTCCCCCTCTACACTGACGCCGACATCCGCGGGGACATCGTGCAGGCCCTGCTCCATCGCGGCTGGGACGTTCTTCGCGCCGTGGACGCGTATCCCGAGGGGACAGCTGACGAGGTCCACTTCGAGCGGGCCGCTCGCGAGGGGCGCGTGCTCGTGGCCTGCGACGTCGACCAGCAGCTCATCGCCCTGCGCTGGCTCGAAGCCGGATGGCCGTTCCGTGGCCTGATCACCTGGCCCCAGATGGTGCAAGGGGACTTGAGCGCTGGGGAGTTCCTGGACGCGTTCGAGGCCTGGGCGGGCCAGGACGACCCGTTCGGGGGGTATCCGATCCTGTACTTGAAGGCGTGGTGAGAGCACTCGTGTCCGGGCTGGACTTGGAGTTGGTCGCATGAGACCGGGCAAGGAGCCTCCCCTTCCGCCAGGATGGACGCTTGCAACGCTCGGGCAACTGCTGGCAAGGATTGAGGCGGGCAAGAGCTTCACCTGCGACCCCCAAGTGCCCGGAGCGGGCCAGGTCGGCGTGGTCAAGGTGAGCGCCGTCACCTGGGGCACCTACGACGAGACCGAGTCCAAGACCTGTTCCGATCCGAGCAAGGTGGAGCCGGCCTACTTCATCCGCCCTGGGGACTTTCTGTTCAGCCGGGCCAACACGATCGCGCTTGTCGGCGCCTGTGTCATCGCCCAGGGCACGAGCAGGACGGTCATGCTCTCGGACAAGATCCTCCGCTTCGTGTTCATCGACCCCGCCCTCAGGTCGTGGGTACTCTGGTCCCTCCGTAGCCCGCAGGGCCGGAGACAGATCGAACTCCTCGCGACCGGGAACCAGGAGTCGATGCGCAACATCGGGCAGGAGTCGATTCGGCGTATTGCGGTTCCCCTGCCCCCCAGCGCGGAACGCGACCGGATCGTCGGCGAGATCGAGAAGCACTTCACCCGGCTCGACGAGGCCGTGGCCACACTGAAGGCCGTCCAGGCCAAGCTGAAGCGGGCCCGGGCGAGCGTCCTGAAGGCCGCCGTAGAGGGCCGGCTTGTGCCCACCGAGGCCGAGCTGGCCCGAGCCGAGGGCCGCTCTTACGAGCCCGCCTCGGTTCTGCTGGAGCGCATCCTCGCCGAGCGCCGTGCCCGCTGGCCCGAGGGCAAGAAGTACCAGCCCCCAGCCGAGCACAACGTCTCTGGCCAACACGCTCTCCCCTGGGGCTGGGCCATTGCAAGCCTCTCGCAGTTGATTTCTGAACCCCTGCGAAACGGCAGGTCCGCGCCGGCCTCGCCGGATGGGTCCGGGATCCGAACCCTAACGCTAACCGCCATCACCCAACGCCGATTTACAGATGCGAATACGAAGCTGACGACCGCAACGCGCGAAGAGGTAGGAGAACTCTGGCTGGAACCGGGGGACCTGCTCATTCAACGCTCGAACGCCCCGGAGCTTGTCGGCACCGTCGCGCTCTTTAGCGGCCCAAAGCACTGGGCGGTATTCCCGGACCTGCTGATTCGCGCCCGAGTCTGCGAACTGGTCCGGCCGTCGTGGGTGGAGACGGTGCTCCGGAGCGCGCGCACTCGTAGCTACTTCAGGTCTCGAGCCCAGGGCATCGCTGGCAGCATGCCGAAGATCGATCAAGACACCGTGGAGAGAGCGCTCGTGCCGCTACCACCCGCCTCGGAGCAAGCCCGCATCGTCGCCGAAGTCGAGCGCCGCCTCTCCGTCATCGACAGCCTGGAGCGCACCGTGGAAGAGACCCTGACCCGCTGCGGTCGCCTGCGGCAGTCCATCCTCAAGCGCGCCTTCGAGGGCAAGCTCGTCCCCCAAGACCCGGCCGACGAGCCCGCCAGCGAGCTCCTGGCCCGCATCCGCGCCCAGCACGCGACCGAGGCCCGCGCATGAGCGATGCCGACACGCTGGTCAGCAAACTCTGGAGCTACTGCAACGTCCTGCGGGACGACGGGCTCTCGTACGGCGACTACCTGGAGCAGCTCACCTACCTGCTGTTCCTGAAGATGGCTCACGAGTACACCCAGGCCCCCTGGAAACGCCCCTCGCCGGTGCCCGAGGGCTACGACTGGCCAGCGCTCATGGCCCAGGACGGTGACGCGCTCGAGGTCCACTACCGCAAGACGCTCGAGCACCTAGGCCGCCAGCACGGCCTGCTGGGCCTGGTCTTCCGCAAGGCCCAGAACAAGGTGTCGGACCCGGCCAAGCTGCGCCGGCTGGTGGCCGACCTGATCGACCGCGAAACCTGGGTGAAGGTGGGCGTCGACGTCAAGGGCGACGCCTACGAGGGCCTGCTGGAGAAGAACGCCCAGGACACCAAGTCGGGCGCGGGCCAGTACTTCACCCCGCGCCCGCTCATCGACGCCATCGTCGCCTGCGTCCGTCCCAAGGCCGGCGAGACGATCATCGACCCGGCCTGCGGCACGGGCGGCTTCCTGCTGGCCGCCCACGCCTTCCTCGTCGACCCGGCCAACTCCCCGAACCTCACGAAGGAAGACCGCGAACACCTGCGGCGCGACGCCCTGCGCGGGGTCGAGATCGTCCACAGCGTCACCCGGCTGTGCGCCATGAACCTGCTGCTGCACGGCGTGGGACCCACGCCCCAGGAGCTGGACAGGCTGCGCGACGAGCTGATGAAGCAGGGCCGGAAGCGCGCGGAGGCCGAGGCCGAGATCGACGCCCGCCTGCCGGTGCGCACCGACGACGCGCTGCGCGAGCTGGGCACGGTCCGCTACCAGGTGGTGATGACCAACCCGCCCTTCGGCAAGAAGTCGAGCATCATGGTCGTCACCGACGAGGGCGAGACGGACCGCGAGGCCATCACCTACGAGCGCGAGGACTTCTGGGCCAGCACCACCAACAAGCAGCTCAACTTCGTCCAGCACGTCAAGAGCCTGCTCGACATCCACGGCCGGGCGGCGGTGGTGGTGCCCGACAACGTCCTGTTCGAGGGCGGCGCGGGCGAGACGGTGCGCCGCGCGCTGCTGCGGGAGTGCGACGTCCACACGCTGCTGCGGCTGCCCACGGGCATCTTCTATGCCCAGGGCGTGAAGGCCAACGTGCTGTTCTTCGACCGCAAGCCGGCCTCGCCGGAGCCGTGGACCCGCAAGCTGTGGGTCTACGACCTGCGCACGAACATGCACTTCACGCTCAAGACGAACCGCATGAAGCGCGCCGACCTGGACGAGTTCGTGGCCTGCTACAACCCGTCCCACCGGAACGAGCGAAAGGCCACCTGGTCCGAGAAGCACCCCGAGGGGCGCTGGCGGGCCTACGGCTACGACGACCTGGTGGCCCGCGACAAGTGCTCGCTCGACGTGTTTTGGCTCAAGGACGAGAGCCTGCTCGACGCCGACAACCTGCCCGACCCCGACGAGATCGCGGAGGAAATCGCCGAGAACCTGCGGTCGGCCCTGGAGCAGATCGAGGAGATCCTGGGCGACTTACCCGATCTCGGCCGCACCGATCACGCTGGGCGCAGTAGGGGTAGGGCGATGGAGAAGCACGTCTCAGCAGATCGCCCGCTACGGCTGGGACAGGCGAGCCTTGGCGCAGAGGTTGTGAAGGGACGCGCGCAGTAGGAAGCCCAGGGTTCCCTTCGGGCCGTAGTTCGGACTATTCCAGCTGATCGCGCGCTTCGTCATGATCATCTCCAGGAATTCTTGTCTCGGGCTCTTTCCCTTCTTGGGGTTCACGACACCGAACGGCAGTCCCCCGTTCTTTCCGATCAGGGAGAAGCATGGGATGTCCGTCAGCCCGTCCCCCACATAGATCATGTGATGGAGAGGAATAGGCCGCTTCTCCAGGGGCACGTCCTCGTTCACCGCCATAGGCCGGGTGGCGACCTTGGCCGGAGAAATACCCTTGCTGATCTCAAACACAAAGCGTGTCTTCTCGGTGAACGTGATCGCTCGCTTGATCTTCCTTAGGACTCCACCCTCCTCCGCGAGCTGGCAGCCATAGACGCCTTTGAAGTACTTCTTGACGAGTGGAGCCGCCTGGATGACCTCTTCAAGGCCCCCGGAGATGATGAAGCAATCGACCTCGACCTTGTACGCCGTGCCGATCTTCTGCGCGTCACGCAGCAACTGCTCGACACCGGGGAAGAACTTCAGGGTGGCGCCAAACTGCCTCAGCGCCTTGTTGTTCAGCGACCCAAGGGGCTTCTCGGCTCCGATGTTGTCCAGGAGGAGGTTCAGGAAGGCGTGGGTGGGATCGTAGCCTTCAGCGACAAGCTTGGGTGCCCAATCCAGCCAGAACTTGGCCGGCAGGCCTCGGTTCTTCTTTGCTAGCAGGGTAGTGGTTGAGTCAGGCGCGAGGGTGTCGTCGAAGTCGAAGATCAACGCGACGCGTGTCATCAGGGCCCCCTTTTGGCGTAACCGGCACGACGCTGGGCCCGTCAGGACACGACGATTCGGGCTACGCGGCCACCTTGACCTTCTTGGGGGCCCCTCGCCGCGCCGCGGCCAGCGTCAGCTTCTGCATCTGCTGAGTCAGGCGTTCCCACGACTTGGCCGTCAGTGAAACGTGGGTTGCCTTCTTCACTTTTTGCATAGTGTACTCCTGTCGCTGCCGAGTCGACGCCCAATTTTGTGCTCGGGTGATGTCGGCGTCAACCGGCACGAGTCAAGACTAAGGTAGGGCTCAGGGCTGCCATCGAAGGACCGGGAGCTGCACAACTCAAGCGGTTCGAGCGGTCCAGCCCAGCCGGGCCCGCAACCAGGTCCGCTCCTCCGCCGTGAGCGCCCCCGTGGCCACGACCAGCAACGGGAAGGCCAGCAGCAGCGCACCCTTCACCGCCACCGCGGGTATGAACGCCTCCGGCGACCACAGCGACGCGGCGTAGACCGCCGCCGCCGCCACGAGCACGCGCACGAGACGCCCCACCTCGAACGGGATCGGGTGCAGGCGCTGGGAGATGAAGAGCCCCAGCCCGGCCATCACCGCGTACGAGGCCACGGTGGCCCAGGCCGCGCCCATCATGCCGAAGCGCGGGATCAGCAGCAGGTTGCCGGCCACGTTGGTGCCGGCCGAGGCCAGCGTGACGATCGGGTAGTAGCGCGCCTTTTTGCTGATGCCGATGCCGATCGAGGTCAGCAGGAAGACGCCGTGCAGCAGGTAGGCCAGCGCCACGACGGGCACGACCGGCGCCGCGGCGTGAAATGCGGGCGCGGTCATCAGCCGCACCACCTCGCGGCCCAGCACGGCCACGCCGAGGGCGCAGAAGACGAAGCCCGACAGCACGTAGGTCACCAGCCGGGCCAGGGTCTCGCGCCCCTCGGGCCGGGTCATCTGGGCGTAGACGAAGGGCTGCCAGGCGGGCTCGAAGGCCGAGAGGGCGAACTTCACGGCGGTGCCGAAGGTGTAGCCGACGCTGTAGAGGCCGACCTCCGACATGCTCACGAAGGCGGCCAGGATGCGCCGGTCGGCCAGGTTCTGGACCTGCAGCAGCAGGCCGTGCGGCACGCGCGGCAGGCCCAGCTCGAGCAGCTCGCGCACCATCGGCCAGGACAGCTCGAACGAAGCCCCGCGCAGCAGGGTCGGGACGAGCGCCAGCGTGAAGACGACGGTGGCGACGAGGTCGGAGGTCAGCACGCCGGTCACGCCGAAGCCGCCCACGAGCAGGCCGACCTTGAGGACGAGGTTGGTGGCGTGGCGCACGATCGACAGCCCGGCGAAGAGCCGCGGGCGGTCCTGGATGCGCAGCAGGGCCTGGGGGACGAAGGACAGGGCCGCGATCCAGATGTCGGCGGCGGCCAGCAGCAAGAAGCGCCGCGGAGCGGGCTCGTCGCCGAACAGGGCCCAGGTGAGCGGCCCCGCGAACGCCACCACCAGGGCGAACAAGAGCGTGGCGATGCCGGCCGCGAACAGCGCGGTGGTCCCCGCCAGCCGCCGCCGGCCGGCCTCGTCCTTCTGGTCGTAGTGCAGCCGGAAGTAGGCCGAGTCGAGCCCCAGCCGGAAGGCGATCTTGGCCAGGCTGGAGAAGAGCGCGAGCAGCGCCAAGGCACCGTAGTCGGCGCGCGTCAGGAGCCGCGTGAAGAGCGGCGTCAGCAGCAGGCTGGTGACGTTGGTGAAGACGTCGGCCGCGCCGTAGACGGCCGAGTGCGAGAGCAGCCGCTTCAGTTGCGGCAGGAGCGCCGGGCGCTCCGCCTGCGTCACAGGCGGGCCTTGTCCGACATGAAGTACTCGATCACGCGGTCGAGGATCTGGTCGAGGTGCACCTGCGGCTCGTAGCCCACCAGGGCGCGGATGCGAGTGAGGTCGGGGACGCGCCGCTGCATGTCCTCGAAGCCCTCCTCGTAGGCCTGGCTGTACGGGATGGTCTGGATCTCCGAGGTGGACTGGGTGCGGGCCTTGACGCGCCGCGCCAGTTCGAGGATCGAGACCTCCTCGCGGTCGTTGCCGATGTTGAAGACCCGGCCCACGGCGCCGTCGTGGGCCGAAAGCCGCAGCAGGCCCTCGACCACGTCGCTGACGTAGGTGAAGCAGCGCGTCTGCGAGCCGTCGCCGTGCACGCACAGCGGGTGGCCCATCAGGGCCTGCTTGACGAAGTTGGGGATGACCATGCCGTAGCGGCCGGTCTGGCGCGGGCCGACGGTGTTGAACAGCCGCACCACCACCACCGGCAGGCGCTTCTCCTTGTGGTAGGCCAGCGCCAGGAACTCGTCGATGGCCTTGCTGCAGGCGTAGCTCCAGCGGCCCTTGGAGGTGGGGCCCATGACCAGGTCGTGGTCCTCGCCGAAGGGCACGGCGGTGCTCTTGCCGTAGACCTCGGAGGTCGAGGCGATCACGACCTTCTTCTTCTTCTTGTTGGCCAGCTTCAGCACCATCTCGGTGCCGTGCACGTTGGTCTCGATGGTGTTGACCGGGCTCTCCACGATCAGGCGCACGCCCACGGCCGCGGCCAGGTGGAAGACCACGTCGACCCGGTCGATCAGCTCGGCCGTGACCGGCTCGTTCAGGACCGTGTCGATGGTGTAGCGGAAGCTGGGGTGGGGCTTCAGGTGCTCGATGTTCTCGATCGAGCCGGTCGAGAGGTTGTCGATCACGTAGACCTCGTCGCCCCGGGCCACCAGGGCCTCGGCCAGGTGGCTGCCCACGAACCCGGCCCCGCCGGTGATCAGCGCTCGCATGTCGTCTCCTCCCGGCCTTCAGCCGCGGGCATTGGCCAGCACCACCTCGGCCGCGCGCAGGGCGCCCAGCCCGTCCACCAGGGCCTGCCCGCGGGCGCTCATCTCGCGCCGGCGCGCGGCGTCCTGCAGCAGGCGCAGGGCCGCGGCGCCCAGCTCGGCCACGGGCAGGTCGGCGCCCAGGCCCAGGTACTCGATCGTGCCGTGGCGGGCGAAGGCCCGCATGCGCGCGTCCTCGCGCGCGTTCTGGGCCAGCACCAGCCCCGGCGTCCCGAGGGCCGCGATCTCGTAGACCGTCATGCCGCCCGAGCACAGCACCAGGTCGGCCTCCAGCATCAGGTCAGCGATGTGGGCCCCGCTGGCCTCGCTCACCAGCCGCACCTGGCGCGGCAGGCCCGCCAGCGCGGCCTGAAGCTCCGCGCCGTGCGAGAAGGCCGGCCCGGTCACGGCCACCAGCTCGACCTCGCGCGGCAGGCCGGCCAGGGCCTGCACGGCCCGCACCGTCAGCCCCTGCGGGTCGCTGCCGCCGAAGGTCAACAGCAGGCGCGACGGGACCTCCCGCAGGCGCTTCTCGCGCCCGCGGAACTGCTCGCGCAGGATGGCGTACTCGGGGCCGGCGTAGAAGCCCTCCTCCGTCTCGCGGTCTTCCTTCATGACCGAGACGATGACCTGCTCGTAGGTCTCGGTGCGCTCGAGGTCTTCGGGGGTGTCCACCAGGTTGACGGTCGTGCAGCCCAGGTGCGCCAGGGCCCGCAGGTAGGCGTCGTCGAGCCGCTTGAGGTCGTTGATCAGGATGGCCGGGGCGAAGTCGCGGACCTGCTCGAGGTAGGTCTCGAGGTCGTGCGTGGCCGCCACCCGCACGGGGTAGCCGCCCTGGCGCGAGACGGTCTTGATGCCCTGCTCGCAGTCGGCCGTCATCAGGAAGGCCACGTCGGCCCGCGACGACTCGCGCAGCGCGTCGGCGATGGCCAGCGAGCGGTAGACGTGGCCCATGCCGATCTCGTTCGAGCCGTCCACCCGGAACAGGATGCGCGGCTGGCGCAGCAGCCGCTCGGCCATCCAGAAGTCCGGGAGGTCGTGCACGGTGAAGCCGGCGCGCTTGTCGAGCACCAGGTAGCCGATGCGCTCGCCGAAGCGGGTCGGCCCGGCCAGCGTGGCGCGCGTGAGCGCCACCACCGCGCCGTTTTCCTTGTAGAGCGGCGGTTGCTCGTCGCGGCGCCCCTCGCGCGCGAAGAGCGGCACCAGCCGGCCGCCCTCGTCGCGCCAGTTGAGGGTGCGGTCCTCGGTCACGGAGACCACGCTGTCGAAGCCGCCCTGCGCCAGGCGCTCGACCGCCGCGTCGATGGCGGCCGCCTCGCGGAAGGGGGTGGTGGCCTGCAGCACCACCACCACGTCGGGCCGCTCCCCCTCGCGCTCGACCATCTCGACCGCGTGGGCGATGACCGGCTTGAGGCTGGGGATGTCGCCCGACAGCTCGGCGGGGCGCAGGAACGGCACCTCGGCCCCGTGGGCGCGGGCCACGTCGGCCACGCGCGGGTCGTCGGTGGTGACCACCAGCCGGTCCACCAGCCGGGCGGCGCGGGCCGCCTCCAGCGTGTGGGCCAGGAGCGGCCGGTCGCCCAGGCGCTTGATGTTGAGGTACGGGACGCGGTCGGACCCGCCCCGGGCCGGCACCACGGCCAGCACCCGCCGGCCGTCGATCACCGGCGCCCCCGCGCAGCCTTCTTCACGGGGGTTACCCTACCACGCGCCCCGGATCGCCCCGGAACCGCCTTCCCCAGGCGGCGCAGGATCGTCGCGGCCGCGTAACCGGCCCCGAAACCGTTGTCGATGTTGACCACCGTCACGCCCGAGGCGCAGGAGTTGAGCATGGCCAAGAGCGCCGCCAGACCGCCGAACGAGGCGCCGTAGCCCACGCTGGTGGGGACGGCGATCACGGGCGCCTCGACCAGGCCGGCCACCACCGAGGGCAGCGCCCCCTCCATGCCGGCCACGACTACCAGCACGTCGGCCCGCCGCAGCCGCGGACGGCGCTCCAGCAGGCGGTGCAGCCCGGCCACGCCCACGTCGTGGATGCGCTCGGCCCGCCCCCCCAGGAACTCCAGCGTCAGGGCCGCCTCCTCGGCCACCGGCAGGTCGGAGGTGCCGGCGCAGACCACCGCCGCCCGGCCCGGGAGCGGCTCGGCCGGGGCCCCCGGCACCGCCACGCA
>JBDIBD010000008.1:0-29737 GCA_039812725.1 Vicinamibacteria bacterium | reverse complement strand
CCGCGCTGCGGCTGGCCTGGCGCGCGCTCCTCGGCGTGGCCCGCACGGGCGCGGCCCGGGCCGAGTGGGAAGAAGAGTCGCGGGAGTTGCGCGCGGCCCGCGCGGCAGCGGGCCGGTCGGCGCGCGGGTAGAATCGCCGCGCAAGGAGCGAGACATGGCAACCAGGGTGGTGATTCTCGGCGGCGGCATGATCGGCGCGACGATGGCCTGGGACCTGCGGCGCGAGCCGGGGCTCGACGTGACCCTGAGCGACGTGAGCGCGGAGGCGCTGGCGCGGGTCGAGGGCGTGCGCACCCTGCAGGCCGACCTCTCCGACCCGCGCGCCGTGCACCAGCTGGCCCAAGGCTTCGACCTGGTGGTGGGGGCGCTGCCCAGCCGCTTCGGCCTGGCCACGCTGGCGGCCGTGATCGAGGCCGGCCGGCCCTACGTCGACATCAGCTTCATGGCCGAGGACGCCCTGCAGCACGACGCCCTGGCGCGCGCGCGGGGTGTGACGGCCGTGGTCGACTGCGGCGTGGCCCCGGGCCTCAGCAACATGATGGTGGGCCACGCGGCCGCGCGCCTCGAGCGCGCCGAGCAGGTCGAGATCTACGTGGGCGGCCTGCCGGCCGAGCGGCGCTGGCCCTTCGAGTACAAGGCCGGCTTCGCCCCGCACGACGTGATCGAGGAGTACACCCGCCCCTCGCGCATCGTCGAGCACGGCCGCGAGGTGGTGCGCGAGGCCCTGTCCGAGCCGGAGCTGCTGGACTTCCCCGGCATCGGGACGCTCGAGGCCTTCAACACGGACGGCCTGCGCAGCCTGGTCAAGACCATCGACGCGCCGTTCATGAAGGAGAAGACGCTGCGCTACCCGGGCCACATCGCGCTGATGCGGGCCTTCCGCGAGACGGGGCTGTTCTCGAAGGAGCCGATTTCCGTGGGCGGCGTGACGGTGCGCCCGCTCGACGTGACCGCGGCGCTGATGTTCCCCAAGTGGACCTTCGGCCCGGGCGAGGCCGACCTGACCGTGATGCGCGTGTCGGTCGAGGGCCGCCGCGGCGGCCGGCGCGTGCGCTACGCCTGGGACCTGCTCGACCGCTACGACCCGGCCACCGGCTTCCGCAGCATGTCGCGCACCACGGCCTTTCCGGCCACGATCGTGGCGCGCCTGCTGGCCGCCGGCGCCTTCCGCCAGCCGGGCGTGCACCCGCCCGAGCGGTTGGGCCGCGAGCCGGGGCTGCTCGAAGGCGTGATCGCCGGCCTGGCCGAGCGCGGCGTGAGCGTGCGCGGCGGGGAAGTGGATCTGGGGCCGGCCTCGCGCGACCAGGCGTAAGTCTCGGACGTACCAACCGGGTCCGCGCGGGCTCGAAGCCAAGAACATACCGAACGTTCGGTATGTTTACCGTCCGGCTTCGAAACATTTCTTGACATCTGGGCGCGGGGCGTGCTCGAATCCCGTCCCGTCACAGAGCTTCCGGTGCCTCTTCCCCCACGAGCGGCTGGTCGGCCGCGAGTACGAGGCCGAACCTATGGCCGCACCGACAACTGGATCGCGACGGCTATGCGCCGTGCTCTGTGGTGTGGCGCTGTTCCTCACCGCCTGGCCGTGCCGGGCCCAGTCACCCCTGCGGAAGCTGGGCGAAATGGAGGTGTCGCTCTTCGGCCTTCGGGCCCAGGTCGACCCCGAGCGGCCGGTGGTCCCGCGCAACGTCGGGGCGGCCGTGCGGCTGGCCGTGCGGGCTGGGGACCAGGAGCTGACGGCTGGACAGGTGATCGAGCTCTTCGGCGCGGGGGTGCGCGTCGAGGCGGAGCTGTCGGGCCCGGGACTCTCGGGCGCCGTCAGTCTCCCGCCCGCCGGTGCGGCCCTGCCCGGCGACCCGCTGCTCCTGCCGATCCCGGCGCTGGCGGTGGGCGGAGACTACCAGCTCAGCAACGTCCGGCTGGCCGCGGGCGGCCGCGCCGTGCTCGACGCCAGCCCCGCCGACGTGCCGCTGCGCGTCTCCGAGATCCTCATCACCGGCGTGACCACGCGCGCCCTGACCCTCGACGAGATCCGCGCCAAGGGCATCGTGCTGGACGGCGACGACTACCTGGGCTTCGACTACACCATCGGCCTGCTGCTCGACAGCCAGGTGGTCGACCTGAAGTTCCCGGTGGTCTTCGACCGAAATGGCGTGGCGGTCCCGCAGCCGCTCCTCCCGCCCACGGCGGACCCGGGCCGGGCTGGGGTCAAGCTACCGACGATCCTGCCGATGCTGCTCGAGATGCAGCAGGCCGACGGGCAGCCGGTGCCGGCCCCGCGGGTGACCGACCCGCACACGGGCGAAGCGGTGCCCGTGCACGTCCCCTCGGTGCTGGTGATCCCCGGGGACGTGGGTTACCTGAAGCAGTTCTTCGCCGCACAGCTCTTCGTCACGAACGGCGCACCGACCTGGGCGAACCTCGAGTTGCACGACGTCTCGGCGCGCATCACCCTGCCCGAGGGCCCGGCGCCGGGACCCGAGGACGACCCACTGGCGCTGCCCGAGATCGTTCGCAACGGACAGACGATCCCCCAGCCCCTGGAGATGCCAGTGCGCGGCCCGGGCCCCAACCAGCAACCGGGCGACGACGACGACGACCCGATCCTGCGCCCGGGGGAGCGTGGCCAGGCGGAGTTCCTGCTGCGAGGAGAGCAGGAGGGCTTCCACCGCGTCAGCTTCGCCATCCACGGACAGCTGCTCGGCCTGCCGGGCGGGCCGCTCACGGTCACGGGGCGGGCGGCGGGCGGCGTTCTCGTGCGCAACCCGTTCTTCGACGTGGCCTTCACGCTTCCGTCGGTGGTGCGAGCCGACGAGCCGTTCGACGCCTACGTGACCGTCAACAACGTCTCGAGCGTGGCCGCCAACCTGGTGCGGGTGGCCTTCGACGCCGAGGCCCTGGCCGGAGCGCGCCTCGCCGACGGCGAGGACGCCGCCCAGACCATCGACACCTTGGCCGGTCACGAGTCCCGAGTGGTGCGCTTCCGCATGGTGGCGCAGGTCACAGGGCAGGTCGTGGCCAGCTACCTGCGCATGAACACCGACCCGGGGTCGTCGGGCGGAAGCAACGGGCAGCTCAACTTCGCGCTGGGCGTGGGTGAACGGGGCGTGCCGCTGTCGCCCGACACACTGTCGCTGCCCGCGCCCGTCGCGAGCCTGCCGCAGCCCGTGGTCCAGGCGGCCATGCGGCTGCTCGGCCAGGCCTGGAGCGTGGCCAACGCCCCCTCCGGGACGCTGCCCCCGGGCGTGACGCGTACCAGCAAGCAGGTGGTCACGCAGAAGGCGCTGGCCCTGGCCGAGGCGGGCTTGCGGGTGAAGCTGGGACAGCCGCTCGACGCGGCCCTGCGCGACGTGCTGCTCGACTTCTGGGGCGGCGCGGCGCTGGAGGAGACCCCCCGGCGGGCCGAAGTCGACGCCGGGTTCGACCAGCTCCTGCGAACCACCACGGCGGGCCGCGAGCTGGCCCACGCCCTGGGCGCCGCGCTGGCCGGCGCGGGCGACGTGACGGTGCTCGAGCGCGACCTGGCCGACGTGGCGGGCGCGGGCCCCGACGCGATCACCTTCGCCGTCGAGGGCGGGGGCGCGGGGCTGCCGGTGAACGTGGCCTTTCGAGACCACGGCGGGCTGTCGACCACGGCCGACTTCGGCGGGGACAGCCAGGGGACCTGGGAGATGCCCGGGGGACTGGCCGTGGCCCTGTCCGAGTCGGGCGAGGCGCCGGTCCTGGGCCTCGTGACGGCGCCTTCCACGCTGACGCCGCCCTTCAGCCTCGAGCTGACCGGGCGCCGGCCGGGGAGCGTGTCCGTCTCGGCCACCTTCCCGAGCCTCAACGGCAGCCGGCGGGTGGAGTTGAGCGGGATTCCGACGGTACCGGGCTCACGCGTGCGGCTGAGCTTCGACCCGGAACACCCCGAAGAGGTCCGGGTGCAGCTCGACCTCGACGGCGACGGGACCTTCGAGCAGGACGACCGCCAAGCGACGCCGGCGCAGACGCCTTCCGGGCCGCGGCTCGTCGCGGCCGCCGTCATCGGGCCGGAGACGCTGGCCGGGGCCAACCCGTTCGGCACGCAGGCTGTGGCGGTATTCGACCGCGTCGTGGGCGAGGCGGCGGCGCGGGCCGCCGAGGCCTGGACGCTGCCGCGCAACGCTGTCCGCTCCGCCCGGCGGCAGCTCTCTGGGCGCCTGGTCTTCGCCCTGCTCGAGCAGCCGGAGGGGCACTGCTCCCCGGCCACGCTCGGCCTGGCGCGCCCGATGCTCGACACCCACGGCTTCGAGGGGCCCGTGGGCAGCTTGGCGCTCGACTCGCGCCTGCGCGAGGTGGGAGCGCTGGTCCGGGGGACCGTGCGGCAGGCCGACGGCACGCCGGTCGGCTCCGGCAAGGTCTACTACTCGAACAACACCAACTTCGGCTGCAGCCCCTCGTGCGCGATCAGCGGGCTGTCGGAGCTGCCCCTGGCGGGCGACGGGAGCTTCGAGTTCCGCTTCGTCCGGCAGGACGCTTGCGGCTGTCCGTTCCAGCTCACCACCCGTGACCCCCAGAGCGGGGCGGCGCGCACCGTGGAGGCCCGGGTGCTCGGCGGGGGCGTGGGAGTCTGCGCTGCTCCGATGGCGCTCGACATCGCCCTGCTCGGGCGCGGATCGGTGGTCGGCGTCGTGTACGACCTCGCCGGCCGCCGGGTCCCCGGGGCTCAGGTGGTGGTCGCGAGCGTCGGGGATCCCCAGTCGGGCGGGCGCGCCCAGTCGGGTCCCGACGGCAGCTTCCTGGTGCCCGACATCAGCGTGGGTCCCGTCACGGTCAAGGCCTCCGCCGGCAACGGCCTGGGGATCGCGACCGGCCGCATCGAGCGAGCCGGCACGGCCGCCGTCGTCGACGTCGTGCTGGACGGCGGCGCAGCCGCCGTCTCCGGCACGGTGCGCCGCGTCGAGGCGAGCGTCACCAGCCCGGCGCCCGGCGCCACGGTGATCTACTTCTACCGGCCCCCCAACGCGTCCCCGCAGCCGCTCGGCGTGGTGCAGGCTGGCCCGACGGGCGGGTATCGCTTCGAGGGCATGCCCGTCGGTCCGTTCACGGTCGAGGCGCGCACCAGCGAAGGGAGCGACTCGGTCCACGGCACCGCGGTGGCCGGCGAGCTGGACCGGCAGGACCTGCTCATCGTCGTGCCGCCGCCGGATCAGCTGGGAACCGTGCGCGGCAAGGTGACGACCGCCGAGGGCGCGAACGCCGTGGGCGCGGCGGTGGCGATCGACGGCTATGTCATGGCGGTCACGGGCCCCGACGGCCGGTACGCGGCCACGCGCGTGCAGGTACGCCCCGGCTCGCGCCAGGTCTCGGTGCGCCTCGGACGCTGGCACGGAGAGGCGAGCTTCACGCTGGGCGCGGCCGGTCAGATCGAGGACGTCGACGTGCAGCTTTCCGGGACGGGCAGCGCGCTGTTCCGCGTGGTCGACCCGGACGGAAACGGCCTCGAGGGCGTGCACGTGGCTGTCCTGAGCGGAGCCTGCCCCAGCGCCTGCGGTTGCGGGGCCCATGAGACGGGACCGAACGGCGAGGTCCAGATCGACGACCTGCCGGTGGGGCCCGTCCATGTGCGCGCCCTCCGGACCGATGGTGGGCTGACCGACGTGGCGGACGGCAGCGCCCTCGTGACGGGCGGTCTCGCGGTGGCGCAGGGCCTCCTTCACTTCCGTGGCGTGGGCAAGGTCGAGGGGCTGGTGCGCCAACCGCCGCAGCCCGGCCAGTCCCTGGGTCTGCCCGCGCACGGTGCACAGGTGGTGCTCTGGCGGCCGGCCTTCGACTACCAGAACTGCACCCTGCTGCCCCAGCCCGCCTCGGTCTCGACCGACGTGGACGGCCGCTTCGCGTTCCCCAGGGTCAACGCCGGCGAGGCGCAGCTCCTGGCCACCCACCCCTTCGCGCCGCAGGCCGTGAGCGCCCGGCACGTCCTGCAGGCTGGCGAGAGGTGGACCCAGGAGCTGCAACTCGCGGAGACCTTCGCGGGCGAGCTGCGCGGGACCGTCTTCCTCCCCGACGGCACCACCTCGGCGGGCGCGGGCGTCCAGGTGACCGTCAACGGCGTGCTGCCCGACACGACGGTGTGGACCAACACGGAAGGCAAGTACGCGTTCGCCCGCATCCTGCCGGCCGGCGCCTACACCCTCACCGTTCGCGACCCCCGTGGGGCGGGCCAGGCCCAGACGCGCGTGGTCCTGCAGGTCAGCCAGGACCTCACCCAGAACCTGCGCCTCGAAGGCCGGGGGACCGTGCGCGTGCGGGTCGAGGACGGTGGCGGTCAGCCCGTGCAGCGGGCCGCCGTCACCCTGAAGGAGACGGATTTCCCGGGGCGCACCTTCGAGAAGGTGCTCGAGCCCCAGCACGGCGGCCTGCTCGAGTTCGCCGGCGTCTACGAGGGCGGCTTCAGCGTCGAGGCCCACGACCCCTACGACCGCGGTGGCCGCGTCAGCGGCAGCATCGCTTCGCCGGGGGCCGTCAGCGAGGTCACGTTGCGCCTCACCGTGACAGGCCAGGTCGCCGGGCGGTTCCTGATGCCCGACGGTACGACGCCGATCCCGTACGGCACGGTCACGCTCACCGCGGGAGGGCGCGCGATCGGCCGCCTGACCACCGAAGGGCCCGGACCGCAGGCCGGGCGCTTCCGGTTCGACTACGTGCCCGCGGGCTGGGTCCGCCTCGACGCGCACGACCCGCTGACGGGCCGCCGCGGCGTGGCGGGCGGCACCCTCGAGACCGAGGACGAGACCCTGGACCTGGACGTCCACGCGGAGGGCCTGGGCACGGTTCACGGCCGCGTGACCAGCAACGGTGCGTCGCGGCCCGGGGCCGAGGTGCGGCTGGCCGCGGGCAGCTTCCAGGCCACCACGATGTCCGACGGCTCGGGGAGCTACAGCGTGGGCGGCGTGCCCGTGGGCCGGGTGGTCGTGACGGCGAGCCTGGGCTCCAGCTTCCTCGCGGGCTCGAACGCGGGCAACCTCGAGGCCGACGGCGGGAACCTGCCGCTCGACGTGGCCCTGCGTGACGCCGCGCAGGTGGACGGCCAGGTGGAGCGCTGGGACGGCAGCACACCCGGGCCGGTCTCGCGTGTCAGCGTCACGGTGGGCGGCGCGGCGGGCGGCCAGCTCACGGTGGCCAGCGACGGCGAAGGGCGCTTCGGGTTCCCCATGGTCCCGGCGGGCGAAGCCCGCCTGCACGCCGACGTCGTCGGCAGCCTCGACGAGGGTAGCGCCCAGGCGCTGGTGGAGGCTCCGGGACCCGTGCAGGTGGCCGTGCGCCTGAACGGCGTGGGCGGCCTGCGCGGCCAGGCCGTGGACGAGGACGGCCAGCCCGTGGACGGCACGCTGATCATCACCGGCAGCGGCGCCGTGGCCTACTCGTCCACGCTCGCGCTCGGCGCCAACGGCCGCTTCGAATTGCCCGAGGTCCTGGCTGGTCCCTTCACGGTCAAGCTCATCCATCGCGAGGGCGGCTTCACGCGCTACGGGTCCGCCAACGGCGTCGTCGTGGCCGACCGCGCCGACAACCAGGTGCAGGTCGCGCTGCAGCCCTCCGCCACGGTGACGGGGCGCGTGCTGCGCGCCGACCAGTCTCCGGCCGCCGGCGCCGAGGTCACCCTGGTCTCGGCCTCCGGGGCGCGCAGCACCGTCGGGTGCACCGCCTTGGGCCACTTCACGCTGCGGGGGGCGCCGCTGGGTCCGGCCGACCTCTCGGTCCGCGACCAGATCACAGGGGGCCTCGCGCGACGGAGCGGCCTCGACCTGGGTCCGCAGGGGCTCAACCTGGGCGACCTCGTGCTCGATGGCAGCGCGCCCGTGGTGACCTTCGAGACGCCTGTCGCCGGGGGCAGCCAGGCGCCCTTCGCCGGGCCGTTCGTGGTCGAGGCTTCGGACGACAACGGCATCGATGCCGGGAGCTTCATGCTGGCCTACGGCGCATCCGGCTTCTCACGTCCAGCGCAGCTGGATTGGGACGGCCGCCGTTTCAGGGGTCACTTTCGCGGCGACCAGCTCGAGCCGGGCCCCAATCGCGTGCGAGCGCGCCTGACCGACCTGGCCGGCAACCCGGCGGAGGCCGAGATCGACTTCGACGTGGTCGGCGCGACGCTGTGGGGAACCGTCACCGACGCCCAGGGCCACGAGGTCCAGGGCGCTGCGCTCGCCGTCGATGGTCAGCCGGCAGGTACGACCGGACCGGACGGCAGCTACTCCGTGAGTGGCCTGCGCGCGGGCGTGCGCCGGATCACCGCCACCGGTGCGCCGGGCTACCCTGTGCTCGGGCAGGCGCAGCTGGAGGACGGCGAATCGCGGGAAGTGCCCCTGACGCTGCCCGAGGCGGCCCGCATCGCCGGGACCGTGCTTCGCAGGGACGGCGTCACTCCGGCGGCCGGCGTGGTCGTGAGCTCGGGCACCCACACGAGCGCCACCAACACCTCAGGGGAGTTCGAGCTGGGCTGGTTCCTGATGGGGCAGCACCTGGTCGAGGCCAACCGGCCCTCGACGGGGGACCGTGGCCGCACGCTCGTGGAGTTGGTCCCCGGGGTCGCGCCCGGGCCCGTCACCCTGGCGCTCAACGGAGCGGGATCGTTGACCGTGGCTGTCGTGGACCCCAACAGCACGCCCCCTCTCCCTGTGGTCGGGGCCGTCGTGACGGTCACCTCCTCGTACGCGGGCAGCCCCGCCCAGAACGGCACGACTGTCGGCCCGAGCGGCGAGGTGACCTTCGCCCAGGTCCTGGCGGGAACCATCACCATCAAGGTCGCGTTCGATGGCCGCGAGCGCACCACCACGCTGGCGCTCCTGGACGAACAGACCCTGCGTGAGGTCGTCCCGCTGGCTCCTGCCGCCCGGATCCGCGGCACCGCACGGCGCCACGACGGGTCGCCCGCTCCAGGAGCCACCGCGTGGCTGATCCCGGTGGCGAACGGACAGGCGCGCAGCCTCCCGGTCGACCCCGCCACGGCCGCCTTCGACTTCATGGCGGTGCCACTGGGCGAATACCTGGTCGAGGCCACCCTCCCCGACGGCGACAGGGGCCGCGCGCCGGCGACCGTGCTCGCTGACACCCCTGGTGGAGACTACGTCGCGGACGTGCAGCTCACCGGAGTTGGCACCGTCGAGGTCGAGGTGCGTGAGGCCGGGACAGGCGTGCCCGGCGCAACCGTCACGGTCACGTCGTCCTCCCCGCTCGCCACCCCGCTCAGCAAGACCACGTCGGCGGGCGGCAGCGTTCGGTTCGAAGGGGTCTTGCGTGGGATCGTCAGCGCTCAGGCCGTCCTCGGCACCCGGCGTGGACGGAGCGGAGGTGTGCTGGGCGCGGGCGCGACCCTGCCCCTCATGGTCACCCTCGAAGACCTTGGCACCGTGGAAGGAACGGTCTGGCAGGCAGGCGGGCAGGCAGCCGCGGCTGGGGTTCGCGTGCTGCTGCTGACCCCCTTCGGCACACTCAAGGCGGACGCGACCACGGGGGAGGACGGCCGGTTCCTTTTCGAGTCGATCGTGCCCGGGACGTATCGGCTGGAAGCGCGGGTCGACGGCCGCCTGCGGGCCTTCTCGGACGGCCTGCTGGTGGCCGCTGGCGCGACCGTGACGCGCAACCTCGAGCTGATCCGCACGGGCCCGGTCAGGGGAGTGGTGCGCGACGCTGGGGCCGGCGTGGGCGGAGCCGAGCTGAAGCTCCAGAGCCAGTCGGTCCTGGGCGGCGAGCTGAGGGCGGCATCGGCCCCCGACGGGACGTACGAGCTCGCCGATGTCCCCGTGGGCCGATTCCGCCTGTCCGCGGTCCTGGGCGGGCGGCGCGCCGACGTCGACGGCGAGCTGCCGCCTTCGGGCGGACCGCTCGTCATCGACCTCGACCTCCTCGACGCGGCCGTGACCCTTCCGGTTGGGTTGGGTGACGCCAACGCGGTCTACTGGAGCGTGCGATCGGACGGTAGCCTCGTGCACGGCTCCATGTTCGACACCGCGGGCAGCACGCCGCGGCTGCGAGTGGACGCCGCGACCTTCGCCAACCAGTCGGCGAGTCAGGCGGCGACCGAAGAGTCTGGCCGCGAGGTGGTCCTGCGCCAGGACGACTTGTCCGGGTTGCGGGTGACGCGCAAGATCTACGTGTCGCGCGACGGATACTTCGTGCGCTATCTGGACCTGCTGGAAAACCCCTCCAGCCAGCAGCGCCAGGTTGCGGTGGAGCTCGAGTACGAGCTCGGAGCGGCGCCCGACGTCGTGACCACCGGCTCGGGGAACTCGACGTTCGAGGCCGCCGACGGCTGGCTGGTGCTCGACGACGAGGACGATTCCGACCCCTACAACTCGAGCGGCGACCCCGACTACTCCGCCTTCATGCCGCTGGCTCTCGTGGTCGCCGGGCCGGGCGGTGCCCCGCCCACGGCCGCGAGCTTCAGCACCGACGGTTGGCTCGGGACGGTGCGGGCGGCTTGGAGCTCGGTCGACGTGCCGGCACAGGGCAGCGTGGCCTTCCTGCACGTCCTTTCGGCACAGGCCACCCGCTCGCGGGCGCAGCTGACGGCCGAGCGCCTGGCCCAAGTGCCGCCCGAGCTGATGCTGGGCATGGCCAGCGCCGAAGGTCAGGCCGTGGCCAACTTTGTCGTGCCACCCGACCTCGTGGGCGGGCTGCCGCCGTTGCCTCTCCTGGACGGCGTCGTGGACGGGCGGGTGCTGGCCTTCGACGGCCTCACTCCCGCGGCGACGGGCGCCGCCCGCGCGGTGACCTTCCGCAGCCGGCTCCCACACTACGGCCGTCCTCTCTGGGCCGACGCGAGCACCGGCCAGTTCCACGTGGCGGGCAACCCCGCGCAGGGCCGGGTCGTGCCGCGCGCGCCGTTCGACCTGGACGGCGCCGTCTCCTGGGGCTCCACGACACTCCAGGCTTCAGTCTCGGGCGCCTTCGGATCTGGCCAGGCCGCGGGGGGCGACGTGATCTTCCAGGGCACCGGCCGGGTCCATGGCACCGTGGTCCAGGCGCCCGGGGGCGTGCTCGTGTCCGGGGCGGCGGTCACTCTCACGGGCGCCGCTGGAAGCGTCACGCTCACGGCCGCGGACGGCACCTTCGACTTCCCGATCGTGCCCCCGGGGACCTACTTGCTGCGGGCCACGCACCCCGTGGGACACAACGTCGTCGAGGTCGCGCTCGAGGTCTCGCCCGACACGGCCAGCCCCCAGGCCCTGGCGTTCCCCGCGGGCGGCTCCCTGGCCGTGAGCCTGCACACCGCTGCCCCCACCAGCTCGCTCGTCGGAGGCTCGCTGAAGGTCACCGGTCCCGAAGGCTACGACCGCTCGCTCTCGGTGGGCTCGACGGGCACCGTGACGGTCGGCGACCTTCCCCCGGGAACGTACGCGGTGACCGCCACCGACAACCGCGTTTCGCTCTTCTACCCGCGGCCTACGGTCAGCCAGCAGGTGGACGTGGCCGCAGGCGCGCCCACTCCTGCCACTCTCGCCTTCGCGCCGCTGGGCAGCGTGGCGGTGCGCGTCGAGACCGTCCGCGAGAACGGCACCCGACCGGTCGTCGCGAACGCTCCCGTCGCGATCCAGGCGCTGGCCTCGGGGCCGACCTTCCGCGCCGTCGGCAAGACGAGCGCTGGCGGCACCCTGACGGTCCCTGGCGTGCCCGGCCCCGCCGTCGTCGTGAGGGTCGAGCACCCGAGCTTCCCGAGTCAGACGGTCGAGGTGCCGCTCGCGATCCTGGGCGAGGGCCAGTCCCTCGAGCCGGTGGTGACCCTGCCCGGCGTCGGCCGCATCCAGGGCCAAGCGCGCGTGCGGGGGGGCGCTGCAGTCGTCCCCGATTGGGTGAAGGCCACGTCCCTCGACGGCGTTCCCTACGCGACGCGCAACTTCCCTGCCGCTGGTGCGTACTCCCTCGACAACCTTCCCGTGGGAACGTTGCGCGTGATGGGCAGCAGGCAGATCTTCTATGACTTGCAGTTCGGCTCCGTCTCCGCCGTCGGTGGCGAGGTGGCAACGGTGGGCTACCAGGACCAGACGGTGACTCAGGACGTCGTGCTGCCGATGGGTGTCCTGGGCGCGGGCGAGCGTCAGGCGTGGCAGTTCGACGGACGGGCCGGTCTGGCCATGGGCGTGCACCTGAGCGGCTACGCCCAACTCCCCCCCGCGCCAGCCCTGAGTGATCCCTATCTCGAGATCTGGAGCCTGGACGGCGTCCTGCAGGGCCAGAACGACAACCGCACGTACTACGAGAAGGACTCGTTCGTCGGCTTCACTCCGCCTTCAGACGGCACCTATGTCGCGGTGGCTCGGGCGGCAGGGAGCCAGACCGGCGGGTACGGGCTGGGTGGGGTGGCCGCGCGCCCGCTGTCCGGTGGCCGGCTCGTCGGCAGGGTCCTCCGCCAGACCACGCAGGAAGAGATGGTCGGCGTCACGGTGCGGCTCAGGTTCGGAGACGGCCTGGGTGAGACGCGCGTGAGCGGCGCGGACGGCTATGCCTTCGAGGCCTTCCCTCCGGGCCCGGGCTGGGCGCTCGAGGTGCTCGACAACCAAGGCAACGTGCTCTCGCGCACGGCGGTGTCGGCTCCCGCGCCAGGCGCGCCCGACGCGGTCGTAAACCTGCCCTACCCGGACGGAACGGCCACGTTGCGCGGGCGCATCGTGGCGGGCGACGGGGTCACGCCGCTGCCGGGCGTCACGGTCGCCGTGGCCGGCCTGCCGTCGACGGGCACCGATTCCGCCGGTCTCTACGAGTTGCACGACGTTCCCGTCGGCGAGCGGCAGGTGTCGCTGGTCGGTTGGGGCGCCACGGCCAGCCATCCCGTGCTGGTCAGCAGCCCCGAGACTCAGGCGCCGGACCTCGCGCTCGGCGTCATGGTGGTCGACGTGGCGGTCGTGGAGGCCGACGGCCAGGCTGCGCAGGAGGCCGTCGTGCGGCTCTGCTACTACCCGGGGGCCTGCGTGCCGGAGCTGCCGGTCGGCCCGTCTGGTCATGCGCTCGTCTACGGTCTGCCGGCGTCCTGGTACTCGGTCGCCGTCGAGGTCTCGGTCCCAGGCCATGACTGGATCCGTGCCACCGAGACGCGCTCCCTCTGGCCGCGGCCGCCTCGACTGGACCTCAGCCTGACTCTGCCCGGCTGGGCCGCCCTCAGCGGCCTGGTCACCAGCGGTGCCTCGCCCGTGGCCGGGGGCACTGTCTGGGCCAGCCAGGGAGCCGTCGAGCTGGAGGCGGTGATCGGCCCGTCGGGCAGCTACGCGTTCGACCGAGTCCCCGCCGGGGAGGTGCGTGTCTACGCCGAGGACGAGGAGGGCTTCCCGGGCGCCGCGACCACGACCCTGTCGCATCGCGCGAGCGGCAGCCTGGACGTTTCTCTGGCCACGCGGGCCACGCTCGAGGGCTTCCTGTCGGACTCCAGTGGAAGCATCGAGGGCGAGCTTCGGATCCAGGTGCTCGACGCCCCCCACCGTGCCGCCCGTGCCGCCTGGGAGGCCAGCCTGTTCGCCAGCGGCGGCCACTTCCTGCGGGCCATCCCGGCCGGCCGGTGGCGGGTGGTGGCCCTCGACCCCGGCTGCGCGTACGGCGCCGATGGCTCGCTGGCGGCGGCCGAGGGGCGTGTGCACGAGGGCCTGGGCGACGTGGCCGTGCTCGAACTGGGCAGTCACGGTTGCCTTCCGTTCCGGCCGGCCGACGGCGAACCGGAGCTCGACTACGTTCGCCTCGACGGCCAGAGCGGAGAGCCCTACCCGCCGTTCGCCTCGTTCGAGCCGAGCGGGGCGCGGCGAAGCCTGCGCGTCCTGAGCGGAACGCTGGAGGTCCGGACCCAGCGCTACGCACCTGACGACAGTGGCTGGTACCGCACCGTCACGGTCCTCGAGAACCCGGGCCCCACGACCGCCGTGGCCCAGGTGACGCTGACGCTCGACACCTACGCCCCGTGGATCACGGCTTCGTCTTCAGGCGACACGAACTTCGAGCCCCAGGACGGCTGGATCCTCTTCAGCGACGGCACGGCGCTGGTGGTGGGTGACGCGTTGCGGCCCCTGACGGCCAGCTTCTCCTCGGGATCTGGCGAGGGGGTCGGCTACGTCAGCTCGACCTACACGCTGGACGTGCCCGCAGGGGCGATCAGGGCCCTGATGGCCTATCACCTCCACGGCGGCGACGTGCTGGCACGCGCGGAAGCGCTGACGCGCATGGCAGATCCAGTGGCGTTGGGTGGCCTGACCCCCGCCGAGCTGGAAGCCATGGCCAACTTCGGAGCGCCGGCGCGGACGACCGTGAGCGGCCGTGTTCTCGACGCCGGGCAGGCCGTCCCACAGGCGCACCTGGCTGCGATGACGGCCGAGGGACTGGTGGTGGCGGAGGCCGACGCCGGGCCCGATGGCCGCTACGCGCTCCAGCTCGACGATGGGGCGTACTGGATCATCGCGCGGGAGCCCGGCAACGGTCGTCCGGGCCGCACCGCCGTGACCGTCGCGGGGGCCTCGCTGCCGGACGTCGACATCGAGCTGCTCCCGATCTCGCAGCTCGGCACCGTGCGGGTCACGATCGCGGGCGGGGTGCAGCACGAAGGGCACGCCGTGGCGCTCACGGTCGCCGGCTACTCGAATGCCTGGTCGGCGCAAGCCGTCTTCGGCGCGTCGCCCGAGCTGGTTTTCGATGGGGTCCCTCCAGGGCTCGTGACCGTCACGACCGAGTTCGGGGTGGCCCAGAGGAACTTGGCGCCGGGGGGAATGGCTGTCGTCGACCTGACGGCCGGGCCCGGCGAGGCGACGATCTCGGGCAGCGTTCTCGAGAGCGATGGGACGCCCGTGGCCGGGGCCACGGTGGCCCTGGTCTCGGGCGCCACGGGTGGGGTGTATCTCCAAACCGAGACGACCGTCGCGGGCGAGTACACGTTCCACGGCGTCGAGGTCGCGGGCGAGCTTGCCTATTCCGTCATGGCCAAGGAGCCGCTCAGCAATCGGCCGGTGGACGGAGCCCTCTCGGTCGTCGTCGCGGACGGCGGGCCGCAAGCGCTTGCGCCCCTGGTCCTCGTACCGGTGGGCGAGGTCGGGAGCCTGAGAGTGGCGGCCAGCCACGAAGCCGGCGGGGCCGTGGCCGGTCTACCTTTGCTGCTGAGCCCTGAGCGCGGTTGTTGCCAGCCACTCTGGCCGGGGCCGCTGCAACTCGGCCCCGACGGCGTCCTCGACATCCCTGGAGTGCCCACGGGCAGCGTCGTGGCGGAGGTCGGCGCGGTGCCTGACTACGGGTGGGGCCAGGGCCAGGTGCCGGCGCAGGGCCAGGTCGTCGTCCCGGTCCAGGTCGGGGGGTGGGTCGGTCTGCCTCACGAGATCCCGGCCACGGACGGCCTGCGCCACTTCGTCAACCAGTGGGGCGAGGTCCACCTCGACGAAGTCGACCGCGCTTTCAGCCTGTACTCACAACCGTGGGACCAGGACCTGGTCTCCGCGGCCCACGTCTCGCTGGGCGGCCAGGAGCTCGAGATCTTCAATCGCCTCGGAGGGAGCCTGGTCCATCACCGGCGCGTGTACGTACCCCAGGATGGGCGCTTCGTGCGGCACTTCGACCTGATCGAGAACCCCACGGCGGCCCCGCTCACGGTGGGGATCCAGTGGTGGCAGGACCTGTGGGAAGGCGCGAGCAGCCCTTGGACCGTCGCTCGGACCAGCAGCGGCGACCAGCTCTTCGATGCCAGCGACGAATGGGCCGGCCTGTCGTGTCAACAGGACGGCGTTCCGGCCCTGGCCTCGGTGGTGCGCGGCAACGCGCCGCTGCTGCCGTTCGACGTCTTCGCCTTCGACTCCAACCCGGACGAGGGCTGGCTGGGCTGGGGGGCAGGCTATGCCGCGCTGGATGTCCCGGCTCATGGGCGCGCGGCCGTCCTTCAGTTCGTCGTGCAGCTCCCGCAGGGGCAGAACGCCGAGGCCGCCGCCCTGGCGGCGGCTCTGGCCAGCCTGACGGAACCGGGGGCGCTGGTGGGGATCAGCCCGGAGGATCGAGCCGCGATCGTCAACTTCTCGGTGGCGCCATGAGCCGGCGAACTGCGGGAAGGCCGGCGGCGGGCGCTGGGCCCCTGGGTTGGCTCGCGGGCCAGGCATCTGGATCGGCGCGCCGGAGGCGGGCGTGGCGCGAGGTTTCATGAGTCGTCACACCCTGTCGACACGGATCGTGGCCCTGCTGTTGTCCTGGACGATGCCTGGGAGCAGCACCTGGGCGCTCTCGCCGGCACCCGCCGAGCCGCCCCGGTCGGTCGCCCCAGTGGCGACGGCGACGGACGTGGTTCCGGGTGGGCTGCTGCCGTCGACCCGAGCGTCCGAGCCAGTCGACACGACCTCCGTCCAGGAGCTCCCAGAGCCGGCGACCAAAGTGGGCTCCTCGGGCAGGGCGGAATCCGGCCCCGATTCCTGTGGGGCCCCGGTTCGCCCCATCCTCGAGTGCGTGGAGGATCTGGGTGGCGGCCAGTACCGTGCGCATTTCGGATACTCGAGCGAGAACCCCGCGGCCATCTCGATCCCGGTGGGCGGCGGCAACAAGTTCACACCGGCCCCGCAGGACCGGGGCCAGCCGACCGTGTTCGTCCCTGGCCGGACCCCTGCGTATCCCGACGCCGCGTTCGACGTCGATTTCGGGGGACAGAACCTGGTCTGGACGCTCAAAGGGCCCGACGGGAGCAGCCGGACCGCGACGGCCTCGTCGGGGTCGAACCGCTGCGCGGCTCCGGCGCCGGCCTGCGCGAGCTCGATCTTCGGCCCGCAGCGCTTCGATCGCACCGCGGGCCCGCCGAACGTCTACGACGTCACCGTCACGGTGCCGCCTGCTGCACAGGCGCCCCTCACGTTGCGGCTCACGAACGGGAGCCCCGACGGAAAGGACCGCGTCAGCTCAGCCGAGGTGCGGGTCGACGGGGCCGTCGTGGTCGGCCCCTCGGACCTCAATCAGAACACCGGCTTCGTCTGGAAGACGGTGAGCCTGCAGCGGCCGCAGAGCGCGCTGCGGGTGAGGCTGGCCAGCGCCCCGGGCTCGTACTTGACGCTCGAGATCTGCGGTGAGAGCGGCGGAGGCGATACCACCCCGCCGCAGGTCGCCGTGGCCGAGCCCGCGCCGGCGAGCTTCGTGGCGAGCTCCACGCCGACGGTGAGAGTGGCCTACTCCGACGACCGCGCGCTCGACCTGGCGAGCCTGCGCATCCTGGTCGGCGGCGTGGACCGGACGGCGCTGTTCAGCGTGGGGCCCGCCGAGGCCGTGGCCACGCTGCCCGCGTCGGCCGCCTTGCCTGACGGGCCCGCGAGCGTGACGGCCAGCATCAGCGACCAGGCCGGGCACCCGGCCTCGGCGCGCAGCGACTTCACGGTCGACAGTCAGCCTCCCCAGGTGACCATCCTGGAGCCCGGCAACGGCGAGTGGGTACGCGAGACGCAGGTCGACGTGAACGGCGAGGCGGTCGACGCCAACCTCGTCGGCGTCACGGTCGCAGGCCTGCCCGCCCGGGTGGAGTACTCGTCCTTCGTGGCGCAGGGCGTCCCCGTGGGCGCCGGTCCCGAGGTCACCCTGGAGGCCGCAGCCACCGACGCCGCCGGCCACGTGGGGCGCGCGACCGTCACCCTGCGAGTCGACCGCGTCGCGCCCGCGCTCACGATCACCTCGCCGGCCGCCGGGGCGATCGTGCGCGGGCCGCAGGTGCGCGTGACCGGGCAGGCCGCGGACGCGGCGCCTTTCACGGTCACGGTCAACGGGCAGTCGGCGCTGGTGGCCGGCGGGCAGTTCGAGGCCTCCGTGCTGGCCGGGGACGGGCCGCTGCACGTCCAGGCCGAGGCCCGCGACGCGGCCGGCAACACGACCTCGGCCGAGACCGACGTCACGGTCGACGGCCAGGCCCCGCTGATCGCGCTGGCGCAGCCGGCGCCCGGGACCGTGACTCGCGCAGCCTCCGTGAACGTGGCCGGGAGCGTCACCGACGGCTCCGACGTGACGCTGCACGTGGACGGCGCGGCCGTGCCCGTGGCGGGCGGACAGTTCTCGACGGACGTGGCCCTGCCCGACGAGGGGCCGCGCACGATCGCGATCGTCGCCGTCGACGCGGTCGGCAACGCCGCGCAGTCCTCGGTCGCGCTGGTCGTCGATCGCACGCCGCCCGCCCTGTCCGTCGCCAGCCCGCCGGAGGGAGCGCTGCTCGGCGCCGAGCCGGTGCTCCTGGCTGGCACCGTCCAGGATGCCACCGCGGTGACCGTCGGGGTGGACGGCCAGGCCGCGACGATCAACGGGCTGGCCTGGAGCCTGCAGCGCTCCGGCCTCTCGGAAGGGGAGAACCTCGTCGTGGTGACGGCCACGGACGCGGCCGGCAACCCCTCGACCGTCGAGCGCCGCTTCCTCCTCGACCAGCTCGCGCCGAGCGTCTCGATCAGTGAGCCCTCCGACGGCAGCCTGACCCGCGAGGCGCAGGCCACGGTGCGCGGCACGGCCGAGGACGCCCAGCTCGCGTCGGTCGAGGTCAACGGCGTCGTGGCCACGCTGGGGACGGGCAGCGGGCCCCGGCCGTGGGTGGCGGCCAGCGTGCCGCTCGCGGAGGGCGACAACACGCTCGTGGCGCTGGCCCGCGACAGCCTCGGGCGCGCGGGCCAGCGGCAGGTCCTGGTCACGCGCGACTCGACGCCGCCGCAGGTGGCCCTCCAGGCCCCCGAGCGCATCGTGGCGGGCGTGCCCGTGACGGCCCAGGCCACGGCCAGCGACGAGCGCGCCCTCGACCGCGTGGCCTTCAGCCTTCAAGGCCAGGTGATCGCGACCCTGGCCGCGCCGCCGTTCGAGGTCCAGGTGGCGGTCCCCGCCGGCGCGGAGCCGGGTGAGACGCTGCTGCTCGAGGCGGAGGCCTTCGACACGGCCGGCAACTCCGGCCGCGCCGCGCGTGGGCTGCGCGTCGTGGCCGACGGCGTCGTGACGGGGCAGGTGCTGTCCGACCGCACCGGGCTGCCGCTCGAAGGGGCCAGCGTGCGGCTGCTCGGCAGCGCCGCCGCCCCCGAGGCGACCGACGACCGCGGGCGCTACAGCTTCCACGCCGTGGACGCCACCGCCACGCTGCAGGCCGAGAAGGACGGCCTGACCCGGGTCGAGCGCAGCGTGCGGCTGGCCTCGGGCAGCGGCGTCGTGCCTGTAGACGCCCGCCTGACGCCGCTGGCCGAGCCGGTCGCGGTGGGGCCAGGCGGAGGCCTGCTCGGCGCCGACCTGACGCGCCCGCTGGGAGCGCCCGCCGGGGCCCCGCCCGCGCGTGTCGAGGTGGAGGTCCCTGCCGGCGCACTGGTCGGGACGGAGGAGCTGAGGCTCACGGTTCTCACACCCCAGGGCCTGCCGGCCCTGCTGCCGCTCGGGTGGAGCCCGATCGTGGCCTTGCGGCTCGATCCCGAGGGGTTGACTTGGAACGCCTCGCCCGTCCTGCGGGTCACGGGCCTGCCGCAGGGCGCCCTGGCCCTGGCCGAGCTCCGGCCGGCCCTGCACGCCTGGGTCGCGCGCCAGGCGGGCCTGGCCGCCGACGCCGATGGCGCACTCGTCACGCTGCTGCCCGGCACTGGCGACTTCGCCCTCGTGAGCGCCGACCAGGGGCCGCAGGCCCCCGCGCCGCCGGTGGTGGGCGAGCCGCTGGGTGGCGTGCAGGTGCGCGAGATCCCGGCCGCGGCGGCCAGCGACGGCACCGTCGTGCCTCCGACGCTGCCGCCCGGCGGGGGTACCGCACGCGGGCGCGCGCTGGTCACGAGCCCGGAGCCGCTCCCCTCGGGGACGGTCGTGCAGACGGAGGTCGAGGAGTTCTACGAGTTGTCCGGCGGCCCGCCGGCATCGACGGAGAAGCGGCGACAGGATCTCCTCCTCTACCGGGGCACGCTGCAGGCGCTCGAGTCCCCCGCGGGCGGCGTGCCGACCCTGGAAGGCGAGCTGCCGCTGACGCCGTCGCGCAGCTACTCGACCGCCGAGCTGGTGCGCGGCCGCGTGCACCTCGACGTGCTCTCCGGGCGCGAGGACGTGCGCGGGACGGCCGGCGGCAACCAGGCCGTGGTGGTCGCGTCCGGCCCCGCGCGGCTCTCGATTCCCGCGGGCGCGCTGCCCGAGAACACGGCGGTGACGCTCGAGTCGGTGCCGCTGTCCGGCTACCTGCCTTCGTCCCCCGACTGGCAGCCGTTCGGCGAGGTGCTGGTGGACCTGGCCGGACGAACGCTGGCCTTGCCCGCAGAGCTCCAGCACGACGCCACGGGCGTCGCGCCCGGCGGGGCGTACGTGCTCGCCCGCGTGGAGCGCGTGGCCGGAGTGCCGCGAGTGGCCGGCGTGGCCTGGGCCGTGCGCAGCGGCGACGTGGTCACGACCACCCCCGGCCCCGGACTGGCGGGGCTGCGGAGCGGCGGCCGGCACGTCTTCTATCGGCTGTCGTCGGAGGCCGGCGTGGTGGGCGGCCTGACCCGGGCCGCGGGCGCCCCCGTGGCCGCCGTGGTGAGCTCGGACCGCCTGCCGTTCGTGGCCCTGGCCGGAGCCGACGGCGCCTACGCGCTCCTGGCCGCAGCCGGCCCGGCCACCGTGACCGGCCGCGTGCCGGGGACGCCGCTGGCGCGCAGCGTCGACGTGCAGGTGGCGGCGGGGCAGGCCACAGCTCAGGATCTCGAGCTGCTGCCCGCGGCCACAGCCTTGACCGTGAGCCCGGCCGACGGGGCCGTCGGTGTGGCGGTCAACGCCCAGGTGCAGCTGCTGGCCTCGGCCCCGCTCGACCCGGGCTCGCTGCCGGACCTGTCGGCGGTGCTCGCCACCGTCGGTGCCACGGAGACGCTGGCGCTGCGGCCCGTGCTGAGCGCCTCGGGGCGTACCCTGTCGCTGCTGGCCGACGGGGGCCTGGCGCACTCGACCACGTACGAGCTGCAGGTCTCGGGGCTGCGCGACGCCCAGGGCGAGCCGGTGCCCGTGCCGGCGGCCCGCTTCACCACGCGGGCCGACACGCCGCCGACGTACGACTTCAGCCTGCTGGCCTTCTCCTATCCCGAGAACGGCTGGGTGACGGTCGAGGCCCCCCCGGGGACCTTCGCGCCGCTCAGCGAGATCTCGATCCTCAACACGGCCAACGGCGATCCAACGGTCCTGCAGGCAGGCAACGACGGCGAGCTGGCGCCGTTCCAGATCCGGGCTTCCGTCTCCGACCGCCTGCTCGTCACCGTCACCGATCCCCAGGGCAACACCTTCGCCTTCGAGCGCAGCGAGTACGTGGCCCCCGACGGCACCACCGGCATCGGCCCGGCGGGCGGCACGGTGCGGGGCGCCGGCGGATACGAGATCCGCGTCCCCGACGGCGCCGTCGCCCAGGGCGTGACGCTCCGGATCGAGCCGCTCGGCCCCGACGCGATCCCCCCCGAGGAGTTCCCGGCCCTGGGCCTCGACGACCAGGGTCAGCCCCTGGCGCGCTTCGGCGCGGCGATGCGCGTCACTTCCCCCGACGACGCCGTGCGCGCCTTCGCGAAGGAGGCGGCGCTGGCCTTCCCGAAGCCCGCCGACGCCCCCGACGGGGCCTTCTACTTCGTGCTGCAGAAGGTCGAGCGGGCCGACGGGGCGGTTTTCTACCTGACGGTCGACCAGGCCTCCGTCCAGGGCGACAAGGTGGTCACCGCCTCGCCGCCCTTCGAAGGCTACGTGGCCCACATGGCCGGGCTCTCAGCCACCGGAGCGCTGGCGGTCGCACCCGTGAGTTCCGCCATCTCGATCCTGATGTGGACCTACGACCAGATCGCCCCTGGGCGGGCCCGGCTGGGCGTGGTGACGGGGCGGGTCTATCAGGCCGCCTGGACGGACCCCGGCTCGCAGCCGAGCTACACGCCCGTGGCGGGCGTGACCGTGGCTCGCGCCGACGGTCTGGGCGTGCCGGAGGTGGGCAACCCCGGCGCCCGGCTGGCCCACTTCGCCATCACCGGCAAGGACGGCGTCTTCACCTTCTGGGACGACCGGTACAGCGGTGGCCCGCAGTCGGTGGCGGCGATCCAGGGGACCAAGATCCAGAGCGCGGTGGCGCACGAGGTGGTCAACCCCGAGGCGCTGCCGCCGCTGCTGCGCTTCTACCCGCACGTGGCCGAGGGCAACATCACCTTCCCGGCCGAGGAGGCGCCGCCCGCGCCGGTGGGCTTCACGCTCCAGCTGTTCCGCATCGTCGAGCGCCCCGATCCCCAGAACCCGAACGGCCCGCCGCTGCGCGAGCGCGTCGAGGCCGACGGAGTGGTCGAACTCGGCCAGCCGTACGTGGTCGGGGTGCAATTGGTGGCCGAGCCCGTCCCGGGCCAGTCGCCGCCGACCCTCGAGATCGGCGGCCTGCCGCAGCCGGTCTCGGCCGACACCTGGCCCGAGGTCGCGCAGCGCGTCCACTACGCGACCGCCGAGCAGGTCCCCGGCGCCGTGGGCCCGCTGACCATCGAGGCCACGCTGCTGCCGCCCTTCGGGCAGCCCATCCGCAAGAGCACCACGATCCTGGTGCTCGGCGCGGGCGGCTCGAGCGTGCCGGTCGAGGGGCGCCCGAAGGTGATCTCGGCCCGCACCTCACCAGTGGACGGTGCCGGTGAGGTCAGCGTCTCGGTCACACCGCAGGTCGTCTTCAGCGAGCCGGTCACGAACGTGCGGGCCGGTGTGCGGCTCTTGAAGGTCGGGCCCAACGGGGAGGAGGAGCCCGTCGAGGTGCGGCTCTTCGGCATCGGCTTCGAGGACAACGACCCCACGCTGGCGGCGCGGCCCCTCACCGACGCGGAGATTGGCCCCGCCACCAAGATCACGGCCCTGACCCTCCGCCCGACGCAGGCCCTGGCCTTCGGCTCGCCCTTCCGGCTCCGCGTCGGCAGCCCGATCGTGGACATCGACGTCGACGCCCAGGGGAACCCGACGCCCCAGCCCGTCGAGCCGTACGTCTCCGGCTTCGCCACGGCCGAGCCCATGACCACGCCGCCGCCGGGCGGGGACCAGCCCAACTCCCCGGGCCTGGCGGTGATCGGCAACCGGGCCTACCTGGCCACGTCGCAGTACCTGCTCAACACGGTCTTGTACCAGTACGACATCACCGACGCGCTGCTGCCCGACCTGCTGAGGGGACGGCCGTCCTGGGCCCCTCGCCCGGTCGACCTGCTGGGCTTCTCGCGCCAGGCGCCCTTCGAGTCGAACGAGCGAGTGGTGGTGGTGGCCACCGGTCCGGGCGCCCGCTCCAAGCCTTCGTCGCTGCTGGTGCTCGACGCCTCGCGGGACTTCGATCCCGTCACCCCCCTGCCGATCCTGGCGGCGGCCACGGTGGCGGGCAGCGCCGCCGACGGCTTCATCTCGCGGGTGGCCTACTTCGACGGGCGGCTCTACAGCGCCACCTCGCGCAAGGGGCTGCAGGTCGTGGACCTGCGCCTGGCCGCCGACGCGGTCGGCTCGCAGGCCGACCAGAACGAGATCCTGAGGCTGATCAACACCGACGGGGCGGGCTTCGGCGGCCAGGCGGTGGTCAACACGCTCCCGCTGCGCAGCCGGAGCAACCCCCAGCGGGCGGGCCTCTACGCCGACCTCGACGTGGACGCGTTCGAGGTCGACGGCCAGTCGCTGGCCCTCGTGGCCGTCACCGGAGAGAAGCCGCTCTGGGTGGTCGACCCGTCGGGCAGCACCGCTGGCAGCCCCGAGCCCCCAGAGCCCCAGGGGGTTCTCAAGACCCTCCTAGAGATCGCCGATCCCGCCCAGGGGACGCCGGAGCTGAGGAGCGGCGCCGCCGTGGCCTTCGCCCGCGCCGGCTCGAGCCGGCTGGTCCTGGTGGCCGGGGCCGGCGTCGTGAACGGCGCGGCGCGCGATCTCCTGGCCGTGCTCGACATGGCCACGCCGACCAGCCCCCAGGTCCTGCGCGTGCTCGACCTGGGCCCCTCCGGCGGACCGGAGGACATCGCCGTGCGCGGTGACCTGGCGGTCGTCGGCCGCCGCACTGGTGGCGCCGTCTTCGTCTCCCTCACGAGCCCGTCGCAGCCCCAGGTGCTGGGCGTGGTCGAGGGGATCGGCAGCCGCCTGGCCTGGGGCGAGGAAGGCGAGCTGTTTTCGACCCAGTTCGCCCCGTACGGCGGCACCTCCTCCGACGGGGGACTGCGCACGACCCAGATCGACGCCAGCGCCCGGCTGCTCGACCTGAAGACCCGGCGGCTGGTGCTGCCGCAGGAGCTCGACGAGCAGGGGCACGCCAAGGCCTACAAGGACGGCCACGTGGTCTTCACCCTGGGCCGCCAGGCCCGCGTCACGTGGCGCGTGGAGGGCCAGCCGAGGGCCGCGCGGCTCGACGCCGACGAGAGCGCTGCGCCGATCGAGGGCCGCGAGCTCCCACGCGGCATCCACTTCATCCACGTCCCCGGCAACTCGCTCGGCCTGGAGCGCGTGGACAAGGGCTTCGAGCTGCGGGCCGAGGCTGTCACCCCGGGCGTCGAGCCCGCCGCGGCCGCGGGGCGCATCCTCACCGACCTGGTCAACCGCGAGTACCGGCCGGTGGGCTCGCACGTCACCCCCGACGGCGTCTCGGTCTCGTCGGGCTACCTGCTGCGCAGCTACTCCGACTTCGAGCTCGACACCCTCCAGTTCCCATTGACGATGACGCGAAGCTACTCTTCCAGCGGGTTGGGGGAGGACTCGCCCCTGGGAGCCGGCTGGTCCTTTCCGTTCGGCGGCCGGATCGAGCAGCTCGCGCCGGTCCAGGCGGGAGGCAAGCCGCGCTTCGCGCTCACGCTCGCCAACGGCGACAAGTCCGTCTTCGATCTGCAGGGCGAGCCGGGGAGCGAGACCCTGAAGGCGCCGGCGGGACGCTTCGAGAAGCTCGAGCGCCAGCCGATCGAGGGCGGGACGCCCCAGCGGCCGAGGTATCGCTTCACGTACACCACCCTGGGCGGCCGCCAGCGGGTCTTCGAGGAGCTGACCACGGTCTACGGCGAGCCGGGCGTCTTCCTCCTGCGCAGCGAGGGCGAGCCCCACGGCGTCAAGCTGCTCTACAGCTACGACGCCCGCGGGCGCCTGAGCGAGGTGCGCCACAGCCACGCCCTCGGGCCCCGCCTGGTCTTCCGTTACCAGAAGTTCGCCGAGTTCTACCGGGTGGTCCAGGTCGACTCGCCGACCACGCGCCACGTCGTCAACTACGAGTACGACGAGCAGGGCAACCTGGCGCGCGTCGTGCGCAGCGGGGCCAATCTCCCTGGCCAACCCGCCGCCCCGGCGCAGGTCTGGAAGTACGACTACCTGCCCAGCCAGGGCGGCGACGCGCACTTGTTGTGGCGCGTCACTGACCCCAACGGGAACGTCGAGGAGGTCCTCTACGGCCAGCCCCAGGCGGGACAGGCGCCTTGGAACGAGACCGTCGTCAAGGAGATCCACCGGACGGGCTCGGACGGCGTGGACGAGGCCACGACCTTCGGGTTCGACTTCGCGCAGCGGAAGACCACCGTCGCCAGCCCGCGCGGCGTGAACACGGTCTACGTCTACAACGAGCACGGCAACGTCACGTCGCTGACCGAGGCAGCCGGGACCGACGACGAGCGCCGGACGACTATCGAGTGGTACGAGGAGACCCAGCGCAAGAAGGCGGAGATCGACCACCTCAACCGGCGCACCAGCTACGGCTACGACGCCCGGGGCAACCGCAACCGCGAGTCGGTCGAGAACCTGCCGGCGCCGCTGGGAACGGTCCAGCAGACCTGGACCTACGACGAGCGCTTCAACCAGCTCACGAGTCACGTCGACGCCGAGGGGCGCGAGACGGTCCAGGTGGTGGACGGCAAGGGCGACGTGACCAGCCGCGTGGTCAAACAGGGAGGCGAGCAGGTCCGGCCCTCGTGGGTCTACGGCTACGCCCCGGACAGCGGCGCCCTGGTCAGGGAGGTCGACCCCCGCGGTGTCGAGACCAAGTACGAGGAGACGGGGACCAACCCGTTCGGCCTCCCGAAGCGGGTCGTGCGCGAGGCGGGCGGCGACGAGGTCCGTGACTACGACGAGCGAGGCCGCCTGACGCTCCAGCAGAGCCCACAGGCCTCACGCAAGCTGGTCTATGACGGCCAGGACCGCGTGCGCTACGAGTGGCCCTGCTGGGCCTGCCTGGGCCAGGGCGAGGGCCTCCCCGAGCCCCGCGTCGCCCGCACCTACCACCCGATGGGCCAGCTCCAGAGCGAGGCCAACGCCGCCGGCCTGACGGTGCTCTACGACCTCGACGGGCGCAACCGCGTCGCGAAGGTCCGCAAGACGCTGGCGGGCGGCGACCCCCTCGAGAGCGAGCGCAAGTACGACGGCCACGGCAACCTCAGGTGGGAGAAGACGGCCCGGGGCGTCGAGCGCGAGCTCCAGTACGACGGCCTCGACCGGCTGAAGAAGCTGACGGTCAGCTACGGCGGCCGCGCCTTCGTTCCGGAGCAGCACGAGTACGACCCGATCCGCAGGCTCGCCGACGTGGACCTGTTCGGCAGCCGCACGGAGTACCGGTACGACGGGCTCTACCGTGTCACCAGGAAGCTCCTGCCCGAGACGAACGAGGCCGGGAGCCCGTACTTCGAGGACTACGAGTACGACAAGGTCGGCAACCGCACCCTCGTGCGCGACGCTACCGGGCACGTCACAAAGGCCCACTACGACGCGCTCGACCGCGTCGACTGGGTCCGAAACGCGAAGGACCAGATCACCAACTTCGACTACGCCGACGACTCGCGGACCGGCTCGTTGACCGAGCCCGCCAGCGAGGTCGACCCCACGCGCGGCGTCACCCGGACTCGAACCTTCGACGCGCTGGGCCGCCGGGTCACGGAGACCGTGGAGCTGACCAAGGCTCCGGCGGCAGCCTACAGGACGAGCTGGACCTACGCCCTCGCCGGCGACGGCAGCGGCGAGACGCTCACGGAGCTGCGCACGGGCGAGGGGCCCGACATCACGACCGTGACGGCGCGGCAGGTCCTCGACCGGGGCCGCCTGCGGAGCCGCACGCTCGCGCCCGACACACAGCAGGCCCAGACCACCCAGTACTTCTACGACAGCCTGGGAGAGGTGCGTGAGGAGCGACGGCCGGAGGGGCGCTTCACGCGCGTCTACCGTGACGGCCTGGGGCGAGTGGTGGAAGGCGAGGACGCGCTGGGGCGCCGGACCCACTCCGACTACGTGTCGGACGAGGGCCTGGTCGACAGCAGGACCGATCGGCGTGGCGCCCTCACCAAGTACGAGTACGACGGTCTCGGACGGCTGCTCAGCGAGACGGTGCAGGGCGGCACGCCGTCGAGCACTTGGAACTACTGGGCGGCCTCCAGCCAGGACTGGAGCCGAGGCACCCGATACGAGGACGCGCTGCGACAGGAGATCGTCCGCGACGCGAACGGCATCGAGACCACCACCACCTTCGACCGGCTCCACCGGCCGCGTCTCGTCCAGTACCCGATCGACGGCCAGGAAGTCATCACATGGGACGGTGTCGACAAGCGGAGCTTCACGGACCGCAAGGGCAATAGGACCGAGTTCACGTACGACGCCCTGCACCGGCTAGCGACCACGAAGAACGCCGAGAACGAGACGGTCAGCACCGACTACCGCGATGGCGACCTCACCGAGGTCGTGACCGACGGCAACCAGATCCCGACCACGCGGCGTCTCGACGGCCTGGGCCGAGTGGTGTCAGTCGTGCGCGAAGAGATCGAGCTCGAGGCCAACCGCTGGGACAATCTCGGCAACAAGGTCGAGGCGACGGACGCAGGCGCGAGCGACGTCCGCCACCGTACCCGCTTCAAGTACGATGCTGCCAACCGCCTCAGCGAGCGCGTCGACGGCTTCGAGTCGGGGGCCGAGCAGTCCACGAAGTACGAGTACGACCTCAACGGGAACCTGATCAAGGAGATCGACCCGCGCTCGACACCCGCGCAGCCCTCCCGCCAGTACGGCTACGACGTCCTCGACCGCCGGATCAGCGAGAAGGACGGCGCCGGCGTCGAGTGGACGATGGGGTACGACCCCGAGGGCAACCTCACCCGCCGGACCGAGCCGTCCCAACGCGACACGCTGTTCTACTTCGACGAGATCGGCAAGCTCACCAAAGTGGTGCAGCCACAGGTTGCCGCCGGCGTTCCCACGACGTGGTACGCGTACGACAAGAACCGCAACCTGCGCTTCAGGCACGACGCCAGGGGCAACACGACGGAGTCACAGTACGACCTGCTGAACCGCGAGAAGGACCGTATCCAGTACTCGACGGGGCAGCAGGGCAACCTCGCCTGGCACTTCGACTACTACCCCGACGACACGGTGGAGAAGGTCACGGACCCGAAGGGGCAGGTGGTCACGAGCACCTACGACCAGGCCCGCCGACCCCGGACTTGGAGCCTCGCTCCGGCCTCGGGCGGTGGGTACGTTCCCTGGCGCTACACCAGCCAGGTCGACTTCGAGGAGTTCGACGACAACGGCAACCTGAAGAAGGTCAAGGAGAGCGTCTCCGGCGACGGCCTGGCGGGAACCGAGACCTTCCTCACGCAGATGGGCTACGATCGGCTCGACCGGCTCCGCTCCGTGAGCGTGACCCTGCCGGACGCGGGTGAGCGAACGGTCGAGTACGCCTACTGGCCGAACGGCAGCCGGCGCGAAGTCAAGACGCTGGGGAATACGACCACGTACGACTACGACGCCCTCGGGCGCCTCTGGAAGGCCACGACTCCGCATGGCGCCACGGTCTACGGCTACTGGCCCGACTCCCTTCTCAAGAAGGTCACGCGCCCGAACGGCGTGACGACTGAGTTGACGTACGACCTCGCGGATCGCGTCGACACCGTCGAGACCAAGGCCGGCGCGGCCCTCCTGACCTTGTACGACTACGACTACTTCGAGAACGGCAACCGCCACCGGCAGGCCGAGTACGTCGCCGGACGCTGGGAGGAGACCAACTACACCTACGACCGACTCAACCGCCTCGAGACTGTCAGGTACCCGGCCGACCCCGCGAACCCATCCGGACGCCTGGTGACGTACACGTACGACCTCGTCGGAAACCGCGTCGGCGAGGCCGTGACGAGAATTGGCGACAACACGATCCTGTCGTCCCGGACCGGGAGTTTCGACGACCTCAATCGCCTGGGCCGTCTCGTCGACCACCTCGACCCGACACGGACTGTCGCTTTCGATTACGACCGGAACGGGAATCTGGCCAGGCAAACGACCAACCCCGACGACCCTCAGAACAACGTCGCCTCCTCGTTCCGTTACGACCTGAAAGACCAGCTCGTCGAGGTCCTGCGGATGGTGACGACGCCGGGCCCGCCGGCGTCCGACGGCCAGCCCCCGAGCCCGCCGGTGGTGACGACCATGGTCCTGGCTCGCTTCCAGAACGACTGGCAGGGGCGGCGCGTCAAGAAGGTCGGCGACGACGGAGTCCTGGACTACCTGTACGACGGCGACAGCATCCTGGCCGAGTTCTCCGAGCTCGGCACGGAGGTCGCGCGCTACGAGTGGGGCGGCGACAGCCTGCTGAGCGTCGTGAGGTCCAGCGAAGGCCGCCGGTACTTCCACGTGGACGGGTTGGGCTCGGTCACGACGCAGACGGACGAAGCCGGCTCGGCTGTGGCTTCATTCCGGTGGGACGCCTGGGGCAACCCCCGCTTCCCGGAAGATCTCCAGGGCCAGAAGAACCGGCTGGGCTTCACCGGACACTACTTCGATACCGAAACCAACCTCTACTACGCCAAAGCCAGATACTTCGATCCCGAACTCGGACGCTTCCTCAGCCAGGACAGCTACCTGGGTGAGCTGACCGAACCGC